>JAGWYG010000106.1 GCA_018969485.1 Chloroflexota bacterium
CTCGCTTCTCGCTTCTCGCTTCTCGCTTCTCGCTTCTCGCTTCTCGCTTCTCGCTTCTCGCTTCTCGCTTCTCGCTTCTCGCTTCTCGCTTCTCGCTTCTCGCTTCTCGCTTCTCGCTTCTCGCTTCTCGCTTCTCTCGGGCGCCGGCCATCGAGGCAGTGCGGAGCGCTCGCAGATCCGTGCTATTGTAGGGCGCCGTGGGTCGGCCCGCGGGCGTGCCAGAGTGAAGGAGGATCGCGTTGACCACAATGCCACGCATCGACGTCCTGGGAGCGGTTGAACCAACCTGGGAGACGATTCTGACGCCCGAAGCACTTGCCTTCGTGGCAGAGCTCGCCGTGCAGTTCGAGCCACAGCGCGTCGCGCTGCTCGAGGCACGACACCAGCGCTGGGCCGCGCTGAGCGCCGGCGTCCTGCCAGATTTCCTGCCCGAGACCGCTGCCATCCGTGGCGGTGATTGGCAAGTCGCGCCGGTGCCGTCGGACTTTGCCAACCGCCGCACCGAGATCACCGGGCCGACCGACCGGCGCATGGTGATCAATGCGCTGAATTCGGGTGCCCAGGTGTTCATGGCGGATTTCGAGGACGCGAACGCGCCGAACTGGGCGAATCTGGTGCAGGGGCAGCGCAATCTGGCCGATGCGATCCGTCGCACGATCACGTTCACCTCGGCCGATGGCCGCGAGTACCGCCTGAATGCGACGGTGGCGACGCTGGCGGTCCGCCCCCGCGGCTGGCATCTGGTCGAACGGCACGTGCTGGTGAATGGCGCACCGGTGGCGGGGGCCTTCTTCGATGTCGGGCTGTATCTGTTCCACAATGCGCACGAATTGCTCGCGCGTGGCAGCGGCCCGTATCTCTACCTGCCGAAGATGCAGAGCCACCGCGAGGCCCGGCTGTGGAACGAGATCTTCATCGCCGCCCAGGCGCGGCTGGGGCTGCCGCGTGGCACCATCCGCGCCACCGTATTGATCGAACATATCCTGGCGGCGTTCGAGATGGAAGAGATCCTGTACGAGTTGCGCGAGCACAGCAGCGGGCTCAATCTTGGCCGGTGGGATTACATCTACAGCTTCATCAAGGCGTTCAATCACCGGGCCGATCTGGTCTTCCCCGATCGGGCGCAGGTGACGATGGCGACTGACTTCCTGCGCGCGGCGGCCGAACTGGTGGTGTATGCGTGCCATCGTCATGGCGCCCACGCGCTCGGCGGGATGTCGGCGTTCATTCCGACACGGCGCGATCCGGCGGTGAATGAACGCGCGCTGGCGCAAGTGCGCGTCGACAAGGAGCGCGAGGCCCGGCAGGGCTTCGATGGAGCCTGGGTAGCACACCCGGACCTGGTGCCGACGGTGCAGCACATCTTCGCGCAGGCCTTCGATGGCCCGCATCAGATCGCCCGCGTGCCGGAGCCCACCATGGGTGCTGCAGACCTGCTGCGGATCCCGACCGGCGCGGTGACCGAGGCTGGGGTACGCAACAACGTCTCGGTGGCGCTGCAATACATCGAGGCCTGGCTGGCAGGCCGCGGCGCCGTCGCGATCTTCAATCTGATGGAGGATGTCGCGACGGCCGAGATCGCCCGCTCGCAGGTCTGGCAGTGGATCCGCCACGGCGCGGCGCTCGATGATGGCCGGACGGTCGATGCGGCGCTGTATCGCACGATCCGCGACGAGGAACTGGCCGGGCTGACGGCCGGGGGCGACGCGCACCGGTTCGATCAGGCGGTGGCGCTGCTCGATGCGCTGGTGCTGAGCGATGACTATGTCGAGTTTCTCACGGTGCCAGGGTATGCGCTGATCGACTGACGAGCACAGGGAGGCGAGGACGCGCAGGCTCAGCCCAGGCGTCGCAGCGTGATCGCCGCCGCCAGGCGCGTCGCGTCGTCGAGGTCGATCACGCCCGGGCCGGGGCGCAGCACATTCGCGGCACCGCACGCCACGCCGAGGCGCAGCGCCTCGGCGAGCCCGGCGCCGCGGGTGCGGGCGGCGAGGGCGCCGGCGAGCACCGCATCGCCGCTACCGACCGGGCTGACGGCCTGGAGCGCGGGCGGTGCGGCGTGCCACTGCTCGCTGGCATCGCCGGCGATGGCACCATGCTGGCCGTGGGTGATGATCAGCTGGTGCGGGCCGTGGCGGCACACCAGGCGTGCGGCCGCCGCCGCGGCCGTGAGCGACGGAAAGCGCATGCCGAGGGCGGTGCCGAACTCGTCGAGATTGACCTTCACCAGCGCGAGGCGGCGTTCGAGCGCGCCGGCCAGCACGGCCCCACTGCTATCGAGCGCGACCGGGCGCCCGAGCGCCTCGAGCAAACCCAGCACATCATCAGCGGCGACGCCAGGCGGCACGCTACCCGAGAGCGCCACCAGCGCGGCGCGTTCAGCCGACGCCAGCACGTGGTCGGCAAACGCGCGCCAGGCCGCCTGATCCAGCGTCGGGCCAGGCTCATTGATCGTCAGCGTATCCTGGGCCGCCTGATCGGTCACCAGCACGCAGATGCGCGTCTCGCCGCGCTCGAGCCGGTGCCAGCGCGCAGCAATGCCCTCGGCGGCAGCCAGCATCGCCACCTGCTGCCCGGTCGTCCCGCCGATCGGCCCCACCACCAATGCGTCCAGCCCCAGCGTTCGCGCGACGCGCGCGACATTCAAGCCCTTGCCGCCGGCACCGTCGCGCCGGTGCGTCACCCGGCACACCTCGGCATCGCGAAAGCCGGGCACCTCGAGGACGCGATCGATCGCCGGGTTCGGCGTAATGACGAGCAGCATCGCTGGTTCCTCCGGGTTCATCAGGGCCACACCGCCGGCTCACTGCCCGCCGATACGCCGCACACGATAGACTGCCGCCGCCTCGCGCACCAGCGCGGCGCAGCGCGTCGCCGCGTACTCGCGCTCGAGGCGATCGGCCAGCTGATCCATCGCTGCCGGGCTGGTGCGCCCGGGGCGCAGCGCCTCGTACATCGCCAGAATCTGGTCGTCGGGCACGGCGGTCAGCTCGGCGGCGCGGGCGAGATTGTCGGCAAGATGCGCATAGCCCGCCTCGCGGGCAATCGCCGCCTGGGCCAGCAGCGTCTCGCCACGGATGCGCACATCATCGGGCGTCAGCGCACCCGCCGTCGCGGCCTCGGCAGTCAGCTCGGCGGCCCGGCGCCCGCTCTGGGCGCGAGCATCACCATAGTGCGCGTGCGGATAGCGCGGTTCCCCGGTCATGTCATCCTCCCAACGCTGCAACCAGCGCGGCGCCCGTCGCCTCGCCGCTGGCGATCGCCCGATGGATCCGGCCGACACCCGTGAGGAAATCGCCGGCAAACCACAGGCCGTGATCGCGCGCCAGCGCCAGCGTGGCGGCATCGGCAGCGCCATCCGGCAGCGCATAGCGCCATCCCTGGCGGTCGGCCCAGAGCAGCGCACCGGGATCATCCGCGAGCAGCGCCGTCACGAGCGGGCCGAGCTGCGCCACCAGTTCCGCGAGCGGCATGTCCCACCACGCGAGGCTGGCAGCCGGTGCCAACTGTGCCACCAGCAGCGACTGGTCGGCCGGGGCGCGCGTCGGATCCTTGCGATGCTCCAGCCCCAGCCAGACGATCGGATGCTGGCGGTCAGCATTGACCGCCGCGTACCACGGAGGATCGAAGCGCCGCGCGTAGCCCAGGGCCACGCTGATGCAGCGACGATACTGCGCCGGCGCCAGCGCGGTGATCAGGCGCTCGCGCAGCACCGGATCGAACTGGCTCTGCGCCAGGATGGCGCTGGTCTGCGGTGCGGGCGGCGTCAGTAGCACCGCGTCGGCCTCGCCCACCAGCGTGCCCGCGTCGTCGTGGAGCGCCCAGCGCGTGCCCTGGCGCGTCAGCGCGGCGATCCGCACCTCGCGCACGACGGCGGTATCGCCGGCGAGACGCTTGCCGAGGCGCGAGATGCCATCGCGATACACCCACTGGCGCTCGGCGAGCGCCGGATCGCCCACGCTCAGCCGGCCGGCCGCATCGAATGTCCAGACCGGCGCAGGGATCTCGACCAGCGCCGCATCAGCGAGCTCGTGATGCAACACCTGGCGCGTGCGCTCGTCCGGCGCCTTGATCACCTGGGCGCCGTGGTCGAAGACGCACCCATTGCGGCGGCGCGTCGCGACGCGCCCGCCCAGCCCACGGCTCTTCTCGTAGACCGTGAGCACCACCTCGGGCATGCGCTGGCGCACGATCCGCGCCGCCGCCAGGCCGGCGACGCCGGCCCCGATGATCGCACAGGTCGACATGATCCCTCCTTCATGCACCGAGCCGCACATCGCGCTCGAGGGCACGACCGGCGCCCAGCGGGCCGACGAGCGCCAGATGCAAGCCGTCATCGCGCAGCACGCGCCGTGCCACGCGCATGATCGCATCGCCATCCACCGCATCGTACTCGGCGAGGACAGCCTCGAGCGGGCGTAGCGCGTCGCCGCGCGCCAGGGATTGGGCATTCCACGACGCCACTGCCCAGGGCGCCTCGAGCGCCAGCGTCAGGGCACCCTGGATCTGCTGCCGGGCCGCGCGCAGTTCATCGGCGCCGAGCCCCAGCCGCCGCAACTCGCGCAGGTCGCCGAGCACCTCGCGGAGGCACTGCTGCAGCGCTGCGGGCGCGACGCTGCCGTAGATCGTCGCGATCCCGGCGTCGTCATAGGCGTCGAAGGCCGAGCCGATCGTATAGGCCAGGCCGAGCTCCTCGCGAATGCGCTGGAACAGGCGCGAGGCGGCGCCGGCGCCCAGCGCGACGTCGAGCAGGCGCCAGGCCCACAGATCGGGATCGCCGGCCGGCACGCCGACGAAGCCGAGCGCAAACTGCACCTGCAGGCCGGTGCGCCGATGGCGCTGGATGCGCGGACCCGCCAGCGCCGGCAGCGTGGGCGAGCGCGGCGGGGGCGCGCCCGCCGGCATGCCGCCGAAGACGCGCCCGATGGTCGCCAGCGCCTCCGCCGGATCGACCGCGCCCGCGATCGAGATGATCGTGCCGGCCTGGACGTAGTGCGCGCGCCAGTGCGCCACAATCTGTGGCAGGTCGATCTGCGCCAGGCTGGCCTCGCTGCCGGCAATATCACGCCCGAGCGGCTGTTCGCCCCACATCGCACGGCCGAGCAGCGTCTGCACCAGTTCAGTCGGCTCATCGAGCGTCTCGCGCAACTCCTCGACAATCACGCGCCGCTCGCGCTCCACGTCGCCGGCATCGAATCGCGGCGCGAGCAGCAGGTCGCCCAGCACCTCGATGGCATGCCGCAGATGCACTGCCGCAATGCGCACGTGAAAGACCGTCGTCTCGTACGTGGTATACGCGTCACACTCGCCGCCGAGCCCCTCGATCGCCAGCGCCAGCGCGCGCGGCGTCGGCCAGCGTGCGCTCCCCTTGAACAGCAGATGCTCGATGAAGTGGCCAATCCCGCTCGCCGCGGCAGCCTCGTGGGCCGCGCCGACGCGCACCACCACATCGATCGCCACCGACCGCGCCGATGCCAGCGGCTCCACCACCGTCACCATCCCACCAGGCGTCCTGTGAATCGTCTGCATCGTGTGAATCGTTCCTCGTCTCGCCGGCGCCGTCACGACAACGCGCGCGGCGCCGGGCCAGGATGATCGGGCGAGCCCGCCGGCGCAGCGCACAGACGCTCGCGAAACTGCTCACGCTGCTCGGGCGCCCCCAGAACCGCGACGGCATCGCCGATCATGAGCCGATCGTCGGACCCGGGATTGCTGATGACGTCCTGTTCGCGCAGGATGGCCACGATCGACGCGCCCGTACGCTCACGCACCCGCAGGCTGCCGATCGTCCGGCCGGCGACCGGCGAACGTTCGTGGATGGTGACCCAGTCGATGCCCAGGGCGCGCCGTGCCCGCCGCAGCCGCGCCAGATGCGCCAGGTCACTCTCCTGGCGCTGCAGCGAGCGGTAGCGCTCGTCGCGCACGGCATCGCTCAGCGCATCGACGGCGAGCGCAGGAAACTCAAGGCGCAGCAGCGTCTGGCGCACCATCTCGAGGCCGGCCTCGAACTCGGGCTGGACGATCTCGTCGACGGCGAACGGCTGCAGATCGTCGATCTGGCCGATGGTCGCGGCGCGCACGATCAGTGGCACACGGGCGGCACAGGCGCGCACCTGCCGCACGATGCGCTCGACATCGACCGCCGCCGCGACGACGACCAGCACCAGGCGTGCCTGTGCGACCCGGGCCGCGGCCAGCACGGTCGGGCTGCTGGCGTCGCCGTAGATCACCGGAATGCCGGCGGCGCGGGCATCATCGAACGCCCGCTGGTCCTCGTCGATCACGACGCATGCCAGCCCCAGCCGCCGCAGCACGTCGGCGGTGTAGCGGCCCACGCGGCCAAATCCGATGATCACGATGTGGTCGCCGAGCGCCGTGCCGGCCGGCACCGCGATGGCGGGGCCCTCGGCCGCACGACGCGCGCGCCACCAGGCGATCAGCGGTTCGGCCGCCTGCGCCACCAGCGGCGTCAGGATCATCGTCAGCACCGTGGTCGCGATGATCAGCGAGAACAGCGCCGGCGGGATCGCGCCGTCGGCGAGGCCGGCGCGGGCGATGACGAAGGCAAACTCGCCGACCTGGAACAGGCCGAGCCCGACCGCCAGCGGCACGCCGTCGCGGTAGCCGAAGATCCGGCTGATGCCGACGAAGATCACCGCCTTGACGAGCCCGATCATGATCACGACGGCAGCGATCAGCGCAGCATTCGCCCACACATATCGTGGATCGAGCAGCATGCCGATCGAGACGAAGAAGAGCAGGCCGAAGACATCGCGCAGCGGCAGGATGTCGCTCAACGCCTGGTGGCTGTACTCCGACTCGCTCAGGACGATGCCGGCGGCGAATGCGCCGAAGGCAAACGACAGGCCAGTCAGGTACGTCGCATAGCCGACCCCCAGACCGATCGCGGTGATGCTCACCAGGAAGAGTTCGCGCGAGTTCCAGCGCGCGACCTGCCGCAGGACCCACGGGATGAGCCGGGTGCCGCCGAAGATCATCGCCAGCAGGAAGAGCGTCGCACGCACGACTGCCCAGCCGAGCTCGGGCAGCCCGTCGACCGGATTGGTGAGGGTCGGCACGATGATCAGCAATGGCACGACGGCGAGGTCCTGCACGATCAGCATGCCGATCATCACCCGGCTCGCCAGCGTGCCGAGGGCGCTGCGCGCGGCCAGGGTCTTCAGGATGACCATCGTGCTGGAGAGCGAGATCACGACGCCGAACCACAGCGCTGCGGCGGCATCCCAGCCGAGCGCCAGGCCGATGCCGTACCCAGCCATGATGGTGAGCAGCATCTGCAGCGGTGTGCCGAGCAGCGCGACGAGGCGCACCGGCGCGAGCGTGCGCAGGTTGAATTCGATGCCCAGCGCAAAGAGCAGCAGCGCGACGCCGATCTCGGCGAGCAGTTCGATGTCGTGCGTATCGCTCACCGTGACGCCACCGGTGAAGGGGCCGACGGCGATCCCCGCCAGGATGTACCCGATGATCAGCGGCTGGCCGAGACGCTGCGCGGCGAAGCCCCCGATGAGCGCTGCGACCAGGATGATGGCGATGTCGGCGGCAATGCCCATGCGGTCTCCCCCGGTGGCAGCCCATCACCAGTCGCGGTGCGCTGCGCCGTCACGTCATTCTACCACCCCAGCCGCACCGGGCGACCGCGCGCTCGACGCCGGGCGCAGGGTTTCGGGGTCGTGCGCGCCACGGTCAGGGGCGCGTGGCAGCCGCAGCGGCGAGCGCTCGTCCAGCAGCGGCACGGCAGTGCGCCGGACGATTGGGCCGTCATCGCCGCCGCCGACCGGGGCTTGTACGTCACATGGCTCTTTCGGGCCGTCACCGCACGGGGCTGGCATCCCTTCGTGCGGATCAATCGCCAGGGCACCTCCTTGACACCCATGGCGCACGTCCGCCAACCGGTCAGCCGCATCAGAACGCGGCCTGGCACACACCCGACACCTGAGAGCGGGAAACCCCTTGGCTCCATCCCGGCGCAGCCCGCCTGCGCGGGCTTTACGGCGCACCGTCGGGGCGCGCCGTCGGAGGAAACCCCTCGGCGCCATCATCAGAGCGCGGCCTGGCACACACCCGACACCTGGGAGGTGCTATACTCTCCGGCGGCGCACACGAGGGGGAGCGCAGCCATGCTGCTCAGGCGTCTCGAGATCCAGGGATTCAAGACCTTCGCGTCGCGAACGGTGGTGGAGTTCGACCCCGGGATCACCGCGGTGATCGGGCCGAACGGTTCGGGGAAGACCAACATCGTCGACGCGATCCGCTGGGTGCTCGGCGAACAGAGCCCCTCGGCGCTGCGCTCGCGCCGCAGCGAGGATCTGGTGTTCAGCGGCGGCCCGCGCCGTGCGCCGGCCGGCTTTGCCGAGGTGGCGCTCACCATCGATAACCGTGATCGCAGCATCCCGCTCGCCTACGACGAGGTGACGATCGCACGGCGCGTGACGCGCGCGGGCGAGGGCGAGTATTTCATCAATCGCACCCGCGTGCGGCTGCGCGAACTGCAGGAGGCGGTCGGTAATCTCGGCGGCTCATACACCATCATCAACCAGGGTCTGGTCGATGCGGCGCTGAACCTGCGCCCCGACGAGCGTCGGCGCCTGTTCGAGGATGCCGCGGCGATCGGCATCTTCGAGGCACGCCGCGTCGAGACCGAGCGGCGCCTGCGCGAGACCGACGGCAACATGCAGCGCTGTGGCGATCTGCTCGCGGAGAGTGAGCCGCGTCTGCGCAGCCTGCGCCGCCAGGCGACTCAGGCGCGCGCGGCCCGCGAGATCGCTACCGAGCTGCGCGAGGCGTTGCGCAGCGAGTATGCGCGGCGGCTGACGCAGGCGCAGGCGGCCGGGCGGGCGGCTGATGCCCGGGAGCGCGCCTGCGCCGATGCGCTCGCCGTCCAGCAGGCTGCGCTGGAGCAGGCCGGCACGCAGCTTGCCGCGGCGCGCGCGACGCTCGCCGCACACCGCGAGGCGCTGCGCGGGCTTCATGCCGAGAGCGGCGCGCTGCACCAGCAGGCCGAACGGGCCCAGCGCGACCTGGCGGTGATCCAGGAGCGTCGGGTGGCGCTCGAGCGCCGCGCGACCGAGCAGGCGCGCATGCTGGCCGAGCTGGAGTTGCACCACGAGGCGGCCGTCCAGGATCGTGCCACCCACGCGCAGCAGCTCGAGACCGCCCGGGCGCGCTCGGCCGAACGCGAACGTCAGCTCGCCGGGCTCGAGCACGAGCAGACGGCGCACCGTGATGCCCACCGCGAGTTCGATGCCACCCTCGACGCTGCCCGCCGCATCGACCTGGAGGCGGCGGCGGCGGCGGCAGAGCTCGCCCGCCGACTGTCGCAGCTCGATGCCCGCCGCCAGCGCATGAGCCTCGAGCAGGCGCGCGACACCGCCGCGCTTGATGCTGCCGAGGCCCACCATGGACGCCTGGCGACGGCCGCCCACGAGGCCGACCAGCGCGCCCAGACGCTCCAACTGGCGCTCGAACAGGCGACGCAGCATCGCAGCGGCGCCGAGGCCGAGCGCGAGGCGACGCGCCAGCAGCGCGCGCTGCTGGCCGACGCCGAAGCCGCCGCACGCCGCACGCTGGCCGACGCCGAGGCACGGCTCGAGAGCCTCACGCGCCTGCAACGCAGCCTCGGCGGCGTCCACGCGGGCGTCCGTGCCGCACTGCAGTGGGCCGAGCGTGACCAACGCCCCGGCTTCGCGATGGTCTCGTCGATCGTCCACAGCCCCGCGACGCTCGAGACGGCGATCGAGATCGCGCTGGGCGCCCGGCTGCAGCACATCGTGGTCTCACGCTGGGACGACGCCGAGGCGGCGATCGAGGCGCTGCGCCGCTCGGGCGCGGGCCGCGCGACATTCCTGCCGCTGGATACGCTGCGCCATGGCGACGAACGCCGGCCCGACCTGCGCGAGGCCGGCATCGTCGGCATCGCCGCCGACCTGGTCACCTGCGATGATGCCTATCGCACCGTGGTGCAGTCGCTGCTCGGGCGGACGCTGGTCGTCGAGGCGCTGGCCGACGCGCGTCGCGCGCTCGAGCGCCTGCGCCGCAGCGGGTTCGCCGCCTGGCAGCTGGTGACGCTGGTCGGCGATCTGATCAGCGGTGGTGGTGCCGTGACGGGCGGGACGGCGCCGCGCGAGAGCGGGGTGCTGCGTCGCGAGCGCGAGCTGCGCGAACTGCCGGCGGCGGTGGATCAGGCACGCGCTGCGCTCGGGCAGGCCGGCGCGGCCTGTGCGGCGGCGGATGGCGCAGCCCAGCGCGCTGATGCGGCGATGCGCGAGGCCGAACAGGCGCTCGCGGCGGTGCGGCGGGCGGCGGCGCAGGCGGCGCAGGCGCTGGCGCAGGCCCAGGCGGCGGCAGCCCATGCCGAGCGCGATGCAGCGCTGACGCGTGGCCGGACGACCCAGCGCGCCAGTGATCTGGCGGATCTCGACGAGCAGCAGGCTGCGGTGAGCCGTGAGCTGGCGCTGGCACGTGACCACGCGACCGCGACGGCAGCAGCGCTGGCGGCGCTGCGCGATGAGGAGCAGCGTCGTGCCGCGGCAGATCTGGCGCGCCGCACGCACCTCGATGCGGCGCGGCGTGCGGTGGCGCTCGCGGCCGGCGAGATCCGCGCCGAGGCGGCCCTGCTGACGCGCATCGAACAGACGCTGGTGACGGCTGGAGAACAGCGCCGCGCGGCGGCTGAGCGCGCGACGGCGCTGGCGGCCGAGCAGCTGCAGCTACATCACGAGCAGCAGCACCTCGATGCCACAGTGACCCGGCTGCGCGTCGCCCTCGAGGACGTGCGCCGACGGATTGCGGGGCCGACGGCGGCGGTGGCGCTCGGCGAGCGCCAGATCGCCGACGGCGAACATGCCACCGAGCAGGTGCAGGCCGCCCGGCTCGCCGCCGAATCGGCGCTCAATCGCGCGGTGCTCGAGCGCCAGCGCGCCACCGACCATCTGACGCTGCTCGCCGAGCGCGCTGCCGCCGATGAGGTCGATCTCGCCGACCTGCCCGCGCCCGATGACGTCACCGAGACAGACCGCGCCGAGCAGATCCGCCAGCTGCGCCTGCGCCTGCAACGCCTCGGCACCGTCAATCCGCTGGCGCTGGACGAGTACGAGGCCGAAGCGGCGCGCCACGCCTTCCTCACCGGTCAACTCGATGATCTGCGCCAGGCGGCGGCGGCGCTGCGTACCCTCATCGATGAGCTCGAGACCAGCATGGTCGCGCGCTTTGACACCGCCTTCCGGGCGATCGCCGCCGAGTTCGAGCTCAGCTTCCAGCGCCTCTTCGGCGGTGGCCAGGCGCGTCTGGTGCTCGTCGATGCCGATGGCGAGCCGGTGCGCGATGGCCAGACGCCGCGCCTCAGCCAGATTGGCGTCGACATCGCCGCGCGCCCGCCCGGGAAACGGCAGCAGGCGCTGGCGCTGCTCTCGGGCGGCGAACGCGCGCTCACGGCGGTCGCGCTGCTGTTCGCGATGCTCCACGTCAACCCCACGCCGTTCTGTGTCCTCGACGAAGTCGACGCGGCGCTCGACGAGAGCAACGTCGGTCGCTTCCGGCACGCGCTGGGGGCGCTGGTTCCGCAGACCCAGTTCGTGATTGTCACGCATAATCGTGGCACGATCGAGGCGGCGGATACGATCTACGGCGTGTCGATGGGCGATGATGGCGCATCACGGATGCTGTCACTGCGCATTCAGGACGTTCCCACCGAAGCATGATGAGCGAGGCACGATGATCCTTCCGTTCGCCGCAGCGATCTTCGACATGGACGGTACGCTGGCCGACAACATGCCGCTGCATCACGCAGCATTTCGTCAGTTCATCGAACGGCACCGGCTCACGCCGCCGGCGGCAGACGTCGCGGCGGGCCTGACGGGCAAGCGCAACCGCGAGATCATGCCGATCCTGTTCGGACGCCCGCTCGACGAGGCCGAGCTCGCCGCATTCGCCGAGGAAAAGGAAGCACTGTACCGGGCGATGATTCCCGGGATCGGTCCACTCGCCGGGCTGGTGCCGCTCCTCGACGCGCTGGAGCAACGCGGCATCCCGCTGGCGCTGGCGACGTCGGCGCCGGCAGGCAATGTCGCGCCGCTGCTGGAGGCGATCGGCGTCGCCGGGCGCTTTCGCGTGATCACGCTCGGCGAGGAGGTTCCACGCGGCAAGCCGGCGCCGGATATCTTTCTCGAGGCGGCCCGACGGCTCGGCATCGCCGCCGATCGATGCCTCGTGTTCGAGGATGCCATCGCGGGGCTGGTGGCCGCGGGCGCGGCAGGCATGCAGTCGGTCGGCATGGCGACGACGCATGGTGCGGCGTATCTCGCGGGATCTGGCGCCACCATGGTCGTGCGCGACTATCACGAGGTGCTTGATGCGATCGGCGAATGGCTGGGCGGCGCATAGCACGCCGGCGTGATGCCGTCGGTGCCCGGTTCACGGTATGGCGTCGGCGGCATGCCTGGTCCCCCACACGGGCGCCGGCTGCCACGCCATGCATGTGGTGAGGGATTGGGGTGCATGCGGAGCGGGCGGCGAGAGCAGAACACACCCCTTCGTGTCTTCGTGTGAGCCCGTCGCCCCCGTCCCCACCCCTTCGTGGCTTCGTGTGAGCCCGTCGCCCCCGCCCCCACCCCTTCGTGTCTTCGTGTCTTCGTGTGAGCCCGTCGCCCCCGTCCCCCGTCCCCCGTCCCCCGTCCCTTCGTGTCTTCGTGTCTTCGTGTGAGCCCGTCCCCCGTCCC
>JAGWYG010000205.1 GCA_018969485.1 Chloroflexota bacterium
GATGCCGCTGATGGAGAACGGCACCATCGCCACGCGCGTGCGCGGGCGACGCGTGCCGCTCGAGCAGGTCGTGCGCGTCGGCGTGCAGGTCGGCGACGCGCTGGCTTATGCGCACGAACGCGGCGTGGTGCACTGCGACGTCAAGCCTGGCAACATTCTGCTCGACGAACGCGGCAATTGTCTGCTCGCCGATTTCGGCATCGCACGCATGCTCGGCGACGTCACGCCCGGCGCAGACGGAGCCGACGACGTCGCACTCGGCACCCCGTCGTACATGGCGCCGGAACAGGCCGAACACGCGGCAGTCGACGGGCGAGCGGATATCTTCGCGCTCGGCGTCGTGCTCTACGAGCTCGCCGTCGGCGCACGGCCGTTTCGCACAGACGACGCCTACCTGCGCGTGCACGGCGTGCCGCCGCCGCCAAGCAGCCTGCGCCCGGAGCTGCCGCAACAGCTCGACTGGATTCTGCTGCGTGCGCTGTCGGCGCGCCGCGACGATCGCTTCACCCAGGCGTCCGAGATGGTCCAGGCGCTGCGCGCGCTGCCGACGCGCCGGACGCCCCTCAGTCCTGCCGTCAGCCCCGCGCCGCGCAGTCAGACAAACTCCGCCTCCACCGCCAGCCACACACCACGGCCGCGCGCCGCATTGCCGCCGCAATCACAGCCGCGGCAACGCGTGCGCGCGCCGACGTTCATCGCCGCCGTGCTCGCATGCGTGTTCGCCGTCGTCCTCGGGCTGACTGTGTATCTGCGCAGCAATCCGTCATCTCCACCGCGACCCGCTGCGACGGCGAGCATCGCCGCGACGACGCAGCCCGCAGCGACTGCGCCGAATCCGGCGCAGCTCTTCGCAGGCTGTCCGCGCAGACCGTCGCCCGATCTCGCTGCGGCGCCGGACGTGGCCGCAGCGCTCGGCTGTCCGGCGCAGGACGGCGTGCGCAACCGCGCGGCGGCGGTGCAGGAATATGAACGCGGCGCAGTCGTCTACTTCGCCCAGCCCGGCTCCGAAAACGCAGACGGCGGCGTGGCATACGTTCTTCTGAACGATGGCTCCGCCGAGCGCATCGCCGCCGGCGGCGTGCCACGCCTGGCAGCGCTCGGCAACCCGATCGGCCCGCGACTCACCGGCCTGCGCGCCGACTTTCAGTCATACGACCGCGGCCGAATCTTCCGCGTGCGCGTCTGGCGCGACGCCCGCGCATTCACCATCGCACTGTCCGACGGCCGGCGCGGCGTATGGCGCTCTTCGTGATTCGCGGAATCCGGAAAGTTGCGCGGCCGAACGCTCAGCGCCGCACGTCGACTCTGGTTACGGGCTGATCCGGGAACCACTTCGTGTGCAGCGTGGCGAACGCGCCGTCGGTGTAGGTGAGCTGCAATGCGTCGTTGAGCGCGTCGCGCAGCCCGGACTGCCGCGGCGGCAGCATCAGAGCCACGCTGCGACCGTTTCCCACATACGTCGCCAGCGAAAAATCTCCGGCGCGCTCGCCGGCCTGCGTGCGGTCGAATCCGCCGATCACCACATCCGCACCCGACCACGCACCAGCCGGGTCGCCATTCAGCGGCGTCCAGTCGATCGCATCCGGTGAACCCAGCATACGCCGTGCGATGCTTCGCATCAGATCGACCTCGTAGCCGCCCAGTGTTCCGTCGCCGCCGACGGTCACGAACGGCGCCTGCGCGCGATAGCTCACGCGCAGGCGTCCCGCCGCGCGCACGGCGGCCAGGCGATCGTCGGTCTGCAGCGCGTCCGGCAGCGACGCCAGCTGCAGATCGATCGGGCCGGCCAGCGGCGCCAGCTCGCTCATGTCCGGGTCGACGCCGAAGTGGCGGCGATACAACTGCGCATACGTCCCATCCAGCATGATGTTGCTGAGCGTCACGGCCACCAGGTCGGCGAACTCCGAATCGTTCGGCGGCGTGAGCACGCCGACTGCGTCGCGCCGCAGCACCTGCATCACCGCCAGGCGAGGATCGG
>JAGWYG010000014.1 GCA_018969485.1 Chloroflexota bacterium
GTGCGCCGACGCTGCGCCGCCCACTCCGATGATGACCACATCCTTCCCCTGTTGGCGGATGCAATTCACCAGCGGAATGAAGTCGCGGTCGCCGGTCGCCAGCACGAACTTCTGGATGTTGGGATTGGTGTAGAGCGTCCGCATCGCGTCGATGCACAGATTCATGTCGACGCTGTTCTTGATCGCGCGGCCAGTCCGCCCCAGATCACGATCGTAGTAGTACGTCGGCACGTACATCGGCTCGATGCCGTTGGCGTAGAGCGCGCTGGTCACTCGCGGATAGCGATACCAGTCGGCATAGGCGCGGGCGATCACGACACGTCCGAGGTCCTCGACACGATCCATGATCATCTCGAAGTTCGGGTTGACGTCAAGCTTATCGCGAACGCTGACGTAGACGTTCTCGAAGTCAATGAAGACTGCGACATCGGCGCGGGTTGCATCAGATCCCATCGGCTCTCAGGGTCTCTCCTCGTCGGGTGTGGAACCAGACACGCACGCATGCTGCGCACCATCACAGCGCCGTATCGGCGCGACCACCGTCAGACCGGATGGCCGGCGCCACGGCGCGCTGTCGCAGACGATTCCCGCGGGGAGCCAGTTGTCTTCAGCCAGACATGTCGGTATGGTATCCGGGCCGCATCACCGGTGAGGGTCAGGGTGTCGCCGCCATGATCGGCGCGGCACGACCGCTGCGTCCTACCGGTGCGCGCTCCTGCCGCGCACAGCCCGAGATACGATGTTCGCTGACCTACGACGACGACGTGGGCGATGCAGCCTCCTGCACTACGCCGCTCCGGCTCCCCGGTGTGCTCGCCAGTTCGACACACTCAGGCTGATCCAGCGCCCGCAACGCCCAGAGACTGGCCGTTGCCGGACGCACGCACTATAGCATTGCCGGGCGGGAAGTGCAACCGCGCGTGGGGGTGGGCACATTGCGGCACGACGGCCGGGCCGCCAGCCCACGGAGCGCGACCGGGCGCGTGCCCTGCCCGGCGCAGGGCCACGGGGCCGTACCGCTCTGGCGGGTGCCCGACGGCACCCGCCGGTGGCTGACCGTGTGCGGCAGCCCCCGGCAGGCCTGGGCCGCCGGAGGCTGCACCGCCGCGATCACTGCAGATCGAAGCGGTCGAGCTGCATCACCTTGACCCACGCGGCGGCGAAGTCGGCGACAAACCGGGCGGCATTGTCGTCCTGTGCATAGACCTCGGCGATCGCGCGGAGCTGTGAATTCGAGCCGAACACCAGATCGACGCGCGTGCCCGTCCAGCGCACGGCGCCGCTGGCGCGGTCGCGGCCTTCGAACACGCCGGCCGTCGCATCGACAGGCGCCCAGACGGTGCCCATATCGAGCAGGTTGGTGAAGAAATCGGGGCTGAGCACGCCGACACGTCCGGTGAGCACGCCGTGCTGCGTGCCGGCGGCAGTGATGCCCAGCGCGCGCAGACCACCCACCAGCACCGTCATCTCCGGCGCGCTGAGCGTCAGCAGCTGCGCGCGATCC
Organism: Chloroflexota bacterium; assembly: GCA_018969485.1. Taxonomy (GTDB): domain Bacteria; phylum Chloroflexota; class Chloroflexia; order Chloroflexales; family Roseiflexaceae; genus CAIQIY01. The sequence goes on from JAGWYG010000014.1 coordinate 1,505, forward strand.
ACCAGCAGATGCTCGGCCGCCACGCTCAGGCGGGCCGGCAGCCAGTTGCGGAACCCGTCGGCCTGCGGCTCGAGCACCGCAAACGAGGCGGCGTCGGTCTGCCCGGCGCTCGCGTCCATGCGGCCGGGCGTGAATGGCACGACGACCGGATGGCCGGCGGCGGCGGCGGCGGCCTCGACTGCGGCCCCGCCGGCGAGGACGATCAGATCGGCCAGCGACACGCGCCGCCCGTCGGCCAGCGCGGCATTGAATTCGCCCTGGATGCCGGTGAGGACGTCCAGCACGCGCGCCAGCTGCTCGGGCTGGTTGACGGCCCAGTCGCGCTGCGGCGCCAGGCGGATGCGCGCACCATTCGCGCCGCCGCGCTTGTCCGAGCCACGGAAGGTGGACGCCGCCGCCCAGGCGGTGGCGACGAGCTCGGAGACGCCCAGGCCGCTGGCGAGCACGCGCGCCTTGAGCGCTGCGACGTCGGCGGCATCAATCAGCGGATGATCCACCGCAGGGATCGGATCCTGCCAGATCAGCTCCTCGGCCGGCACTTCGGGCCCGCGGTAGCGCGCGCGCGGCCCCATGTCGCGGTGGGTCAGCTTGAACCATGCCCGCGCGAACGCATCGGCGAAGGCGGCCGGATCGCGCTGGAAACGCCGCGAGATCGGCTCGTAGGCCGGATCGAAGCGCAACGACAGATCGGCGGTGGTCATCATCGGCCGATGCCTGATGCCGGGATCGTGCGCGTCCTGGATCATGTGCTCCGGACGCACGTCCTTCGCCAGCCACTGCCATGCGCCCGCCGGGCTCTTGACCAGCTCCCACTCGTAACCGAACAGCATGTCGAAGTAGCCGTTGTCCCACTGCGTCGGATTCGGCTTCCAGGCCCCCTCGATGCCGCTGGTGGTGGTGTGCGCGCCCTTGCCGCTGCCGAATCGGTTGAGCCACCCCAGGCCCTGGGCCTCGAGCGGCGCACCCTCGGGCTCGGGCCCCACCAGCGCCGGATCGCCGGCGCCGTGCGCCTTGCCGAAGGTGTGCCCGCCGGCGACCAGCGCGACGGTCTCCTCGTCGTTCATCGCCATGCGCGCGAAGGTCTCGCGGACGTCACGCCCCGATGCGACCGGGTCGGGCTGGCCGTTTGGCCCTTCCGGATTGACGTAGATCAGCCCCATCTGCACTGCCGCCAGCGGGTTATCAAGCTGCCGATCGCCGCGATAGCGCGAGTCGCCGAGCCAGGTGCGTTCTTCGCCCCAGAAGATATCCTCTTCGGGCTGCCAGATATCGCGGCGGCCGCCGCCGAAGCCGAAGGTCCGGAAGCCCATCGACTCGAGCGCGACGTTGCCGGCGAGGATCATCAGATCGGCCCACGAGATCGCATTGCCATACTTCTTCTTGATCGGCCAGAGCAGGCGCCGCGCCTTGTCGAGATTGCCGTTATCGGGCCAGCTGTTGAGTGGAGCGAAGCGCTGGCTGCCGCTGCCGCCGCCGCCGCGGCCGTCGCCGGTGCGGTAGGTGCCGGCGCTGTGCCACGCCATACGGATGAACAGGCCGCCGTAGTGCCCCCAGTCGGCTGGCCACCACTCCTGCGAGTCGGTCATCAGCGCGTGCAGGTCCTGCTTCAGCGCGGCGTAGTCGAGGCGGTCGAACGCCGCGGCGTAATCGAACGCCGGGCCGAGCGGATCGGCTGCCGGAGCGTGCTGGTGCAGGATGTGCAGGTTGAGCTGCTCGGGCCACCAGTCGCGGTTCGTCGTGCCGCGGCCAGCGACGGTGTGCGGTGTGTGCCCATTGGCCGAATGGCCGGTGACGGGGCAGCGTTCTTCACTCATGGATCACCCTCTCGATGGTCCCCGCGGCGATCGCGCGCCGAACCCGACGCACGGCCACGACGGCGGACGCTGTGTCTGCCTGATGCCGGGATGCGCGCCTGCGCCCGCCCGTGCCCGGTGCGGCCGGCGCGCCGGAAGCGGCGGCAGGCCGCCCCCCGATTATACCAGTTGCCAGCGACGCGTGGCGCGCGTGCAGCCCGGCACCGCCGGTTCCGGTATACTCAGCGCGGCAATCACCCATCAAGGAGCAGGTGTATGGATTCGTCCGCTTCCGCCGGCCAGCGCTTCGGCGTGGCGCTGTTCACCCTGGCCGGCATGGCCGCCCGCGACCTCGAGGCGACGCTGCGGCTGGTGGCCGCGGCGGGCTACCGCGAGGTCGAGTTCTTCGGCCCGTATCCGTTCAGCGCGCCCGAGAGCATCGCCGGCTGGCAGGCGGTCGCCGCCCGGCTGGGGATCGCCGGGCATGCCTGGTACGGCCATTCGCCGGCCGAGGTTCGCGCCATGCTCGACCGGCTGGATCTCGGTGCGCCGGCGGCGCACACTGATCTGGCGACGGCGCAGACGCGTATGCCACAGCTCGCCGATGCGGCGGCGACGCTGGGGCATCGCTATGTCATCGTGCCGAGCGTGATGGAGTTTGGCCTGACGACGCTCGATGATTACCGGCGGCTGGCGCTCGAGCTCAATCGCATCGGCGCGATCGCCGCGGCACACGGCGTGCGCTTCGGGTATCACAATCACGGCTACGAGCAGGCGCCGATCGCTGGGCAGGTGCCGCTGGACGTGCTGCTCGACGCGACGGATCCGGCGCTGGTGACGTTTGAGCTGGATGTGTTCTGGATGATCGCTGGCGGCGGCGATCCGTGCGATTACCTGACGCGCTGGCCGGGGCGCTTCGCGCTGATGCATCTCAAGGATATGGCGCAGCCGGTGCGGTTCGCCGACCGCGGCCAGACGATGGCGGAGATGATGGCGCTGTTCCCCCAGATGCGGGACGCCGGCGACGGGGTGCTGGATCTGGCGGCGATCGTGCGCTGCGCCCGGCAGTGCGGCGTCGGGCATCTGCTGCTCGAGCGCGACCTGGCCGCCGAGCCGGAGCAGACGCTGCGCCGTAGCTTCACGGCGCTGTGCGCCGCGCGCTGATGCTGCCGCCCGACCGCCGGGGATGGTGGGGCACGCATGCCGTGCCCCACCATCCGCCACACCCGCCCCCACGCTGCCCCCGCATCACGGCGCTGCGCCGCCGATCCCGCCGGTGCCGTCCAGCACCACGCGGAAGCCGACGTCGTACAGCACACAGCCGGGTATCGCACAATCGAGGCGCGTCGTCGCGCGGACGGCGTCGGCTGGCTCCATGAAGCTGCCGCCGCGCAGGATGCCGGTCTCGGCGACCCATTCCCAGGCGTTGCCGCTCAGGTCGAGCACGCCGTATGGGCTGGCGCCGGCCGGGTAGCTGCCCACCACCTGGAGGTCGCCGGCGACGCCGCGGAAGTTGCTGCGCGATGAATCAGGCGCGGCGCTGCCCCAGGGGTAGGCGCGACCGTCATCGCCCTGCGCGGCGCGCTGCCATTCGGCATCGGTCGGCAGCCGGCCGCCCTTCCAGCGCGCATAGGTGCGGGCCTGCTGCTGGCTGATCCAGACGATCGGGTGGTTGGCGAAGGTGCTGTCGTTGATCCGGCTGTACCAGTACGGCTGCCACTCCGCCGGGTAGTGCGCGCGGAACGTCGACACCTCCGGCGCCGAACAGACCCCGGCGTTCATGCAGCGGACGTAGTCGGCCTGGGTGACTTCGGTGCGCATGATGCGGAACGCCGCCAGACCGCCGCCGGCGGGGATCGTGATCCAGTCGGGATCGTCGATCGGTGCCGCGACCGTCGGCGTCGGCAGCGCCAGTTCGGGCCCGCGCGGCGGCTCGGCGCCCGCGGCAGCCGGCGCTGGCAGTTGCCCGTCGAGATCGATCGCGACCAGACTGCTGCCGTCGCTGCCGAGCAGCGTCGTGCCATCGGCCGACCAGTACAGCGCCGCGCGCGGGCCGCTGATGGTCCGCACCAGCGCCCCGTCGCTCGCGCGCCAGATGTACAGGTTGCCGTCGCTGTCACAGGCCACGATGTACTGCGCGTCCGGCGACCAGATCAGCTCGGTCACCGGCGATGCCAGCGGCATGCGCTGCTGCACCGCGCCGTCGCTCGTCCGCCAGACGACCAGCGCGTCGTCGACGACGCTGGCCAGCGTGCTGCCGTCGGCCGACCAGGCCATGCAGCCGCAGACCAGCATGCCGCCGGCGGGAATCACCAGCCGCACGCGCTGCGTCGGCCATTCCCACAGCACGACGGTGCCATCCTCCGAAGTGCTGGCCAGCAGGTCGCCGCCGGGCGAGAAGGTGACGCAGTTCACGTTGCCGGTGTGCCCCTGCAGCGGCGTCAGCTCGACGCCGTCGCTGTCGCGGAAGAGCCGGATCTGGTGTGCGCCCTGCGATGACACCGCGATGATGCCGTCGGGCGAATACGCCAGGCAGTCGCTCGGGAACAGACTCGCCTGCGACATGGCGACGCTGGCCGCCGGACGGCCATCGTCGACGCGCCACACCGCGAGACTGCCCGTGTTGCTGGGAATGACCCCGTCGATGCCGGGCGGCACGCGCGCCAGGTGCGACAGCACCGCCAGCCGCCGGCCGTCGGGCGACCACGCCACGCGGTAGGGTTCGTCAGTCATGCTGATCGCCCGCTCGTCGAGCACGCGCAGCAGCGTGCCATCGCGCCGCCACACCTGCAGGCCGGCGTCGAAGTAGGTCGATCCAGCGTTGACGGTCGCCAGCATCTGACGGTCCGGCGACCACGTCATCGCGGTGATCGGCCGGAATCCGCCGAGCGTGCCGCTCAGCCGACCGGTGCGCACGTCCCAGAATTGCACCACCTGCTGCGCCGGCTTGATCGCCACCAACGTGCTGCCGTCTGCCGACCAGACCAGGCCCGCGATCGGATTGTCGGTGTAGTCCGACCAGGCGATGGCCAAGCTGCCCACGCCGCTGAACCCCGCCCCGTATGGGTCGCGCCGGATATCGCGCTCGAGATCGCGATACCAGTTGGGAATGTCGTTCAGGCGCGCCAGCAGCGCGACATCGCCGGCGCGCCAGATGAAGATCTCGCTGGGTGTCTCCCAAGAACTGGACACCGCCGCGAGATACTGGCTGTCGGGCGACCAGGTCTGCGCAGTGAGCCGCGTGCCAGTCTCGGCTTCCTGCGCCTGCAGGATGCCGTCGGCCGACCAGCGGCCGTCGGGCGACTGGTCTGTGTCTGGTGGCGCGATGCCCAGCGCCTCGTCGGGCGTCAGCGTCCGCGTCGTGCCGCCGGCGTCGATGTCTACCGACAGGACGCGCTGGTCGCCCATCAGCTGCTGACCCGTCCAGATCAGCAGTTCGGCGCCATCGGGCGACCACGCGAGCTGTGTGGCGGCGGCGTCGGCGACGTAGAAGCCGAGATCGCCGCCGTCGGGCAATCCCACCAGGCGCACCCCCGCATCGGTGCCGATGGCCAGCGTGGTGCCGTCGGGGTGCAGCGCGACTGCGCCGGTGAGGCCGCCCCAGCTGATGCGGGTGGCGAGCTCATCGGGCGCGTCGGGCGACGCGACCGGCAGTGCCGGCGCGAGCGTCGACGTCGGCGCCGCGGTCGGCGGTGCGCCGGGTTCGGGTGTCGCCGTCGGCGCAGTGCCGGTGATCGCCGGCAGATTGGCGCATGCGCTCAGCAGCGCGAGCAGCGAGAGGTGAATGACGATCCGCGCTGGCATGGGGGTGCCCTCCCTTACATCGAGCCAATCTGCCACAGGCGAATGCCGACATCCTGCGCCGCCACGGCTAGCTGCGTGCCATCAGGCGACCAGGCGACTGCGCTGAGGCGCATGCCGGTCTCAATCCGCCGGACCTCGCTGCGCCGTGCGGTCGACCAGACGATGATGCGGCCGGTGGCGTCGAACGCGGCGATCAGCTGGCCGTCGGACGATGCCGGGACGATCTGCGTCTCGTAATCGAGTTCCAGCGCGCTGCGCAGCGCCGTCTCGGGCCGCTCGGCGGTGGCGCTCCAGCGGTAGCTGCCGCCGTCGCCGACCCAGTAGCCAATGCCGTCGTACGCTTCGGGATCGGTCGCATCGTCAAGCAGCGTACCGGTGGCGACATCAAAGACGCTCGTCGCGCCCGGGACGGGCGCACTGCGGAATGTCAGGGAGATCGCCACCCTGCGCCGATCGGGCGACAGCGAGTCGATGGATGGGCTGTAACCGCAATCCGCCAGGATTGCGCTGATGCGGCCGGTCGCCAGTTCGTAGCGCATGACGCTGCACTCGGCGACGTACACCACCAGGCCGCCGCCGGGGAAGAATCCCACCGCACCGTCGCCGAAGCGGCGCACCGGCTGGCGGGTCGCGGCATCGATCAGCACGCCGTCGCACAGGGCATAGGAGCCGTCGGGCATCCATTCGGCGCCACCGCCGCCGGGGGCGGACCACGCGCCGAGGCAGGCGCCGTCGGCGACGCGCCACAGTGCCGCGACGCCGTCGCCGCCACTCACCAGCAGGCTGCCGTCCGGCGACCATGCCAGCGCGGTGGGAACGCCGGTGTTGTTCCACGGCATGCGGGCGATCGGGGCGCCGGCGCGCGTCCATACATCAAGGCTGGTGACGCTGCTGCCGACCAGCAGCGTTCCATCGGCCGACCAGCGCAGCCGCCCCAGCGTGCCGATCGTGGCGACGCGCGCCGTGCCGCCGGCCAGTTCCAGGATGCGCCCGGCGACGGGCACTGCCGGTCCCGATTCCGGGCGGTCGGCAAACCGCGGCAGCACCGCCGCGGCGTCGCCGAACTGTGCGGCGCACTCGACCGCGACGGCGCCACCGTCGGGCGCCACCGCCGCCGCCACGGCCCGCGCCCCCGCGAGGCCCTCGAGCCGCCGCACGCCATCGACGCGCCACTCCTGCAGCAGGCCGGCGTCGGTCGCGCCGATCATGTGCCACTGATCGCCGGCGCCGACCGGCACGCCACGCTCGTCGTCGGCCAGCGCGCGGCGGTACACCTCGCTGCGTTGCGCGGCGTCCCAGGCCACCAGGGTGCGCGCGCCGCTCTGGCCTTCGGCGCCTGCCTGCCCCACCGCTGCCAGCGATGTGCCGTCCGGCGCCCACCCGAGCGCGACGACGGTGCCTTCCAGCGCCAGCGCCGCCAGCGCCTGCGGCGCGGTGCGGTCCAGCAGCAGCACCGCGTCCGCACCTCCCAGCGCCAGCCAGCGGCCGTCCGCCGACCATGCCAGCGGGCCGTCGGCGGTGAGCCCGGCTGCGTCGTGGCGCGCCAGCACGGCGCCGCTGGTGCTGTCGACCGCCTGCACCGCGCCGGCGGTCCGCACGATGACGGTGCCCCCGTCGGGGGCCAGACCCAGCCGGTACGGTTCCAGCAGCAGCGGCCGCGTGAGCTCGGCCAGGCTGGTGCGACGCCACTCGACGCCGCTCTCGGCGTCGAACCACGACGCCCCCTCGATGTCGAGGACGACGACGCTGCGATCGGCCGCCGACCAGGCGAGCTCGAGCGGGCGCGCGCGCCCGATGCGTCCGGGTTCGGGCGGGATCGCCGGCGGGGCGGTGGCGACCGGAGCGACCGCGGCATCGCCGGTCGCCGCGGTGGCGGTAGGCGCCGTGGCGTCGGGCGCCGTGGCATCATCCGGGATCGCCGTCGGCGCCTCCGGCGGGATCGCCGGCAACGCACATGCGCTCGACCAGACGGTCAGGCTCCCCAGTGCCAGCGATCGTATCACGCGACGCCGCGACCATCGTCGATCCATGGCTGTTTCTCCATCCACGTGCGATCCATCAGCAAATGTGCCAGGCAGCACGCTATGCGCCATCATCACCAGATCGGCGTCATCGTGCTTCTGGAGTCACCATGCTCAGTCTACACCAGAATGCATGCCTGGTCGAGTCAGGAGTGCGACGCGCAGCGTGCGACATGCAGCGTGCGGCACGAAGCGGCATCGCCTGCCAGAGCGCTGCTGTGTACGCATGGGCCATTCGTATCTGGTGCAGATGCAGAAGACACGGATGTCTGTGGCGTTGTGGCTTCATGGGCGTGTCACGCGGACTGCGGCACGATGGTGGGGTCGGTGGGGTTGGCCTGGCGAGCGGCTATGGCAGCGCTCATGGCGGAGCGCTGGCGGCCAGCAGCGCGTCAGGCGTTGCATGCGCGGCCATGGCGGCTATTCGAACGTGAGTCGCGGCACAGTACTCTCGATCGGCTGCATCTGGCCGGTTCGACCGGCCTCGCGCGCCTTCAGCAGCACCTCCAGCACGTGATAGGCATGCTCCGGCGCGTTCATTGGCGGCGAACCGCTGCGAATACAGCTGACTGCGTGCCGCAGGCCATCGAGGTAAGACCACTCGGGCGCCGGCTCATCGAGGTGTTCCCAGGTGCCAGTCGCCGTCAGCCAGCGATCGATGCCGCGCGGTGCCCAATCATCGCCCTGCAGCCGGATCGTTCCGTGCGTGCCATACAGCTCGATCGTCGCATCGCGATACTGTTGGATAGCAAAGCTGCTGGTGACGCTGGCAAACGTGGCATCGCCGAAGTCGAGCAGCAGCATGGCGTTGTCTTCGGCCGAGACCTGCACGCGGCGATCGCCGACCCGGCGCTCCGGCGCGGTGATGCCCGTGACGGCGCCGACGCGCCGCACCGGGCCGAGCCAGCCGGTCAGGCTGGTGACGTTGTACACCGCGAGGTCGAAGAGTGGCCCGCCGCCGCCGGCCTGGTAGTACCAGCCGCTCCAGTCGGGGCCGCTGTGACCGCACAGCCCGCGCGCGGCGACGACGGTGCCGATCATGCCCTGGCGCAGGAATCGCCCGATCTGCTGGTAGGTTGGGCTGAGGACGATGTGGGGCGCGACGATCAGGAACCCGGGGCTGCGCGCCGCGAGCGTCACCAGGTCGGCAGCCTCGCCGAGCGAGAGCGCCATCGGCTTCTCGAGCAGCACGTGCTTGCCATGACGCAGTGCGTCCGCCGCGATCGACGCATGGGAGGCCGGCGGGGTCAGCACCAGCACCAGTTCCACGGCGTCGTCGGCGAGCACTGCCCGGTAGTCGGTGGTGAAGGCCGGCTGGCCAGGCAGTTGCAGCAGAGCCGCGCGGCCCGGGTCGCTGTCGCAGACGACGCGCAGCACAGCGAGCCCGCGGGCCTGCAGGTCGCGGGCGATGGGGAGGTAGCCATCCTGCATGACGCTGCCGCAGCCGATGATGCCGATGCGAACGGGATGCGCCATCAGTGCTGCTCCTCGTGGTGTGCTGTGGGCCAGGCGCTTGCCCGCCATCGCTGCCGATGTGGCATGCTGCCGCGCTGGACGACGCGCGGCGGCACGGGCGACCGGCGGGCGGGCCAGCGTGCCGCCATGCTCCCATCCGGCGCAGCACGGCGGGTGGCGCCGGCGCGGCGCGTCTGGCCGGCGCGTTTGCGCTCGCCGCAGCATGGCCGGCCGCGCAGGTTGTCCGATCCGGCCACTGCGCATGCGCCACCCGGCTGCCCTCCCTTACAGGGGCGGGTTATCCCACAGAGGCATGGGACAACGCATGCTGATGCGGCGAGCGCACGCCCAGATGTTGCGGGATGCCCGGCCAGGGCGCGGGCACACAGCGCCGTCGTCGGCCAGGCTCGCCGCGGCATCCCAACGCCTCCGGGCGCGGGTCGCTCCACCGTGTGGGCGATAGTGGCAGGCCGCGTCGGCGGCCGTGGCCCTGGCGGCACGCCCTGCGGCGGCACGCCGTCGGGGGAAACCCCTCGGCTCCATCGCAGCGCAGCCCGCCTGCGCGGGCTATCGAAAGCGCCCCCTACGGGGACAGGTTGTTCCACAGGGGCATGAGATAGCGCATTCTGATGCGGCAAGCGCACACCCGGACGTTGCGGGATGTCCGGCCAGGGCGCGGGCGCCAGGCGCTGCAGCCGGCCGGGCTCGCCGCGGCATCCCAACGTCCCGGAACGAACTGCCGCCCTGGACGCGATGCGGCCGCGGGCCGCCGCACCCGGGGCATCATGGCTGCAGCAGATCATCGGCGACCTCCCACTGCTCGGTCGCGAGGTGCTCCGCGATCGAGTGCGCCATCAATGCCGCCGCCGCCGCGTTCGCGCTCGCCGCAGCATGGCCGGCCGCGTAGGCCGCCCGATCCGGCCACTGCGCATACGCCACCCAGGTGCCGTCCTGCGCACGATGCAGCCGCGAGCCCAGGCCGCCGCGCGTCGCCGCGATCGATGCGGTCATCGCGCGCCAACCCTCGCGGAACTGCGCCTCGTGCCCTGCCTTGATCCGCCAGCGGTACACCACGATCAGCATCGTGTGGCCATCCGTTCGCTGCGGCGGTGCGCCGCTCATGCATCCGATCCCGGCCAGCGCGCGTCAGCCGCCGTCCGGCAGCCCATTGCGCCGGCACGCCTCGCCGATCAGGGCGTCGATCAGCCGCTCCGGCTGGTCGGCGAGCGCATCGACGTACCCGATGGCCCACGCGCAGCCGGATTGCGCGAAATGCTGGCGCCACGCCGGCCACGCACGCAGTTCGTCGATGGTGAACGCCTGCCCGCCGCCCCGTTCGGCGTGACCACCGCCGATCGATTCGTCCAGCCAGAAGGGCCTGGCGCTGTACGGCATCAGAAACACCCCGACCACGTGATGACCGGCATCGTCGTGCGTCGGTGCCAGGTTCGTGTAGCTGAGCCTGATGCTCTCGCGCGCGGCGGCAGCGTCGTCGAGCGGCCGGGATTGCCCGTAGAGCGCTGCCGATGTCAACGAGCCGATGCCAGGCCACGTGAGCCCCGCTTCGGACACCACCGCGCGCTTGCGCTGCCGGGGATAGGCCAGCGCGGTCCAGCCTCGTTCGTGATACAGCGTCATCACATCGAAGATCCGGTATTCATGGCCGGCGAATTCCAGGATGATGTGCTTCTGCTCGTTGGGAAACGCGCGCACCAGACGTGGTTCGCTCATGATTGTCACCATGCTGCACACCAGTGCCGGCAGCGGGCGATGCCACACCCGCCGGCCGTGGTGCCGCAGCCCGCCACCCCGTCAGTGCGAGCCGTGGCCCCGGTCGGCTGCCCGGTGCTCCGTGGCCCACCCGCACTCGCAGACGGCGCCCGCTGGCAGCCACGCGGCACCCGCCCGAGCGCGCTGGTGGCCAGCGCCAGGCTCGCCCGTCGCCAACCGCGCAACACATGCCGGGCGAACCTCACGGTTCGCCGCCATGCGGCCCCCAGAACACGACCCACGTCGCGAAGTCGGGCGAGAAATGTTCGAAGCGGTGAACCACACCGGCCGGCACGAAGAACACCATATTCGCCACGAATGGCGTCCGCTCGGCGCCGCAGACGAAGTCACCCGAGCCGGCGATGATGAGATAGAGCTCATCCTGCTCGTGGGGCACCTGCGGGTCGGTACCGACCGGGGCGTACAACTCCACCGTCATCGAGCCATGAGCCAGCGCCTGCACGAAGCGCTCGCCATCGGGGCCGGGCAAACGGGCCATCAGGCCGGCGCATGAAGCATGCATCGAATGGGCCTTTCTTGCCTCAACGGCGACATCGCATACCACCGGGCGGATCGTGCGGGGGTGCCGCGCGCCATGCGCGCGCACCGGGCGGCCATCGCGACCGGCCGGCACCGCTCAGGCATGCTCCAGCAGCGCGCGGATCGCGGCCCGCGAGCGCACCACATGGAGCGTCGCATGGGCGCCGTAGCGTGCCACCAGCGCCAGTTCACGCTCGCGCTCCGCATGGCGGCCGCGCCAGACGCACCACATCAGCCACCACTCGTCGCGCAGCTGGCGCCACGCCGACGCCTCGCAGCCCGCGGGCAACTGCGTATGCGCCGGGCGACGCAGCCCGCGCACGAACGCCCGTGAGGCGCAGACCCACCACGGTGTGTCAAGATACACGACCGTATCCGCCCGCACGAGCCGCAGCGCGAGCGTCTCGTGATAGTTGCCATCGCAGATCCAGCGCTCGCCCGCCAGCAAGCCCGCCTGCAGCGCACGCCACTCCGCCTCCGGCGGCGGCACCCAGCCCGGCCGCCAGAAGTGGTAATCCAGATGGATGACCGGCAGGCCAGTCACCGCCGCAAGCTGCCGCGCGAAGGTGCTCTTGCCGGCGCCGGCCATGCCGCTGACGATCACGCGCTGGCCGATGCGGCCAGGGCTCCCGCGCCCGTCCATCACACACCTCACATCAACCACGGCGCCATGCCCCCCCGGGCAGGCTACCGCCGCGGCCCGATCCGCCGGCGAGCCAGGCTGCGCGGGTCAACGCCACGCGCCATGGCACAACCGAGGCTGCCCATCGCTGCCGGATGGCATGCCGCCGCCGAGGCAGGCTTGTGCCACGGGCGTCAGGCCAGTCGGGAATACCGCTGACGCTCTGGCGCCGTGATCCAGGGCAGCCACAAACGCCGGCGGCAGCCAGCGCGCGTCCGCGCCGGGCGCGCTGGCGACGCTGCCCCGGCGCGTGAGCACCAACCGCCGTGCCGGAGCATCCGCAGCGGCATGCTGCGCACCATACCACGCGCCGCCACCCCACGCAAGCACCCTCACGCGGGCAGGTTGTTCCATAGAGGCATGGGATAACGCATCCGGATGCGGCAAGCGCACGCCCAGGCATTGCGGGATGCCCGGCCAGGGCGCGCGCACGGCGCCGCAGCCAGCCAGGCTCGCCGCGGCATCCCAACAACCGACCCCCGAACGGCGCAAGCACCTCGCGGGATGCGCCCGAGAGCAGCGCCGTCGCGCCCGCGTTGCACGCATCGGCGCCGCGCGTAGTATAATCGCCTCTGGTCGGGCGGCCAGCCGAATGCACCGCGATCTGGCCAGCGCCAGATCATCGACGAGAGAGACTTGAGGAGCGAGGACGATGACGAAGTGGGTTTACCTCTTCACCGAGGGAAATGCCAGCATGCGAGAGCTGCTCGGCGGCAAAGGTGCCGGCGTCGCAGAGATGACGCGCACAGGAGTTCCTGTGCCACCCGGATTCACCATCACCACCGACTGCTGCAACGCCTACTACGAGAACGGCAAAGAGTTCCCGGAGGGCATGTGGGCGCAGGCGCTCGAGGCGCTCAAGGTGGTCGAGGGGCAGGTCGGGCGCCGCTTCGGCGATCCCGCCAACCCATTGCTCGTCTCGGTGCGGTCGGGTGCCCGTGAGTCGATGCCCGGCATGATGGACACCGTGCTGAACCTGGGCCTGAACACCCAGACGCTCGCGGGCCTCGCGACGCTGACCAACAACCCGCGGTTCGCCGCCGACGCCTACCGGCGTTTCGTGCAGCTGTTCGGCAAGATCGTGCTCGGCGTCGATGGCGAGAAGTTCGAGCACGTGATGAACGAGACCAAGGGCGGCGTGCGGCAGGACACCGACCTGTCGACCGAGGAGCTGCAGGTGATCGCCGAAGAGTTCAAGGCGATCATCCGCCAGGACGCCGGCGTCGAGTTCCCCGAGAACCCGTACGAGCAGCTGCGCATGGCGATCGCGGCGGTGTTCAACTCGTGGATGGGGCGCCGCGCGATCGACTACCGACGCGTCTACCGCATCCCCGATAGCCTCGGCACCGGCGTGAATGTCCAGACGATGGTGTTCGGCAACATGGGCAGCGACTGCGCCACCGGCGTGGCGTTCACCCGTAACCCGGCCACCGGTGCCAACGAGCTGTTCGGCGAGTATCTCGTCAACGCCCAGGGCGAGGATGTCGTGGCGGGCATCCGCACGCCGAAGCCGATCGCGTTGATGCAGGACGAGATGCCCGAGGTGTATGCCCAGTTCAACGGCATCGCGCAGATGCTCGAGAATCACTACAAGGACGTCCAGGACGTCGAGTTCACCATCGAGCGCGGCCGGCTGTGGATGCTGCAGACGCGCAATGGCAAGCGCACCGGCATCGCCGCGGTGAAGATCGCCGTCGATCTGGTGAACGAAGGCCTGATCGACCGGCACACTGCGCTCACCCGTGTGCCGCCCGACATGCTCAACCAGTACCTGTTCCCGATCGTCGACCCGGACGCCGCGCTGTCGGCGGGCAGGCTGGCGGCGGGCCTGGCGGCGGGCCCGGGCGCGGCGTCGGGCGTGATCGTGCTCAATCCGGACGAGGCCGCGGCGCTCGCGGAGCGGGGCGTGAACGTCATCCTGGTGCGCACCGAGACGGCGCCGGAAGACTTTCACGGCATGGTGGCGGCCCAGGCCATCCTCACCGCGCGCGGCGGCCTGACCAGCCACGCCGCCGTGGTGGCGCGCCAGATGGGCAAGTGCTGCGTCTGCGGCTGTGGCGACCTGCAGATCGACTACAAGGCCGGCACCGTCACCGTCGTCGCCCGCGGCGAGGTGGTCAAGGTGCTCAAGGCCGGCGACGCGATCACCGTCGATGGGCATGCGGGCCTGGTCTACGACGGCGAGGTGCCGACGCGCGAGTCCGAGGTGCTGCAGGTGGTGCGCGGCACGCTGTCGCCCGACGACTCGGAGCTGTACCGCTACTTCACCACGTTCCTCAGCTGGTCGGACGATGTGCGCCGGCTGGGCGTGCGGGCGAATGCCGATACGCCGACCGACGCGCGCGTGGCGCGCAGCTTCGGTGCCGCCGGCATCGGCCTGTGCCGCACCGAGCACATGTTCTTCGAAGGCGATCGCATCGATGCGGTGCGCGAGATGATCGTGGCCGACTCGCTCGAGGCGCGGCGCGCGGCGCTGGCCAAGATCGAGCCGCTGCAGCAGGGCGATTTCGAGCAGATCTTCACCGTGATGGATGGCCTGCCGGTGACGATCCGCACGCTCGATCCACCGCTGCACGAGTTCCTGCCGCATGGCGACGCCGAGATCACTGCGCTGGCCACCAAGTTGGGCATCGCCGCCGACCGGCTGCACGCCAAGGTCGACAGCCTGCGCGAGGCCAATCCGATGCTCGGGTTCCGTGGCTGCCGCCTCGGCATCGAGTACCCGGAGATCACCGAGATGCAGGCGCGCGCGATCTTCCGCGCCGCGGCCAACTGCCAGTCGCGCGGGATCAAGGTCATCCCCGAGATCATGATCCCGCTGGTGGGCGATGTGAGCGAACTGCGCAAGCAGGAAGAGATCGTCCGCCGCGTGGCTGAGTCGGTGATGAGCGAGACGGGCCAGCCGATCAAGTATCTGGTGGGGACGATGATCGAACTGCCGCGCGCGGCGCTGACGGCAAACCGCATCGCCGAGGAGGCCGAGTTCTTCTCGTTCGGTACCAACGACCTGACCCAGACGACGTTCGGCATGAGCCGCGACGATGCCGGCCGCTTCCTGCCGAAGTATGTCGAGCAGAAGCTGCTCAAGGATGATCCGTTCGAGGTGCTGGATCAGGACGGCGTCGGCCAGTTGATCCAGATGGGCGTCGAGCGCGGCCGCGCGACGCGCCCGGGGCTGAAGACGGGGATCTGTGGCGAGCATGGCGGCGAGCCGAACAGCGTCAAGTTCTGCCATCGCGCCGGCCTCGACTATGTCTCGTGCAGCCCGTACCGCGTGGTGATCGCGCGGCTGGCGGCGGCGCAGGCAGTGCTCGAGGCACGCCACTGAGCCTGCTGGCGCGCGGCTGAGGTGGCTGGTGTTCCATGGGGCGGGTCTGCCGCGATCCGCCCCGTGCCGTCGGGTGGCGACCGGCCAGTGCGCGATGCACGGGCGCGGGCGCCGCGCCGGCCGTCCGAGCGGAGCATGGTGTGACATGCCGACGGTGATCCACATCATGAGCGCCAACGCCACGTTCCAGCAGATCGAGGCGTTGCGCCGCAACCGCGAGAAGCGCCATCGGCTGGGGCTGTTCGTCGTCGAGGGCGTGCGCGCCATGAATCTGCTGCACAGCACCGGCTGGCCGACCGAGGCGCTGGTGTACGCCGGTGGCGTGGCGCGCTCCGATTGGGCGCACCACCTGATCGCCAGCGCGGCGGCGCCGACCCACTATGTGCTCGCCGCCGAACTGCTGGCCCGGCTGAGCGCCAGGCAACAGCCATCGGAGGTGCTGGCGCTGGCGCATATTCCCGCCGATGATCTGGCGCGGCTGCCGACGCCGCCCGATCTGCTGGCGCTCCTGTTCGACCGGCCGGTCAGCCCGGGCAATCTGGGGACGCTGATCCGCTCGGGGGATGCGCTGGGCGCGCATGGCCTGATCGTCAGTGGCCATGCTGCCGACCTGTACGACCCCGAGACACTGGCGGCCAGCACGGGGTCGCTGTTCGCGCTGCCGGCGGTGCGCGTCGCCAGCCCGCGCGCGATCGAGCCCTGGCTGGCGCGGCGCCCGGGCGTGCGGCTGGTGGGCACCGACGAGCATGGCGGCGTGGCGGTCGATGCCTTCGACTGGCGTGGCCCGACGGTGCTGGTGGTGGGCAACGAGACCCGCGGCATGAGCGCGCAGCTGCGCGAGCGCTGCGATGCGATCGTGCGCATTCCGATCGGCGGCGCGGCATCGTCGCTGAATGTCGCCAGCGCCGCCTCGATCGTGCTGTACGAGATCGGCCGGCAGCGGCGTGGTGCTGCCGGAGCGCCGCCGCGCGCGCAGTGGAGCGCGCGATGAGCGATGCGTCCGAGACGGATCTGCCCCGCGAGCGCCGTGGCTCGGCGCACTGGCTCGATCAGCTGATCGAGCGCGCCCGCGCCGCCGGCGAGTTCGACGGACTGGCGGGCACCGGCCGGCCGATCGACACCAGCGACGATCTGCTGGTGCCACCCGAGCAGCGCCTCGCGTTCCGCATGCTGCGCTCGCACGGCTTTGCGCCGCCGTGGGTCGAGGCGCGCCGCGACATCGACACCGAGCGCCGGCACCTGGCCGCGTGGCTGCAGCGCACGCGCGCCCGCTGGCCAGCGCTGCATCCGGCACAGCGCAATGTGGCGCGCGCCGACTACCGGCGCCAGATCGAGGAGCTCCGGCGCATGATCCTGCACTACAACCTGCGCGTCCCGCCGGCGGTCGAGCAACTGCCGCTGCCGGATATCGCCGCCGAGCTGGCGCGCCTCGACGCGGCCGATGCCTGACGCGCCGCCGCGCGCTGCGCTCAGGGGCGCAGCACCATCACCACGGCGCCGATGCTGATCAGCGCGATACCGAGCCACTCGCGCGGCGCCGGGCGTTCACCCAGGAATGCCACCGCGAACACCGCCACCAGCACGACGCTGAGCTTGTCGACCGGCGCCACCTGTGCGGCGCGGCCGAGCTGCAGCGCCCGGAAGTAGCACAGCCACGAGGCGCCCGTCGCCAGCCCCGACGCCGCCAGCCAGCCGAGCGTGCCGCGGTCGAGCGTCAGTGGATTGCGCCATTTGCCGGCCAGCCCGACGAACCCCGCCAGCGCCGCGACGACGACCAGCGTGCGCAGCAGCGTCGCCAGGTCCGAATCGATTCCCTGCACGCCGATGCGGGCGAAGATCGCCGTCAGCGCGGCGAATGCCGCCGAGAGCAGGGCCCACGCGACCCAGGGAGCATGATTCATGGTGCCTCCATCGCGCTGCCCGAGCGGCCAGGCGTCGGCCGCCGGCGACAGCATACCATGAGGGCCGCTCTGATGGGTGAGCGGCCCCGGCTGCCCCGACCACGGCGTGGCGGGATGCGCAGCGGCAGGGCGCGCGCGCATGCGGGTTCGGCGTGACCGAGCGACGCCAGCCGCTGCACCTGCTCGGCGAAGGGCGCGCGCGCATGCGGGTTCGGCGCTCCCACGCAGCGCGGCAGCACGACCAGGCATGCATGCCGCCGCCGCCGCGCGTGCGTCCACCGGCGGCATCCGGTGCCTGCGCGCAGCCCCCGGCATGCGATCGGAGCGCGCCAGCAAGCGGCGTGCCAGCCGCCCGTGCCACCGGCACGCGACGCAGGGAGGCAACTCCGCGTGAACAGACACCGATCGCGTGAGATTCCCATTGAACCCACACGGCGCCGCGGCTAGAATGGCAGCGGCGCCACCATGCTGCAGTGCGTGGCGCGAGCGTATCCACCGAGCGAGGGAGAACAACGATGTCAGCTCTGCGAGCGGATCTCCGCTCACTGGCGACCATGCTGCTGCTGGTCGCGACGCTCGCCGCCTGTGGCGGCGCGCCGGCGACCGTGCCCGATGCGCCGACGGCCGCGCCCGAGGCACCAACCGCCGCACCAACCGCCGCACCAGAAGCCCCCGCAGCGCCGACGGCCGCGCCCGAGGCACCGACCGCCGCGCCCGAGGCGCAGCCGATCACCATCCGCATCATGACCTGGCACGGCCCCGATGGCAACACCGCCTACTACGAGGGGTACAAGACGCTCACCGACGCCTACACCGCGGCCAACCCCAACGTCACCTTCGAGTTCGTCTATCAGCCGCTCGACGGGTACAAAGAGCTGCTCGACACCCAGTTCGTCGCCGGCAGCGCGCCGGAGATCATCCACATGCAGCCGTGGATGATCAACGAATACGCCAACAAGGGCGTGCTCCACAACCTGAACAACGCCTACAACTCCACCAGCCCGTACGTCGACGGCCCGGCCTGGATCGCCTCGTTCGCCGGCGGCGAGGACACCTTCGCCGGCGTGCGCTCATCGAACAAGTTCGGCGGCATCTTCTTCGTCCCCAGCGACAGCAGCGCAGTGCTCTCGATCGGGCAGCCGTTCTACTACAACAAGGACCTGTTCCGCCAGGCGGGCCTCGATCCCGAGAATCCGCCACAGGACTGGGAGCAGTTCCGTGCGGCGCTCGCCGCGCTGAAGGACGCCGGCGTCATTCCGATCGCCGCCGACAATGGCCGCTGGATCGGCTGGTCGCTCGGCCAGGTCGGCTATCAGTTCGGCGAGCGCTACGTCGACCAGTTCTACGATGCCAAGTTCACCGGCGACCGTGGCCTGGAGTTCTACTGGGACAAGGTGTATCTGGCGCTGGCCAATGGCCAACTGACCGACGCCGAGTACTACGGCGACATGCTGTCGCTGTGGAAGGACTACGCCCAGTACTGGCAGGAAGGCTGGACCGGCACCTCGGAGGCCGATGCGCCCAACCTGTTCATGACCGGCCAGGCGGCGCTGCTGCAGTCGGGCTTCTGGGATTTCCAGTCGTACAGCGCCCTGATCGGCGACAAGTTCGAGTGGGGCGTGTTCCCGGTGCCGGTGATCACCAGCGCCACCTCGTCGTTCGGCATCGGCAAGTACGGCGCGCCAGCCGGCACGCAGGACTACGGCTTCACCGTGAACGCGGCGGTCGAGTCCGATCCGGCGCTGGCCGCGGCCGTGATCGACTTCCTGCAGTATATGACCAGCCTCGAGGCGCAGACGACCTACGTCGGCATTGCCAAGTCGTTCTCGCCGGTGGTCGGCGTGCCGATCCCCGATGAGATCCGCGGCTTCATCGCGCCGGAAGCGCTGGCCACCGCCCGCGAGGTCGTCGGGCCATCGTTCATCGAGTGGGGCGATGGTGCCATCTGGCCGGGTCTGTCGCAGGACTTCCTGCTCGGCAACATCGATCAGGCCGCCTACCAGGCCGAAGTCGCCGCGTCGTCGCAGGAAGGGGCGAAGGCATACGTCGAGAGCATGCTGGGCCCGGACGGGTTCCAGGCATCGATCGCGGCGGCGCAGCAGACGCTGGCCGATCTGCAGGCCGAAGGCGCCTCGGAGCTGATGATCGCGTCGCAGCAGCGCACGGTCGAGAACCTGCAACTGCGCTACGAGATGATGCAGACCTACTACACACCGTGACCTGATCGCCGCTGCCACGAACACCGCCGCGGTCGCGGGTGGCGACGCCCGCGCCGCGGCGGATTTGCCGACGAGGATCACGCATGGCTGCTCCCCGTGCCGCCGCCCGCCGCCGCCCGCTCGACCAACTGCTGCTCGGGCTGGCGTTCGTCGCCCCGGCCCTGCTGCTGAACCTGGTGTTCGACTGGTATCCGATGTTCGACGGCATCTACCGCTCGTTCTATCGCTGGGACGGCTACAGCACGGCGGTCTGGGTCGGTCTGGGCAATTTCGAGCGCCTGCTGAACGATACGGTATTCCGTACGGCGCTGTGGAACATGGCCTTCTTCCTGGCGGCTGCGATCGTGCTGATGTTCCCGACGATCGTGGCGAGCGTGGTGCTGTTTCGCATCCGCCACCAGCGCACCCAGTTCGTCTACCGCGTGCTGTTCTGCATCCCGATGGTCGTGCCGTGGCTGGTGATCATGCTGATGTGGCAGTTCATGTACAACCCACAGTACGGCCTGTTCAACCGGCTGATCGAGGCGCTCGGCATGCCGGACCTGACGCAGACCTGGCTCGGCGATCCGGATCTGGTGAAGTGGTGCCTGGTCTTCATGGGATTCCCGTTCGTCACGACGAATGCGGCGCTGATCTACCTCGGCGGCCTCAAAAGCGTCTCGGAGTCGGTCTGGGAGGCGGCAGCGCTCGATGGCGCGGGACCCGTCCAGACATTCCTCTATCTCGAACTCCCGCTGATCGCGGGCCAGTTCAAACTGAACTTGATCGGCACCATCACGGCAGCGATGACCGGCTATGGGACACAGCTGATCCTGACCAAGGGTGGCCCGGGTTTCGCGTCGATGGTTCCCGGATTATATATGTATTTTTCGGCATTCAAAAGCCAAAAATACGGGTATGCCGCATCGATCGGCCTGACGCTGTTTCTGATGTCGCTGGTCATCACGCTGCTCAGCATGCGATTCTTCAAAGACACGGAAGAGGCATGATCATGGCAACACAGGTGCAGGCCAGACGCCAGCGACCGTTTCCCTGGGCCGAGGCGCTCAAACATGCCACCATCGTGCTGGTCTGCCTGGCCCTGCTGTTTCCGCTGTTCCTGATGGTGATGATGTCGGTGAAGGACAAAGAACAGATCGTCTATGAGTTCTTTGCCATCCGGCCGCCGTTTCATCTTGAGAATTACACGATTGCCTTTGGCTATATCGCGCCATTGATCTCAAACAGCGTGGTGCTGGCCGTCGGCTCGACGCTGCTGACGGTATCGGTGACGGCGCTGGCGGGCTACGCATTCGGCCGACTCGAGTTTCCGCTGAAGAACCTGCTGTTCGGCATCCTGTTCGCCAAGATGATGCTCCCCGGGATCATGAACCTGATCCCGTCGTTCACGCTGGCCTGGAAGCTCGGCATCCTCGACACGCCGTTGCCGGTGATCCTGTTCTGTGCCGGCACGTCGCAGCCCTTCTGGGTGTTTGTGATGCGCACATTCGTCGCCCAGCAGCCGCGCGAGCTGTTCGAGTCGATGCGGATCGACGGTGCCAGCGAGTTCCAGAACTTCCGATACCTGGCGGTGCCGCTGCTGCGGCCGATGATCGCATTGATGTCGATCAATGTCTTTGTGTTCGTGTGGAACGACTACATCTGGCCGCTGGTGACGATCCAGTCGTTCGAGAAGCGGCCGCTGACAGTCGGCCTGGCCTATCTGACGCAGGCCAATCCGGGCGATTATGGCATGCTGACGGCAGGCTACGTCATCGCAGCGCTGCCGCTGCTCGTCCTGTTCTTCATCTCGATGCGGCAGTTCATCGAGGGACTGACGGCAGGCTCGATCAAGCTCTGAGTGAACGGCAAGGACACCCCGATGGTCGACTGGTCGCAGCCCTGGTTGATCGACGATATCGCGGGGCTACGGGCCGCCCTGCTGGCGCCGGGCGCCGGCGGGCAGCGCAGCGTCGTCTGGCGTATGCTGGTGCAATCGGCGCGGCGGGCGCCGGAGGCCTACCCGTGGTACACGGCGTTTGTCGCGCTGATCACGCGCGAGCCGGCCGACATCGCGCGTGCGCGGCAGGTACTGGCGTGCTATCTCGGCAAGCTCGACGCGGTACGTTTCACCTCGGGGCTGCAGCTGCACTTCTGGTGTTTTGCCTTTCCGCACGCCAAGTGGAGCCTGATGTTCCAGTGGCTGTGCAGCATCGGCGCCTACGGCGACGACGAGCGCCGCGCGATCACCGCGCAGCTCGTCAGTTTCCAGTTCACCAACATGCACTACGGGCTGCGCACCAAACCCGAGCCGGCGTGCGTCGACAACCAGACGCTGGCGCTGGCGCTGAGCAACGCGCTGGTCGGCATGCTATTCAGCGGGCACAGCGCGCTCGCCGAGCCATTGCGGCGCGACGGCCTGCGGCGGCTGCCGGCGATCCTCGGCGCGCTGCCGGCATCGGGATACAGCGGCGAAGGCAGCGCGTACATGGATGGTGTGATCGGCCCGGCGGTGACGCTGGCCGTCGAGGTGCTGAATCGGGCGCACGGGCGCGACGACGGCCTGTGGGCGACGCCGCAGCCGGGCGGCACGCCGCCGATCGCGGCGCTGCGCATGGTCGCGCGCGAGGCGCTGCCCGGCGGGCTGCTCCTGCCGTGGGACAACTATGGCTATCAGTTTGGCGTACGCTCGCCGCTGGCCTACGGTGCCGCGCGCACCGGCGAGGCGGTGTTCTTCGCGGCGCTGGCGTCGTGCATCTGGTCGTACGACATCGGCGTCGGCTGGGCCTACGACGATCTGGTCTGGACCGTGATCTGGTGGCCGGCGGCGGCGGCGCCGGCCGAGGGGGCGCACGGCTGGTTCGAGGAGCAGGTCGGCGGTGCGCTGTGGAGCGCCGACCGGCAGCGCGGGGTGCTGCAGATCTGGGACGACTCGGCGCCGGGGATACCGACGCGGGCGCACGTCAACCCGAACGCGGTGCTGTTTCACGCGCACGGCGTGCCGCTGAGCGCCGACGGCGCCGCCGACAGCCAGGGATGCGCGCGTTTCGCCTTCGCCGATACCTGGCGCGAGGTGGGCTATCTGTCGCTCGACGCGCCGGTGCGCTACAACTACGGCGACGGCTGTGGCGGCGCGCACTCGGTGATCCTGTTCGACGGCTGGGAGGGCCTGCGGCTGCACCAGGACCAGCCGCAGCGCGGCGCGGCGGCGCACGCGCCGGCGATGCTGCGCTGCGATGTCGCCCCGTTCTACCGCGAGAGCGTGCCGGATGTCCGCCGCGTCGAGCGCCGCACGCTGCTGCTCGACGAGCGGTTTGTGGTGATCGAGGACCTGATCGAGAGCGAGGCCGAGCATGACGTGACGGCGCGCTTCGTGCTGCGCCCGGAGTTGGCGCCGGCGCCATGTGGCGTGCGCATCGTCACGCCCGAGGGCGTGAGCCTGCAACTGGTCGAGGCGCTGCACGCGGCCACCTTCCGCTGCGAGGCGGTGGCCGGCTTTCCGGCGCGCCCCGACGGCCGGGCGGTCCTGGCCGATGTCGTCGCCCGCGGCCGGCAGGTGCGCTGGCTGTTCGTGGCGCTGGCCGGGCCGGGCCGCGTGGCGCAGCCGCTGACGGCACTGCAGGCGATCGCCGACCCGGCCGGCACGCTCGACGATGCGCACGCGCGGCGCCTGTTGCGCGCCAGCCCGCTGCGGCTCGACGGGCAACTCCCGCCGCACCTCGAACGCGACCTGCCGCTGGTGCGCACCTGGTGGTACCGCACGACGCTCCGGCGGCCGGCCGGCACGGCCTGGCTGCGGCTGCCGCTCGGCCTGGCGCGGCCGCGTGTCCTGCTCGACGGCCGGCCGGTCGACCTCGCGCCATGGGCCACGTCGCTGGCATTGCTGCCGCCCGACGTGCCGCTGCCCGACTGGATCGCCGCCGATGCGGCGTTCGAACTGGTAGTGCGCAGCGATGTGCCGCTGAGCCACTACGAGGGCGGCGGCGACGGCACGCTGGGGCTGTGCGGCGGCTTCGCGCTGTGTCTGCCCAGCGCCGTCGAGCAGATTCGTGCCGCCTGCCTCGCCGACGGCGTGCTGGCCGTCCAGACCGACCAGGCGTGCTATCGGTGGCCGTACGCCCTGTTGCCCGCCGATGCGCCGGCAGGAGCATGATGATGCACGATATCGCCATGATGGAACGTGTGCTGTGCGATCCGGCCAGCATCCCCCACGCGGCGCAGCACCCCGACTGGGAGGTGCGCTATGCCGCGGCCGTCGCCATCGAAGCATGCGCCGACCCGGCCTGGCTGCCGACCGTGCGGGCGATGTGGCAGCACGAACTGGCCCGGCCCGACTACACCCGCGCCAGCGTACGGTTCGTCGAGCACGTCGGCGACACGCGCAACGCCGAGATGATCGGCCCGCTCACCGCGGTGTTTCCCGCCGGCACCGATGACGCGACGCGGGCCGCATGGGCATGCCGCGGCCGCGTGCGGCAGGCGCTGGCGTTCGCCATCGCGGCCATCGGCCAGTGCGACGACGGGCTGCGATGCATGCTGCACGACCGGCTGCTCGCAGCCGACGAGGACTACCCGGTGAAGGCGGCAGTCGCGCGGGCGCTGGCGCGGGTCGGTACCGCCGCCAGCATCGCGCCGCTGCAGGTCGCGCTGGCGCTCGACGAGTGGTGCACCCATACCGAGGCGGCGCTGGCGCTGGCGGCGCTGGCGGCGCGCAGCAGCGAATGAAGGGAGACCCGACGATGCGCAGCATGATGATCGGCATCGGCTCGACCGCCTCGCAGCCCGGCGACGTGGCCGGCAATCTCGCACAGATCGCCGCGCTCGCGGCGCGCGCTGCAGCCAATGGCTGCGCGCTGCTGCTGACGCCCGAGTTGAGCGCGACCGGCTACGGCGGCTATCCGGCCGTGCTGGCGTGTGCCGAGCCGGCCGGCGGCGGGCCGATCTGGCATGCGCTCGCCGAACTCGCCGCGCGCCACCGGCTGGTGCTCGCCGCAGGGTTCGTCGAGGCCGTCGGCGCGCGCCGCCACCTGGCCCACTACGTGGTCTACCCCGACGGCCAGACGGTCGTGCAGCGCAAGCACCGCGTCACGCCGCGCGAGGCGCCGCTCGAGCCGGCGGTGCCGCTGTTCTTCGACGACACCGAGGAGATCGGGCACGTGCCGCCGGGCCAGGCGCGCTTCGTCCCCTTCGTGATCGCTGGCGTGCGCTGCGCGCTGGTGATCTGCGCCGACCTCGGCGTGCGCGAGCGGCGCGCCCTGCTGCGCCGCGACGCCATCGAGCTGATGCTGCTGCCGACCGGCGCCGGCGGAACGCGCGGCGAGCGCTTCGATGACGCCGACCTGGCCGCGCCGGGTGGGGTGCCGCGCTACCTGGCGGCGCTGCGTGCCGCCTGTGATCCCGGCGACGGAGCGCGTGAATGCATCGAGGACCAGCGCGCGCTGGCGGCGGTCAACATGGTTGGCTTCGATGGCCATGCGTTGTATCATGGTGGCCAGGGGTCCATCGTCGATCCGTCGGGCGACATCGTCGCGCTGCTGCCCGGCATCCCGCTGCTCGAGCGGCAGCAGGCGCGCTTCGCCTGTGGCACGGTGCTGTTTCCCTGATGCCGACCGGGAGGAACCGATGACTGCGCTGACTGATGGGCCGATCACGCTGCCGCGCTGGTTCGACGGCACCTCCTGTACCGCCGCCGCGTTCCTGCTCGGCGGCATCGGCACCGGCAATGTCTCGCTGGGCGCGCGCGGCGAATTGCGCGACTGGGAGATCTTCGGCACCGCCGGGAAGGGCAACGCCCTGCCGAATACGTTCTTCGCGCTGCGCTACGCCGGTCCCGGCGCCGAACCGGTGGCGCGCGTCCTCGAAGGGCCGATTCCGCCGCCCTACACCCGCTCGCACGGCTTCGTCGACCATGAGGTCGCCGGCCTGCCGCGCTGCGCCGCCGCGCGCCTCAAGGGCGAATACCCCTTCGCGACCGTCGAGCTCCGCGATCCGGCGCTGCCGCTGACGATCACGCTCGAGGCCTTCACGCCGTTCGTGCCGCTCGATGCCGATGACTCCGGCCTGCCGGTCGCCATCCTGCGCTACCAGGTGCAGCACCACGGCGACCAGCCCGCCGATGTCGCGGTGGTCGGCTCGCTGGCGAACCTCACCGCGCTCGAGGCCTTCGAGCAGCACACCTGGCGCGCCATCCGCATGGCCGACGGCGTGCGCAATGCCTACCGCGACGATGGCGTGCTGCGCGGGCTGTGGTTCGAACCGCGCACGCTCACGCCGGAGCACCGCTGCTACCGCACCATGAGCCTCACCACCCCCGACGGCGGCGTGTCCTGCAAGCGCCGCTGGCTCAACGGCGGCTGGTGGGACGGCTTGCAGGAGTTCTGGGATGACTTCTGTGACGATGGCCGGCTGGAGGCCGAGCCGGGCTATGTCGAGCGCGATGCACCGGCCGATTTCGACGACCGCATCGGCTCGCTGGCGATCGCGCGCACGCTGGCGCCGGGCGCGACGGCGACCTTCACCTTCGTCCTGAGCTGGCACGTGCCCTGGCGTCCGCGCTCGTGGAGCGAACGCATGTATCACGAGGTGCGCGAGCGTGGCGCGCGCGTCGCCCCCGATGCGGCGGGCGGCCTGCCGCTGATGCGCACCTACTACTCGCTGCGCTTCGCCGATGCCTGGGGCGCGGCACGCTTCGCCATCGACCAGCTGCCCCGCCTCGAGCGCGCCAGCCGCGCCTTCCGCGACGCCCTCTACGGCTCGACTGTGCCGGCCGAGATCGTCGAGGCGATCGGCGCGACGCTCACCGCGCTGCGCAGCCCGAGCTGCTTTCGCCTGGAGGATGGCACCCTGATGGCCTGGGAGGGGTGCTTCGATGACGAGGGGTGCTGCGAGGGGAACTGTACCCACGTGCTGAATTACAGCCAGACGGTGGCGTATCTGTTTCCGGCGCTCGAACGCTCGATGCGGCGCCTGGAGTATCTCGTCGAGACGACGCCCGCCGGCAAGATGCATTTCCGCAGCTATCAGCCGTTCGGCATGGACGGGCACGACCACGTGCCGGCGGCCGACGGGCAGCTTGGCACGCTGGTACGGCTGTATCGCGAATGGCGCCTGTCGGGCGATGAGGCGTTCCTGCGCGAGGTGTGGCCGCGCGCCGCGCAGACGCTCGACTTCGCCTTCGACGCCTGGGACCGCGACGGCGACGGTGTGCTCGACACCGATCTGTTCAATACCTACGACATCAGCTTCCAGGGCCCGACCTCGATGGTGAACTCGCTGTTTCTGGCGGCATTGCTGGCGGGCGCCGAGTTGGCTGCGCATCTCGGCGAGCCAGAGCGCGCCGCGCGCTACCGGGCGGCGTTCGCGCGCGGCAGCGCCGGCACCGATGCCCTGCTGTGGGGCGGCGACTACTACGTGCAGCGTCTGGTGTCGCGTGACGGGCAGCGCTATCAGTACGGCGGCGGCTGCCTGTCCGACCAGCTGTTCGGCCAGACGCTGGCGCACCTCAGCGGGCTCGGCTACCTCTTGCCGGTCGAGCATGTCCGCGCAGCCATCCACGCCGTGTTCCGCCACAACTGGCGCACCAGCTTCGTCAACCACCACAATGTCCAGCGGACATACGCGCTCAACGAGGAGCACGGGCTGATCCTGTGCTCGTGGCCCACGGGTGGGCGGCCGCGCCTGCCCTTCCCATACGCCGACGAAGTCTGGACCGGGATCGAGTACCACGTGGCGACGCACCTGATCTACGAGGGCGCGCTGGCCGAGGCGCGCACGATCGTCCAGGGGGTGCGGGCGCGGCACGACGGCGTGCGACGCAATCCGTGGGACGAAGTGGAGTGCGGGCATCACTACATGCGCTCGCTGGCCAGCTATGGCCTGCTGGTCGCCTGGTCGGGCGTCGTGGCAGATCTGCCGCATGGCACGATCCGGTTCGCGCCGTGTGCCGCCGGCGCGCGGTTCCAGTGCCTGTTCGCCTGCGATGCCGCCTGGGGCATCTACCATCGCGAGGTGGATGCCAGCGGGGCGGTGCGGCAGTGGCTCGAGGTGCTCGGTGGCGACGCCGGCGCGCTCAGGCTGCTGCCGTGAGCGCGGGACAGCAGCGCGGGAGCGCGGCAGTGGTGCAGCCGGCGGGCGAGCGGATCCGCATCGCCATCGTCGGGCTGCACTTCGGCGGCTGGATGCTCGAGCACGAATTCGCCGGCCCGGCCGCCGCGTGGTTCGAGCCGGTGGCGGTCTGCGACCGCGATGCGGCGTTGACGGCGCAGTGGGCCGCGCGCTGCGGCCTGCCCGGCTACACCGATCTCGCGACGCTGCTGGAGCAGGTGCCGTGCGCGGTGATCGGCCTGTTCACCGGGCCGGTCGGGCGGGCGGCGCTGATCCGGCAGATCATCGACGCCGGGCGCGACGTGATCACCACCAAGCCGTTCGAGCGCTCGGCCGCCGCGGCCGCGCAGGTGCTGCACGACGCCCGCGCGCGTGGCCGCGTGGTGCTGAGCAACCTGCCCGCGCCGCACATGAGCCGCGACATCGCCCAGATCCGGCGCTGGTGCGACGAGTATGCGCTGGGCCGGCCGATCGGCTATCATGCGGCCACCTGGTGCGCCTACCGCGAGCAGGCCGATGGCAGCTGGTACGACGATCCGGCGCAGTGTCCCGCCGCACCGATCTTCCGCCTCGGCATCTACCTGCTCGACGACCTGGCGTGGTTCATGGCGCCGGTGGCCGACGTGCAGCTGGCGCAGTCGCGCATCAGCACCGGCCGGCCCACCGCCGACACCGCGGCGCTGACGCTCAGGCACGCCGATGGCACCATCGGCACGGTGTTCGCCTCGTTTGCCATCGATGATGGGCAACCCTATCGCTGCGCGCTGCAGCTACATTTCGCCCACGGCACGATCACCCGCAACGTCGGCGCGATCGCGGCAGCGCTGCCGCACCAGTCGGCGCAGCTCACGCTGAGCGCACGGCACGCTGCACGGCAGCACATCGCCAGCACCACCATCGACGACACCGGCGCGGGCTACCAGTGGGCGGCATACGCCGCGGCGCTCGCCGGGCGGCAGACACCCGACGACGCCACCATCGCGCGGTTCGTCGCGCCGCTGCGCCTGTTCGAGCGCATCGTCGCCGCGGAGGCCGGCCGATGACCGGGGTCGCGCTCGTCGGCCAGAACGGCCACCAGCTCGATGCGGCGCGCGTCCTGGCAGCCGGCGCGCAGCTCGTCGGCGCCTACGATGCGCCGCCCGGGCCGGGGCGGCACTATCCCTCGCTGGAGGCCCTGCTCGACGATCCGGCGGTGACGCTGGTCTCGATCTGCGCGCCGCGGCGCGCCGACCAGCCGGCGCTGATCCTGCGCGCGCTCGCTGCCGGCAAGCACGTGCTGGCCGAGAAGCCGCTGGCGATGAGCCACGCCGCGCTCGACGACGTGGTGCGCCACGCCGCGGCGTACCAGCGGCACTGCTACGAGATGGACAGCAGCGGCGAGGCGCCGTACGTCGCGGTGCGTCGGCTGCTCGCCGCCGGGCAGATCGGCGCGGTCGTGCAGATCATCGCCCGCAAAGCCTATCCCTACGCCGACTGGCGGCCCGACGACCCGGCCGTCGATGGTGGCCTGATCATGCAGGCGGCGATCCATGCGGCGCGCTGGATCGTGCAGACCTGCGACCAGACGGTCGTGCGCGTCGCCGCCCACGGCACGACCGCCGGGCCGCGGCCGGGCGTGCTGATGAGCGCTGCCGGCATCCAGGCACAGCTGGCCGGCGGCGGCGTGGCCAGCATCAGCGCCAGCTACCTGCATCGCGCCGAAAGTGGCGACTGGGCCGATGACGAGCTGCGCGTGTACGGCAGCGCCGGCGTGATCGTCGCCGCCGGCCGCGCGCGCACGCTGCGCGTCATCACGGCGGCGGGGCTGCGGTACCACGATGCCAGCGCCTGCGAGCCGATGCTCGAGCAGGTGCTGGCGCGCATCCGCGGCGCCGTGCCGGCGCCATCCCCGCGGCGCCAGCACCATGCCACGCGCGTGGTCATCAGCGCCGCCGAGAGCGCCGCCCGCGCCGGCGCGTGGCTCGCGGTGCCCGATGAACCATGACCGATCGACTGCCGTGCCGTCCAGCGAGGTGCGATCATGGCCCAGGTCCTGCTCGTCGATGACAACCAGCGCGCGCTCGAGGGGTTGCGGCGCCACATTCCGTGGCAGACGGCCGGGTGCACCTGTGCCGGCGTCGCCGCCGACGGCGTCGAGGCGCTCGAGCGCGTGGCGCTGCTGCACCCCGACGTGGTGATCACCGATGTCCGCATGCCCCGGATGGACGGCCTCGAGCTGTGCCGCCAGCTGGCGCACCAGCTCCCCGGCATACGACTGATCGTGCTGTCGGCGTACGACGACTTCGCCTACGCCCAGCGCGCCATCGAGTACGGCGCCGTCGGCTATGTCCTCAAGCCCGTCGACGACCGCAAGATCGCCGAGCTCGGCCGCATGCTCGGCGGCATCGCCGAACACCGGCGCCAGCATGCCGCACGCCTCGCCGCCTTCTATGCCGCCGATGCCGCGCCGGCGCTGGCGGCGGCGGTGCATGCCGGCGATGCCGCGGCAGCCGGGCAGCGGCTCCACGCACTGCTCGACCCCACCGCGCCGTTCGGCGCCGTGCGCGATATCGCCAGCCACGCCCTCACCGTACTGCTGCGCGAACTCGCGGCCAGCGGGCAGCCCGCCACCATCGCCGGCCTCAGCCTGGGCCAGGCGCTCGCCCACCTGCACGCGCTCCACGCCGCTGCACTGCTGCGCGACACGCTGACCGCGTGGTACCAGCAGGCCTGCCAGACGATCAATGCGCGCCGCACTCCCGCCAGCCGCGCCATCGTCGCGCGGATCTGCGCCTACCTGCACGAGGCCTACGCCGATCCCGGCATCACCACCTACGCGATCGCGCAGCGGTTCCACATCAGCCAGAGCCATCTGTGCCAGGTGTTTCGCGCCGTCGAGCACACCAGCATCCACGCGCGCCTCACCGACATTCGCATCGGGCACGCCTGCCGGCTGTTGCGCGATACCGGCTGGCCCATCCTCGAGATCGCCCGCCGCACCGGCTATCCCGATGCCCAGTACTTCACGCGGGCATTCCGCCGACACCGTGGCATCGCCCCCAGCGACTACCGCGACCGGCAGCGGTGCTCCTGAGATGCCGCTCGCCCGCCGCATCTTCCTGCTCGTCAGCGGCGCCTTCGTCGTGCTGCTCAGCATCACGGCCGCGGCGATCGCCCTGTCGTTCTCCAGCACGCTGGTTGCCACCACCGAGGCCACGCTCCAACTGGTGATGCAGCAGAACCAGCGCACCGTCAACGCCGCGCTCACCCGCGTCGACGGGCTGGTCGTCGACCTCGACAACGACCGCTACCTGTACGAGCAGCTGGTGCGCCGCGCCGGCGAGCGCTCGGTCGACCAGTCGATCGCGCGCCAGGAGATCGGCCGCCACCTGATCCGTACCGTGTATGTGCCGCTGCGCACCTCGTTCAGCCGGGTCAATTACTGGTTCTTCGTCGATGAGCGCGTCGGCGCGAGCGACCTCTACCGCAGCTACGTCTTTCCCGCGAGCCGCATCAGCACGACGGCGCAGGCCGTCGGGCAGCCATTCTACGCCGCCGCCATCGCCGCCGACGGCCGGGTCGCCTGGTCGAGCGATCCGGCGCGCCCGGGACGCATCCGTGCCGCCAGCGTCATCCGCGGCCTGTTCAGCCCGGTCGCGATCCCCGACCTCGGCATCCTGCTGATCGAGCTCGATGTCGCCGACCTGCTCGGCGACGTGCAGCGCTCCGGCATCGGCGACCGGTCGGGCTATCTGCTGATCGATCCCGCCGGCATCATCCATCCGGTCGGCGCCGAGGCGCCGGCAGTGCTGCCCGAGGCCGTCTGGCGGGTGCTGCGCGGCGAGCGCGCCACCGCCCGGCCGATCGCCGATGGGGACCGGCTGTACAGCGTGCTGCGCCTCGACAACGGCTGGCAGCTCGTCGGCATCACGCCGATCGACGGGTTGAACCAGCACTCCCTGCGCGTGGCCAACGTCATCGCGCTGATCACCATCATCGCGCTGGGCGTCGTGCTGCTGCTCTCGTTCATCATCGCCCGCTCGGTCTCGCGGCCGATCGCCTCGCTGGCCCACGCGATGCGCCAGGCCGATTTGGCCGGCGCGCCGGCGCTCGCCGATCGCGCATCGCGCGACACGCTGGAGATTGCGGCGCTGTATGCCGCCTACCAGGCGCAGATCAGCCACATCAGGCAGCTCCTCGCGCAGGTCTATCAGTCAGGCATCGAGGTGAAGCAGGCCGAGATCCGGGCGTTGCAGGCCCAGATCAATCCGCACTTCCTGTACAACACGCTCGACGCCATCAGTTGGTCCGCGCGCGACCAGGGCGTCGCCGATGTGCCGGCGATCGTCTCGTCGCTGGCGAACATCCTGCGCTACAGCATCGACGACTCCGAGCGCCCGGCGACATTGGCGGAAGAATTGGCGATCGTCGCGGATTATCTGGCGATCCAGAACTACTGCTATGGCCTCGCGATCACGCTCGACGCGACGGATGTGGCCGATCTGGTGGGGAACGTGCCCCGCTTGACGCTGCAGCCGATTGTCGAGAATGCGATCCTGCACGGGTTCCTCGAGCGTGGCGTCCGCGCGGGGGCCATCCGGCTGCGTGGCATCGTGCTGCCTGCCGGGATCACCATCGAAATCGAGAACCCGGGGCCGGCGGACATCGCGGCGCTGCAGGCGCTGCTCGACGGGCCGGCGCCGCCGCGCCGCCACGGCATGCGCAACGTGCACCGGCGGCTGCGCATGCTCTTCGGCGATGCTGCCGGGCTCAGCGTGCACGCTGCGCCGGGTGGCGGGCTGGTGGTCGCATTGCATCTGCCAGCGGCCGGCCGCGCGGCCGCGCCGGGTGGTGGCTGATGCCGCCACACGGTACGATGCGTGGTCGTAACCGGATGTGCGACAATTGGACCGTGCGGATCATCCCTGTGGCGTCGGGACCGACCGGCCGTCTGCGCTGTGCTGGCGCCGGGCTGCCGGGTGGTCGTCGCTGATCGTACGGGCATACAGTATGGTGAGATCACATCTTCGAGTGCTGGGGCCGGCCGAGCTCGAGCGCGATGCCGGCAGCCTGCCGCTGGCACACGAGCGTCACGCGCTGCTGCTGGTCTATCTTGCGCTCGAGGCGCCGACGCCCCAGGATCGCGATGCGCTGACCCAGCGCTTCTGCCCGCACGAGAGCCACAGCCGGTCGGCAGCCTGGGTACGCCAGGGGCTGACGGCGCTGAGCGCCTGGGCACGGCCGCGCGGCACTGCCAGCGGCGCGCCAGGGTGGGCCAGCACCAGCGGGCTGGCACAGCCCGATATCGCCTCGACCGGCTGGCTGCGGATCAGCCGCCATGCGGTGTCGGTCGACCCGACACAGCTCGCGGTCGACGCGCTGCGGTTGATGCAGATTCATCAATGCGTCAGTGGACACCAGCATCGCCAGCTCACCGGCTGCCCGGTGTGCCTGCCCCAGCTAGTCGAGGCGGCGGCACTCGTCCGGGGCGTGCCGCTGGTCGGCCTTGAGGCCGCCGACGGCGCCGGGCTGGAACGCTGGATCCACGCCCGCCGCGCCGAGCTGACCGATGCGGCCCGCAGCATCTTCGCCGCGCTCGTCGAGACGAGACGGCGCATGGGCGATCACGCGGGCACCATCGACCACGTGCGTCAGTGGCTCAGGCTCGAGCCGACCAACGAAGCGGTGCATCGGCTGCTGATCGATGCGCTGGCGCGGCACGGCTCGCGCGCCGCCGCGCTGCAGCATCTCGACTGGTTCCGCCAACTGGCGAGCAGCCGGCTGGGGTACGAGCTCGAACCGGCGACCCTCGACCTCGAGCGGCGCATCCGCGAAGGGCGCATGCCGCGGTTGCCGCCACAGCCGCGACCGGGCAGCGATATCACCGATCACGGTCGCGCCACCCTGCGCGACCAGATTGTCGCGACCATCAACGAGGCCGGCCAGCGGCTGGTGAGCATCACGGGGGCTGACGGGGTTGGCCGGGCCGTGCTGGCGCGCGCCGTAGCGCGGCTCGCCGCACCGCTCTTCAGCGCGGGGGCCGCCGCCCTCTCGCTCGACACTGTCGACGATGACACCACCCTGATGATCCGCATCGGCCAGGCCCTCGCCGTCCCGTTCACCCACCGTGATGCCGCGCCTGTCCAGCTGGCGCGGTGCCTGGCGCGCCACGACGGGCTGCTGGTGATCGACCGGCTGAGCCCGCGCCTCGAGATCGGCCCGCTGCTGGCGTGGCTGCTCGAACGCGCGCCGCGCATGACGATCGTTGTGGCGACGACGCAGCGCATCGGGCTGCGCGCCGAGACCGTCTTCACGGTCGACGGGCTCGCGGACGCGCCGGCACTGCAGCTGTTCGGTGCCCATGCCACCCCCGGGCTATCCCGGCTGGCGCCCCACCAGATTCATGCACTGTGTGGTGCGCTGGATGGCGCGCCACTGGCGATCGTGCTCGCCGCAGGCTCGCTGGACGCCGCCGATCTGCCGGGGCTCCTCCGGTCGATCGACGCCGGCGCGCCGGGCAGCAGCACGGTGCCCCGCTGGAGCGCACCGCTGTTCGAGCACATCTGGCGACGGCTCAGCCGCGCCGAGCAGTCCATGCTGGGCGTCCTGGCAATGTTTTGCGGCCCGTTCGACGCCCGTGACGCATTGCGCGCAGCCGCCCTCGCCGACGCCGGCCAGGACGGCGCACCCGATGATGGGCAGCATGTCCTGCAGCTCCTGCTGCGCCGCGGCCTGCTCCACGAGATCGGGGCGAACCAGCCGCTGGAGCTGCACCCGCTCGTCCGGCGGGAAGTCGGCGAGCGGCTCGCACGCGATGCCGCCCGGCTCCAGGGCGCCCGGGCAGCCCACGCGACCCACGTGCTGGGCCAGTTGAGTGCAGGCGCGATCGTCACACCGAACGCCACCAGCCGCCGGTATGCCATGCAGCTGGGCGACTCGCTCAGCGACATCGCCACCGCGTGGCGCTGGGCGTACGAGACGGGCGCCTGGCACTGGCTCGACGCGTCGGTCGCCACGCTCATCATGATCGCCATCGGCAACGGCTGGTGCGGGCCGGTGCATCGCATGCTCGGCGCTGCGGCGGCGAGCGCCGGCGATGACGGGCGCGAGCGCGCGACGCGGCTGACGGTGATGGCGTCGCGGGTGGCGCGCCATGCCGGCGAGCCAGATGCCGCCCGCGACTATGACCGGCGGACGCTGCTGACGATGCCCGGGACGGCGTCGGAGGACCTGCGCGCCCAGGTCGCGATCATCGAGTCATGGTATCGATGCGAGCGGGGCGATCACGCGGGCGCCGATGCGCTGCTGACGGCCGTCGCGCAGGATGCGGCGCGCCACCGGACGCTGCATGCCACGACGGATGTCTGGCTCCGGCGCGAGCTGGGCCGGATGGCGCTGGCGCGCCGGGACCATGACGCCGCGGCGGCGGCGCTGCGCGCGGCGCTGCGCGGCGCGCGACAGCTCGATGACACCCTCACCACCGTGGCAGTGCTGCATGAACTGGTGACGATTGCGATCGCCCAGGGTGATCATGCGCGCGCGCTGGCGCTGCTCGACGACGCGCTGTTGCACGCACGGGCGCTGGGCGATGCCAGCAGCCTGCTGGCGACGATCGAACGCATCGCCACGCTGCGCCTGCAGGAGATGCACGATATCGACAGCACGATCGCGCTGCTCGAGGAGGGCCTGGAGATCGATCAGCGCTGTATCGCGCCGGATCAGACGTGGCAGCTGCGCGCCCTGCTGGTCGATGCCCTGGCGCGCCGCGGCGCCTATGATGCTGCGCGTCGGGCGGTCCTGGCGGGTCTGGCGCAGCTCGACCTCGAGGTGGACCCCTGGCCGATCGCGTTCGCCAGTGCAGCCAGCTACGAGTGGCACGTCGGCAACGCCGACGCCGCCGCCATACTGTGGGGCGTCGCCATGCGCGGCGCCCAGCCGCGCATCCGGCAGCATGCCGAGACGATGCTGCGCATGGCGCAGCTGCGCCTCGGCGCCGCACCGAGCGCGCAGCTCGCCGCCCGCGCAGCCGGCCTCTCGCTGCGCGATTGCATGCGGCTCATCGAGACGCGGCTCGCCTGAGGATGGCCCAGCCTGGCGCAGGTGGGTGCCCGCGGGACGGGCCATCGGCAATCATGCGGTGCGCTCGACAAAATTGCGCAGCAGGGCATGGCCGTGCTCCGTCATGATCGATTCGGGATGGAACTGGACACCCTCGACCGGATGCTGGCGATGGCGCAGGCCCATCACCAGCCCGTCATCGGTCCAGGCAGTCACCTCGAGCTCGGCGGGCAGGTCGGCGCGGCGCACGATCAGCGAGTGGTAGCGCGTCGCGCGGAACGGCTGCGGCAGGCCCGCGAAGACACCCTGGCCGGCGTGCATGATCGCCGACAGCTTGCCATGCATCACCTGCGGCGCCCGCGTCACCACGCCGCCGTACGCGGCGCCGATCGCCTGATGGCCCAGACACACGCCCAGCAGCGGGATGCGGCTGCCCAGCCCACGAATCAGCGCCACGCTGATACCAGCCTCGGCGGGCGTGCACGGGCCCGGCGAGATCACGATGCCCGCCGGCGCCAGCGCCGCCACCTCCTCGACCGACACCTCATCGTTGCGGCGCACCACCACTGCCGCGCCGAGCTCGGCGAGGTACTGGTACAGGTTGTAGGTGAACGAGTCATAGTTGTCGAGCAGCAGGATCATGCGTCCCTCCCCAGCCGTTCGGCCAGCTCGATGGCGCGCAACAGCGCCGCCGCCTTGGTACAGCTCTCGTCGTACTCCGCCTGCGGATCGCTATCGGCCACCACGCCACCGCCCGCCTGGACAAACGCCGTCCCATGCTGCACCAGCATCGTACGCAGGGCGATGCAGGTATCGAGATCGCCATTGAACCCGACATGCCCCACCGCTCCGGCGTAGATGCCGCGCTGCTCGTGCTCAAGCTCGGCGATGATCTCCATCGCGCGGATCTTCGGCGCACCGCTCACCGTCCCCGCCGGGAAACAGGCCCGCAGCGCGTCCAGCGCCGTCAGATCCTCGCGGATCCTGCCGGTCACATGGCTCACCAGATGCATCACATGGCTGAACTTCTCGACCTGCATGAACATCGGCACGCGGACGCTCCCCGGCTGCGACACGCGGCCGATGTCATTGCGCCCGAGGTCCACCAGCATCAGATGTTCGGCGCGCTCCTTCTCGTCGGCCAGCAACTCGGCCGCCAGCGCCGCATCCTCGGCGGCATCACGGCCCCGGCGCCGCGTCCCGGCGATCGGGTGGGTCGTCACCGTACCATCCTCGACGCGCACCAGCAGTTCGGGCGACGCGCCGACCAGATCAGCATCGGGCATGTGCAGGTAGAACATGTACGGTGACGGATTGATCGTGCGCAGCGCGCGGTAGATCGCGAACGGATGGGCGGTCACCGGCTGGCTGAAGCGCTGTGACGGCACCACCTGGAAGATATCGCCCGCGGCGATGTACTCCTGGGCCTGCCGCACCCGGCGCGTATATTCCTCGAGGCTGACGTTCGAGGTCGGCGCCGTCGGCGGAGCCGAACGGTCGCCCATCGGCTGGAGCGCCGCATCGGCCGGCAGCGGGGCCGCGAGGCGCTGGACCAGCGTCGCGATGCGTTCGGCGGCGCGCTGGTACTCCGCCGCAAGGTCGGCGGCATCGAGGTGCACGTGGGCGATCACCTTGATGGTATGGCGCACGTGGTCGAACACCAGCAGCTGATCGACGAACTGCCACACCCCGTCGGGGATCTCGTAGCGTCGTGCGGCCGGCCGTGGCAGGCGCTCGAACGTGTCGACCGCATCGTAGCTGAGGTAGCCCACCGCGCCGCCGACGAAGCGGGGCAGATCGGGCAGGCGCACCGGGCGATACTCGACCAGGTACGAGTGCAGCAGCGCCAGCGGATCGGTGTACGGCAGCGTCTGCTTGTACCCCTGCTGGACCGCCGACGCCACGCCGCCCTCGAAGCGCAGCGTGAGATACGGATCGGTGCCGATGAACGAGTAGCGGGCGATATGCTGGCCACCCTCGACGGACTCCAGCAGGAACGCATACGCGCCGCGCGCCACCTTGAGGAACGCCGACACCGGCGTCTCGAGATCGGCGAGCACCTCGGCGTAGACCGGGCACAGGTTGCCGGCGGCGCGCAACGTCTCGATGTGTTGCAGCGAAGGTTGGATCTGCATCGCGGTCTCCTCCGGCGTGGCGCGCTCGCGCCAGTGCCATGGGCATCAGATCATCACAGAAAGCGCAACCCCATCGCCGACTTCATGCGGTCGAGGGTCTCATCGGCTTCGCGGCGCGCCCGCTCGCTGCCCGCGGCGAGGATCTCCTCGACGATGCGCGGCCGGCGCTCGAATGCTGCTCGCCGCTCGCGGATCGGGTCGAGGAACCGGTTGAGCGCGGCGGCGAGCTTGCGCTTGACCTCGACGTCGCCGACGCGGCCGGTGCGATAGCGCTCTTTCAGATCATCGACCTCGGCGGTGTCGGGGTTGAACGCATCGTGATACATGAACACCGGATTCCCCTCGACGCGGCCGGGAATGTCGGCGCGCACGCGATTCGGATCGGTGTACATCGTGCGCACCTTCTGCTCGACGGTCTTCGCGTCGTCGCTGAGGTAGATGGCATTATCCAGGCTCTTCGACATCTTGGCCTTGCCATCGATGCCGACCAGGTTCGGCACATCGCCGATCAGCGTATCGGGTTCGGGCAGCACCTCGCCGTACAGGCTGTTGAAGCGCCGTGCGACCTCGCGCGTGACCTCGAGATGCGAGGCCTGATCCTTGCCGACCGGCACCAGATTGGCGCGGACGCACAGGATATCGGCGGCCTGCAGCACCGGATAGCCGAGCAGGCCGAGCGACGGCTGCTCGATCTCGAGGTCCTGCATCACCTCCTTGAGCGTCGGCACGCGCTGCAGGCGGGGCACGGTGGTGAGCATGCCGAGGATCAGCGCGATCTCGCTGATGGCTGGCACCAGCGACTGCAGCACATAGGTGCTGCGCCCGGGATCGATGCCGACGCTGAGATTGTCGAGCACCACGTGGCGGATGTTCTCCTGCGTCAGGCGCAGGCGCTCGAGCTCGGTGCGCGTGGTCAGCATGTGCAGGTCGGCGACCAGGAAGAAGCACTCGTAGGTGTCCTGCAGGCGGGCGCGATTGGCCATGGTGCCGACATAGTGGCCGAGATGCATCCGGCCGGTGGGGCGATCGCCGGTGAGTATGCGCTGGCGGGTCATGTGCTGGCTCCCTGTGCTCCAGCCGGCCGCAGCCGGCACGCGGGGTTGCATGGTATGATGGGCGGCGAGACAACCGCCGATCTGACGAGAGACGAGGCCGGTCGATGAATGCCCGACGACGCACCCTGCGGCGCCTCGCCGCGGGCGCCGCCGCCGCGCTGGGGCTCGCGCTGACGCGCGGCAGCAGCCATGCCGAGGGGGAAGCGCGCCTCACCGCCGAGCCGGTGCGGGCGGCGCCGCTGGAGACCGTGCGGCTCGATGCCGCGATCCCCGGCTACACCGGGCCAGTCAGCGCGCTGGTGTTCGATGCGGCCGGCCGGCTGGCGCAGCGCGTCGATGCGGCCATGCAGGACGGCGCCGCCAGCCTGACGCTGCGGGCGCGCGGCGCGCTCGGGCCGCAGTGGGTCGCGCTGTTCGCCGGCGGCCAGGCGGTGGGCACCTGGCCTGCGCTGTTCACCATCGACACCCAGACGGCGCTGTGGACTGGCCAGGCGCGGTTCGACGGCTTTGTGCCGGCGGCGCGCGCGCTGCTGGCCAATGCGCTGCTGCGCTACCAGCTTGCCGATGGCCGCACGCTGGCGGGGTACCGTTCGCCCGACAGCCCGCTGGTCTGGCTGCGCGACCACGTCTACCAGCTGCGCGGCGCACGCTACCTGGATCCCGTGCTGCACCCGACGCTGGAGCACTTCCGCGCGCTGCAGGCCGCCGACGGCAGCCTGCCCGACGTGCTGCCGCGCCCGTACATCGTCGAGCAGGCGTTCCGCACGCCGGTCGAGGCCGACGTCGAGTACCTGTTCGTGCAGGGTGTCTACGATCAGTGGCAGGTGACCGGCGACGACGCCTGGCTGGCGGCCCAGCGCGACGCGCTGCGCCGTGCGCTGCACTACACGCTGAGCGATCCGCTGCGCTGGGATGCCGCCCGCGGCCTGGTGCGGCGGCCGCGCACGATCGACACGTGGGATTTCGAGATCGGCCCGACGACGACGAATCCGGCCGATGGCACGCCGGCGCCGCGCCACTGGATCGACGGCCAGACGGTCTGGGGCATCTTTCATGGCGATAACACCGGCCTGGCGCATGCCCTCGGCCTGATGGCGCGCATCGAGGAGCGTGTCGGCGATGTGGCGCTGGCGGCGGCGTGGCGCGCGCGGGCGGCGTCGATCATGGCCAACCTGACGGCGCTGAGCTGGAACGGCCGCTTCTTCCGGCACCATGTCGCCGATCTGCCGCGCCCGATCCCCGGCGTGGCCGAGGGCGAGCAGCTCAGCCTGTCGAATGCCCTGGCGCTGAACCGCGATGGCATCAGCGCCGGGCAGGCCGGGGCCATCCTGGACAGCTACCTGGCGCGCGCCAACGATCCGGCGCGTCGTGCGTTCGCCGAGTGGTACAGCATCGACCCGCCGTTTCCTGCCGGCGTCGTCGGCCTCGACGGGCGCAGCGGCGAACTGCCGGGCGAGTATGTCAACGGCGGCATCATGCCGCTGGTCGGCGGCGAGCTGGCGCGCGGCGCATTCCGCCATGGCCACGAGACGTACGGCTTTGCCACGCTCGACCACTACTGGCAGC
Organism: Chloroflexota bacterium; assembly: GCA_018969485.1. Classification (GTDB taxonomy): domain Bacteria; phylum Chloroflexota; class Chloroflexia; order Chloroflexales; family Roseiflexaceae; genus CAIQIY01. The sequence goes on from JAGWYG010000014.1 coordinate 41,893, forward strand.
GGATGCTGTCGCGCGGCCGCAGCTTCCTGTGGTACCGGCCCGACGGCGCCGAGGGCGTCGGCAGCGACTCGACGATCCCGCACGATGGCTGGGGCGCGATGGCGATGCTCACCGCGCTGCTCGAAGGCGCCGCCGGCGTGATCGACCGTGGCATCCGGCTGCGCGATGTCGAGCTCAGCCCGCGCTGGAGCGCCAGCGATGTCGCCGGCGCCTATGTCGCGGTGCGCTACGCCGCCGGCGATGGCTATGTCGCCTACACCTGGGAGCGCCACGCCGATGCGCTGCAGCTCGAGCTCACCAGCAGCGCCGAACGCGTGACGCTGCGGCTGCTGCTGCCGGCCGAGGCGCCGCCGCCGCCGCCCGACGTCTGGCTCGATGGCGCGCCGGTCGCGGCACGGCTCGAGACGGTCGGCGTCAGCCGCTACGTGGTGCTCGAGACCGCCGGGCTGGCCGCCAGCGTGCGGGTCGCGTGGCAGTGAGCTCATGTCACGAGTCGCGTGATCGGCGCTCGATCAGGCGCTGCAGCTCGACGACGTGCTGCGACAGCTGCTCGATCCGCTGTTCGAGGTTGATGGCGCGCGCGTCGGCGTGCTCCTGCTTCTCTGCCTCGATGTTGCTCATCAATACCCCGATGAACAGATTGAGCACCGCGAAGGACGTGATGATGATGTACGGGATGAAGAACAGCCACGCCCACGGATAGACATCCATCACCGGCCCGACGATCTCGGCCGACCAGCCATCGAGCGTCATCAGTTGGAACAGCGTCAGCATCGAGTGCTCGAGCGAGCCGAACTGGCGTTCGAACGAACTGCCGAATAACCCGGCCGCCAGCACCGCACCAATGTACAGCAGCAGCGCCATCACCAGCATGATCGATGTCATGGCCGGGATGGCGCCGACCAGCGCGTTGATGATCGTGCGCATGCTCGCCACCGTGCTGAACAGGCGCGTCACGCGCAGGACGCGCAGCGCGCGCAGCACCGACAGCGCGCCGGCCGCCGGAATGAGCGAGATGATCACGATGATCAGATCGAAGATGCTCCACGCCGAGCGGAAGAACGACCAGCCGTAGGCCGTCAGCCGCAGCACGATCTCGACCACAAACACCGCGATGGCGATCCGGTCGAACAGGTGCAGCACAGCCATCGCCGACTCGACGCGATGCAGGTTCACCTCGAGGCCGAGGGTGATGGCATTCACGATGATCACGCCGATGATCAGACGCTGGAAGCGCGGATGCTCGACGAGCGCCTGCGCCCGTTGCCGCACGCCGTCACGGTGGTGTGTCATGAGGGCTCCTCATCTTCAGGCATAGGCGGCGGGCAGCGCCCACCGCCCACTACAGGCCACCCGGCTACGCGCCGACCGACGGCAGGCCCGCCAGCGCCATGGCCACCTCCTCGTCCGAATACTCGAAGTCGTGCAGCCGGCCGGCGTGATAGTCCATGTACGCCTGCATGTCGAAATGGCCGTGCCCGCACAGGTTGAACAGGATCGTCCGCGACTCGCCGGTCTCCTTGCAGCGCAGTGCCTCGCGGATGGCGCCGGCGACCGCGTGGTTGGCCTCGGGTGCCGGGACGATCCCCTCGGCGCGCGAGAACTGCACGCCCGCGGCGAATGTCTCAAGCTGCTGCATCGCCGTCGGCTCGATGTGGCCGAGTTGCACCAGGTGGCTCACCATCGGCGACATGCCGTGGTAGCGCAGGCCGCCGGCATGGAAGCCCGACGGCACGAACGTGTGGCCGAGGGTGTGCATCTTGACCATCGGCGCCATCCTGGCGGTGTCGCCGTAGTCGTAGGCATAGCGGCCCTTGGTCAGGCTCGGGCAGGCCGCCGGCTCGACGGCGACGATGCGCACATCGCGGCCGCCGCGCAGCTTCGCGCCGATGAACGGGAAGGTGATGCCGGCAAAATTGGAGCCGCCGCCGGTCGCGCCGACAATGATGTCGGGATAGTCGCCGGCCATCTCCAGTTGCGCCTGCGCCTCGAGGCCGATCACCGTCTGGTGCAGCAGCACGTGGTTGAGCACGCTGCCCAGCGCGTAGCGCGCGTCGGGGTCCTGCGCTGCCACCTCGACCGCCTCGCTGATGGCGATCCCGAGGCTGCCGGTGCTGTCGGGCGTACTGGCCAGGATGGCCCGGCCGGCGTTGGTCGTCGGGCTGGGGCTGGCGATCACCGTGGCGCCGACGTTCTCCATCAGCGCGCGGCGGTACGGCTTCTGCTGGTAGCTCACCTTGACCATGTAGACGACGATCTCGATGCCGAACCAACTGCCGGCGAGCGCCAGCGATGATCCCCACTGACCGGCGCCGGTCTCGGTGATGATGCGCTTGACGCCTTCCTGCTTGTTGTAATACGCCTGCGGCACGGCGGTGTTGGGCTTGTGCGAGCCGGCCGGGCTGACGCCCTCGTACTTGTAGTAGATCTTCGCCGGCGTGTCGAGCGCGCGCTCGAGGCGCCGCGCCCGGTACAGCGGCGTCGGCCGCCACTGGCGATAGATCGACCGCACCTCCTCGGGGATCTCGATGTGGCGCTCGGTGCTCACCTCCTGCATGATCAGCGCCATCGGGAACAGCGGCGCCAGATCTGCCGGGCCGATCGGCTGGCCGGTGACGGGATGCAGCGGCGGCGGCGGTGGCGTGGGCAGATCGGCGGCGATGTTGTACCACGCCGTCGGCAGCCGGTCTTCATCGAGCAGATACTTCACCTGGTCCACGGACGTTCCTCCTCACTGTCGGCCACGATGCCTCGAACACACGACGACCCCTCGCCCGCCAAGGGACGAGAGGTCGATTCTCGTGGTGCCACCCTCGTTCGCCGCCGCTCACGCGCCGACGCACTCTCCGGGCGCCGCCGGAACTTGGCCCGGCGAGGCCCTGCGCCCTGATAACGGTGGCGTCTCCGGCGGTTCCTAGGGTGCACCTCCCGGTGCACATTCGCTCCGCGACTCCCGGGTCCATTCGGGTGGCGCCATGCACCGGCTCACACCAGCCGCCGGCTCTCTGGGCACGCTACCGCCGTACTCTTCCCGTTCAACGTCGTTGTGATCTGTTGTTGCGCCGAGTATAGCAGCCGCATCGACCGCTGTCAATCGCGCGCTGCCGCCGCGATCGCCGCCCGCAGCCGCAGCGCCTCCCGCCGCGCGGCGTCGGCGAAGTCGGCGCCGGCGCCGGCATACAGGATGCTGCGCGAGACGTTGACCAGCGCGCCGCCACCGGACGCATCGCGCGTCGCGCGCACCGCCGCCGCCAGATCGCCGCCCTGGGCGCCGATGCCGGGCACCAGCAACGGCACCGCGGGGCACAGCGCGCGCACGGCCGCCGCCTCGGCGGGGAACGTCGCGCCGACGACCAGTCCGACGTTGCCGGCGGCGTTCCACTCGTATGCCGCGCGCCGCGCGATCTCGAGATACAGCGGCCGGCCGTCCTCGAGCCGCAGTTGCTGCACCTCGGCGCCGCCGGGATTCGACGTACGACACAGGATGAAACAGCCGCGGTCGCGCCGCGCCAGGAACGGCGCCAGCGCGTCGCCCCCCAGATAGGGGCTGAGCGTCACCGCGTCGGCGCCGAGCACATCGAACGCTGCCCGGGCGTAGGCCTCGGCAGTCGAACCGATGTCGCCACGCTTGGCGTCGAGGATCACCGGCACGCCCGCCGGCACCGCCGCGATCACGCCGGCCAGCCGCTGCATGCCGTCGGTCCCCTGCGCCTCGAAGAAGCCGCTGTTCGGCTTGAAGGCACACACGACATCGGCCGTCGCCGCGATGATCTCGCGGCAGAAGCGCGCCACGGGGTCTGCCTCGCCGCGCAGCACCGCCGGCAACCGACCCGGCTCGGGGTCCAGGCCGATACAGAGCCACGATCCGTGGCGTGCCGCGGCGGCGGCGAGCTTCGCACCGAACGTCATCGATCTGCTCCCCCAGCGTCATCAGGCTCCGCTGCGATTGTACGACGACTGCCGGCGCGGATCAATCAGCCGGCGTCATGGAATCCCGCTCCGGACCGGCGATCTTTGTGCGAGATCGCACAATCTCCCCGCAAAGGGGTTGACTTCCCCGGCGGCATGATGCTATAGTGGCGCGAACTGAGGAGGAACGTCTGCCGACGCGTGTGGGGCGCGGCGCGCCGCAGCAAACACGCGCCACGTCGGGCGGGGCCGGCGTCGGCGCGCGCACCGACGACGACACCCCGCCGCCAACAGCGCCCGATGATGGTACGACGAAAGCACAGCCATGACGACGCAGACTGACAGCTCGACGCCATCACCATGGGCGGGTGCGATCGAGCAGATGCTCCAACTCGGTCGGGTGCGCGGCTATCTGACCTATGCCGACATCGTCGAGTGCTGCCCGCAGCCGGAGCTGCAGATCGCCGATATCGACCAGCTCTATGCCGTGCTCCACGCCGAGGGCATCCAGGTCGCGGAGCGCATCGAGGACGCCGAAGCGCCGGCTGATGGCACGACGCTCGAGGACGAGAGCCTCCCCGAGCTGCCCGATCTCGCCGACGTCTCGCTCGACGATCCGGTGCGCATGTATCTCCAGGAGATCGGCCAGGTGCCGCTGCTGACGGCCGACCAGGAGGTCGCGCTGGCGCGGCAGATGGAGCTCGGCGTCGCGGCGCGCTGTGCGCTGGCGCGCGGCGGGTTCGCCTCGGCCGCCGAACGCCAGGCCTGCGAGCAGCAGATCGTGCGCGGCGGCGAGGCGCGGCAGCACCTCATTCAGGCCAATCTGCGGCTGGTCGTGTCGATCGCCAAAAAGTACACGTCGTACGGGCTGACGATGATGGACCTGGTGCAGGAGGGCAACATCGGCCTGATGCGGGCGGTCGAGAAGTTCGACTACACCAAGGGGCACAAGTTCTCGACGTATGCGACCTGGTGGATCCGTCAGGCGATCACGCGGGCGATCGCCGACCAGAGCCGCACCATCCGGCTGCCGGTGCACATGGGCGAGGCGATCTCGCAGGTCAAGCGGGCCTCGCACCGGCTGCAGCAGGCGATGCAGCGCGAGCCGACGCCCGAGGAGATCGCCGATGTGATGGGCATCTCGTCGGTGAAGGTGCGGCGCACGCTCGAGGCGTCGATGCAGCCGCTGTCGCTCGAGATGCCGGTGGGGCAGGAGGGCGAGGGGCGCATGGGCGATTTCATCGAGGACGACCGGATCTCGACGCCGGCCGAGGCGGCGACGGTGTCGCTGCTGCGCGAGCACCTCGAGGAAGTGCTGCAGAAACTGCCGGAGCGCGAGCGCAAGATCATCCAGCTGCGCTATGGGCTGCGCGATGGCCGCTACCGGACGCTCGAGGAGGTCGGGCTGGAGTTTGGCATCACGCGCGAGCGCATTCGCCAGATCGAGGCGGTGGCGCTGCGCAAGCTGCGGCACCCGCATCTGGGCAAGAAGCTGCGCGGGTATCTCGACTGATGCCGGGGGGGGCGGGCTATCGGCTCCGTCAGTTTGGCGCGGCGCTGCTGGCACGGGTGCAGCCGGACGAGCGCCGCTGGGTGGCCGGGGTGCTGCGGCCGGCCGAGCTGCGGCTGTTCGAGCGGATGCCGCGCTACGACCAGCGGCATGCGCTGGACGTGTGCCTGGCGCTGCGGCGGGACGGTCGGGGCGATCCGGACATCTGGTGTGCGGCGCTGCTGCACGATTGCGGCAAGTGCGATGATCGCGGCCGGCCGATGCCGCTGGTGTGGTACGGCGTGTTCGTGATCCTGCAGGCGTGCTGGCCGGCGGCCTACCGCGCCGCTGCGCGCAGCGGCCGGGCGGCGTGGCGCTGGTTCGGCATCCATGCGGCCCACGAGCAGCGCGCCGTGCGGCTGGCGCAGCAGGCCGGCGCGCGCCCGGGGGTGCTGGTGATCCTCGCGGCCATCGCCAGCGGTGCGCCTCACCCCGGTGCCGATGCGGTGCGCCACGCCGATGCTCGCCACTGAGCCGGCCATCAGCGTGATCGTCGACGGCTTCAGCGGGCCGCTCGACCTGCTGCTGCGGCTGATCGAGCGCGCCGAGCTCGACATCACCACCATCGCGCTGGCGCGCGTCACCGATGACTACCTGGCGCAGGTGCGCGCGCTCAGCGCCCCCGATCCGGCGCAACTCTCGGCATTCATGCTGCTGGCGGCGCGCCTGCTGGTGATCAAGTCGCGCGCGCTGCTGCCACGTCAGGTCGTCGTGCGCGACGACGAGCCCGATGACGGCGCGGCGCTGGTCGAGCAACTGCGCGCGTGGCAGGTTCACAAGCGCGCCGCGATCGCGCTGCGCGCGCTCGACGAGCACGGCGGGCGCATGTATCGCCGCAGCGCAGCGCCGCCGCCCCCCGTCCTGACCGGCCCGGTCGGCGCGACGGCCGCCGATCTGGTGCGGGCGCTGGAACGCCGCGTCGCGCTGGCCGATCTGCGGCAACTGCCGATGACGCTGCCGGTGCCGCGCACGATCACCGTCGTCGAGATGAGCGCACGCATCATCGGGCTGCTCGACGGCGACGCGCGGGTCGAGTTCCGCCGCTTCGTCGGCCATGCCGCCCCACGCATCGAGATCGTCGTCGCGCTGTGGTCGGTGCTGGAATTGCTCAAGCGGCGGGCGATCGCCGTCGAACAGCACGACGCCTTCGGCCCGATCGAGGTCTGGCGCCGTCGCGATGCCGCCGACGTATAATGAGGCTGTACTGGCCCGCTCGGAAGGAGAAGGTATGACCGCGCTCGATCTGGCCTGGATCCGGCAGCAGTTCCCCGCATTGGCGCTCGAGGTCGCTGGTGCGCCGGCGGTGTTCTTCGATGGCCCCGGCGGCACCCAGGTGCCGCAGCGGGTGATCGACGCCGTGTCGCAGTATTACATTCACGCCAATGCCAACACGCACGCCGCCTTCATCACCAGCCAGCGCAGCGATGCCCTGATCGAGGCGGCGCATGCGGGCATGGCCGATCTGCTCGGCTGTGATGCCGACGAAGTCGTGTTCGGCGCCAACATGACGACGCTGACGTTCGCGCTGAGCCGGGCGCTGGGGCGCGAGCTCGGGCCGGGCGACGAGATTGTGGTGACGCGGCTCGACCACGACGCGAACGTGGCGCCGTGGCTGGCGCTGGCCGAACGCGGCGTGACCATCCGCCATGTCGATATCGATGCCGAGGATTGCACCCTCGACATGGACGATCTGCGGCGCCAGATCAACGCGAACACGCGCCTGGTGGCGGTGGGCTACGCGTCGAACGCCGTGGGGACGATCAATCCGGTCGCCGAGGTGGTGCGGCTCGCCCATCAGGCCGGCGCGCTGGCGTTCATCGATGCGGTGCACTATGCGCCGCACGGCCCGATCGATGTGCGTGCGCTCGGCTGTGACTTCCTCGCCTGCTCACCCTACAAGTTCTTCGCGCCGCACATGGGCGCGCTGTACGGCCGCCGCGAGCACCTGACGCGCCTGCAGCCCTACAAGGTGCGCCCCGCGTCGGACGCGACGCCGGATCGCTGGGAGACCGGCACCAAGAACCACGAGGGGCTGGCGGGTGTCGCCGCGGCGATCGACTATCTCGCCGAACTGGGGGCGCGGCTGTCGCCCGCGGCCGGCAGCCGCCGCGAGCGGCTGCTGGCGGCGCTGCACGCCATCCAGGCGTACGAGCGCGGCCTGAGCGAGCGCCTGGTCGCCGGGCTGACCGCCCTGCCGCAGGTGACGTTCCATGGCATCCGCGACGCCGCCCGGTTCGCCGAGCGCACGCCCACGGTGTCGATCACCGTCGCCGGGCACCGGCCGCGCGCGGTGGCCGAGTACCTCGGCGCCCGCGGCATCTTCGTGTGGGACGGCAACTACTATGCGCTGAGCCTGAGCGAGCGGCTCGGCGTCGAGGCGCACGGCGGTATGGTGCGCATCGGGCTGGTCCACTACAACACCGCCGAGGAGATCGACCGCCTGCTCGTGGCATTGCGTGAGTTGTCGGATGGCGCACGGTGATGATGATGCGCGGCTGCGCGAGCTGGCGCGGATGCGCCGGCTCGCCGGCGCGCTGCTGGTCGTCGCCGCGGTGATCTTCGTCGTGGCGTATCGCTACGAGCCGGACGTGCCATGGCTGCGCCTGGTGCGCGCCGCCGCCGAAGGAGCGATGGTCGGCGCGATCGCCGACTGGTTCGCCGTGACGGCGCTGTTCCGTCACCCGCTCGGCATCCCGATCCCGCATACGGCGATCATCCGGCGCCGCAAGGATGCGCTTGCGGCCAGCATCGGCCGCTTTGTGCGCGACAACTTCCTCACCGCCGAGGTGATCGTCGGGCGGATGCGCGCGGCCGATCCGGCGCGGCGCATCGGTGCATTCCTCGCGCGACCCGAGGTTGCGGCGCGCCTGGCGCAGCTCGGCGTGGGCGGCATCGCCGGCGTGCTGCGCGTCATCGATGATGCCGATGTGCAGCAGGCGCTGGAGCGCGCGGTGCTGGGCCGCGCGGCGGCGATCCCCGCTGCGCCGACGGCCGGCCGGGCGCTGCATGCGCTGCTCGGCAGCGAGCGGCGCCGCGAGCTGCTGCACAGCCTGGTGCAGGCGGCGGCGGCCCTGCTCGACACCCACCGCGAGGTGGTGCGGCGCCAGATCATGGAGGGCGCGCCGTGGTGGCTGCCGCCGGGCGTCGACCGCGCGATCGTGGCGCGGCTGCTCGAGGCGCTGGTGCGTGTCGCGGCCGAGCTGCGCACCGATCCGGCGCATCGTCTGTATGGCGAGTTCGATGGGCTGGTCGACGCGTGGATCGAACGGCTGGCCAGCGATCCGGCATGGCGTGAGCGCGGCGAACTGCTCAAGCACGAGGTCCTCGCTGATCCGCTGGTGCGCGAGGTGCTCGCGTCGCTGTGGCGCGATCTCAAGCAGACGCTGGTGGATCAGCGCGATGACGCTGGCGTGCGCGCCGCCCTGGTGCGCGCCTCGGCGCAGGTTGGCGCGGCGTTGATCCACGATGACCTGCTGGCGGCCAAGGTGAATGACTGGCTCGAGGCGCTGGTGCGCTATGCGCTGGCGGAGTACGCCGATGAGGCCAGCGTGCTGATCGAGCAGACGGTGCGCCGCTGGGACGCCGAGACGCTCACGCGCCGCATCGAGGTGGTGGTCGGGCGCGATCTGCAGTTCATCCGTATCAATGGGACGATCGTCGGCGGGCTGGCGGGCCTGCTGATCGCGCTGGTGTCGTCGCTCATCCGCTAGCGGCGTGAATGGAAGGAGACGCGGTGATTGATCTGCTGATCCGCCAGGCGACGGTGGTGCCGGTGGCCGGCCCGGTGCGGCCCGCGTGCGATATCGCGATCGACGGCGGGGCGATCGTGGCGCTGGGCCCCGGGCTGCCGTTCGCGGCGCGGCGCGTGATCGACGGCCGCGAGCGCATCGTCATCCCGGGGCTGATCAACGCCCATACGCACCTGGCGCTCACCGTGTGCCGCGGGATCTCGCATGGCGACCTGTCGGCGCTCTACGATGTGATGTGGGCGGTCGAGCAGCACATCACCGGCGAGGACGTCGCCGATCTGGCGCTGCTCGGCGCGCTCGAGTGCCTGCGCGGCGGAACGACGTGCGTCAATGACCATTACTTCTTCGCCGAACAGGTGGCCCAGAGCCTGACGACGCTGGGCATTCGCGCGCTGGTGGGCCACACCGTGATGGCGAGCGGCGGCCCGTGGGTCGGCGATGCCGAGCTCGCCGAGGCGCTGGCATTTGTCGCGCGCTGGCATGGCCGTGATCCGCTGGTGACGCCGACCCTGGCGCCACATGCCGCCGACACAACGACCGGGCCGTGGCTGCAGGCGCTGTACGCCGCGGCCGAACGGCACGATGTGCTGTTCCACATCCACGTCGCCCAGACCGACCGCGAGGTCGCGACGATCGCGGCGCGCAGCGGGCAGTCGCCGGTGGCGTATCTTGCCAGGCTGGGCGTGCTGGGGCCGCGGACGCTGGCGGTGCACTGTACGCGGGTCGACGACGCGGATCTGGCGCTGCTGCTGGCGAGCGGGTGTGCGCCGGTGTACTGCCCGACGGTGCATGGCCTGCGCGGGCGCGTGCTGCGTGCCGCCGAGCTGCGCGAACGCGGCGCGCGGGTGGCGCTGGGCACCGACTGTGCGGCGGGCAACGATGACTATGACATGCTGGAGGAGCTGCGCCAGGCGATCGCCGGGCAGCGGATCATCCGACGCAGCGCGTCGCTGATCCAGCCGGCCGAGGCGCTGGCGTGGGCCACCCGCGACAATGCGCTGGCGCTGGGCCTGGCAGGCCGGGTGGGCGTCATCGCGCCGGGCATGCGCGCCGATCTGGTGGTGGTGCGCAGCGATACGCCGCGCATGACGCCATGCCTTGATCCGGTGAATACGCTGGTGATGTGTGCGGGCGAACGCGAGGTCGAGCACGTGATCGTCGATGGCCGGGTGCTGATCGACGCCGGGGTGGCGACCAGCGTCGATGAGCGCAGCGTGGTGCGGCGCGGACGCGCCGCCGCCGAGCGGGTCATCGAGCGGGCGCTGCGGGCCGGCGCCCGGCTGCCGGGGCTGTCGCGCGGCTGATGGCGTCAGGCATCGTCGGGCGGCGTGGGCTGCAGCGCCAGCGGGCCGGCCTGCTGCCAGTACCGCGAGAAGCGCCGCAGATCGAGCGGGACGTCGGGCGGAATGAACGGCGGCGGTGCGAGCACCTCGACCGTCAGGGTTGCCGCCAGGCGCCGGCAGATCGCGGCGAAGCCCGGCGACACCGAGTCGCTGGTGGCGACGCGCCGGGCGCCGTGGGCCGCCGCAAACGCGGCGACCTCGGCGGCCACGCTGCCGCGCACGATCGTGACCGGCAACTCGAGCAGGCACTCGTAGATGAACACGATGCGCTTCAGGCTGAGGCGCCGCCGCAGCAGCGCGTCGTCCCACACGAACACCGCCGGCGCGGCGGGGAACGCGCGCAGCGCCGGGCCATCGGGCGCGAGGCAGTCGCCGTGTACCCATACGACCGTCGGCGTCATCGCGGCGCCTCCGGCGGCAGCTGCGGAAACAGCCGGCGGTACAGCACGGCGCGATCGCCGGCGAACGGGCAATCGCCGGCGCGCGGACAGCCGCGGCAGAAGCGCCCGCCGCTGAGCCGCTCGAGGTTGTCACGGTCGAACCAGTAGGGTTTGCTGCTGAAACTGCTGGCCACCCACTGCCACGAGAGGTTGTTGCTGGCCGGATCGCCGTCGAGCAGGTGCTCGAGGAACCAGCGCGCGCCCGCCTGCCAGCGGACCCGGCGCCAGTGGACCAGGTAGGCGGCGAGCCACAGGCGCGCGTGATTGTGGAGGTAGCCGGTGTCGCGCAGCTGCTGGCTGAAGGCATCGATGCAGGCGAGGCCGGTGGTGCCCTGCGCGACATCGTCGGGCAGCGCCGCCGCATAGGCCGATGCCGGCCAGCCCGTCTTGAGCGGCTCGCGATCGCGCCAGATGCCGCGGCCGATCTGGCGGTAGACGCGCTGCCAGTAGTCGCGCCAGCCGAGCTCGTTGATCAGCTTGCCGGCATCGGCGGCGCGCCGCACCGCCGCCAGCGCGGCGTCGCGCACCTCGGCGAGCCCGATCACGCCGTGGCGCAGGTATGGGCTCAGGCCGGTGACTGCGCCGTCGAGCGCATTGCGCGTCGCGGCGTAGCGCACCGGATTCAGCCGCGCCAGCCGCTCGCGGGCCGCCCGCTGGCCGCCGCGGATCGGGCTCACGGTGGCGTCGCGTGCGGCGGCCTCGGGGAACTGTTCGCGCACATAGGCCACGAGGTCGGCGCGGTCGGCGAACGAACGACGCAGCGGTGCGCTCATCGGCCGGCTCCCGTCGGACGCCCGCCGCTGCGCGCGTAGCGCCGGCATGCGTCGCTGCAGTACTTCGTCGCCTCCCAGTTGCGCGCCAGGCTCTTGCGCCAGGTGAATGGC
>JAGWYG010000107.1 GCA_018969485.1 Chloroflexota bacterium
GCCGATGCCGGCGACGCAGCATACGACGTGGTGGTCGATTGCACCGGTCAGCCGTCCGGGCTGGCGCTGGCACGTCGCCTGGTGCGGCCGCGCGGCCGGCTCGTGCTCAAGAGCACCTACGTCGGCGCCGCCGACATCGACCTGACGCGGGTGGTGGTCGACGAGATTCAGCTGATCGGGTCACGCTGCGGCCCGTTCGCCGCGGCGCTCCGCCTCCTGGCGGGCGGCCTGGTCGATCCGACGCCGCTGATCGCCGGGCGCTTTCCGCTGCACGACGGCCTCGCGGCCTTTGCGGCGGCGCGGGGCGCCCTCAAGATTCTGGTGACACCGTGACCGTCGGGGCGGGCATGCGAGAGGAGAGCAGCATGGCTACGGGATCAGCCGGGCGGGCCGAGGTCGTCGTCATCGGGGCGGCGTGTCTCGACGTCAAGGGGCGCCTGCCCGGCGCGGCACTGGCGGGAACCTCGAACGCCGGCGCGGTGCGCATCAGCGCGGGCGGATGCGCGCGCAACATTGCCGAGAATCTGGCGCGCCTCGGCGTCGCGACCGCGCTGCTGAGCGTGGCCAGCGGCGACGATCTGGGGACCTCGATCGTGCGGCACACCGAACGCGCCGGCGTCGATATGGACCATGTCCTGATTGATCCGGCACAGCGCGCGGCGGCGTACATCGCGCTGCTGGGCGATCACGGCCAGTTGCTGCTGGGGGTCGACGACACGGTCGCGGTCGAGGCGATCACGCCCGAGTACATCACGGCCCATCGCCGCCTGCTCCAGGGGGCGCGGATGGTGGTGATCGACGCGAATGTCCCGCTGCTGGCCGGGCGAACGGCGCTCGAGATCTGCGCCGCCGCCGATGTGCCGGTGGCGCTCGATCCCGTGGCCTACGGGCCGGCGCTGCGCTATCGCGACGTCATCGGCCAGTTCGCGCTGGTGGTCCCCAATCTCGTCGAGGCCGAGGTGCTCAGCGGGGTGACGATCACCAACGTCGATCAGGGCGTCCGCGCGGCGCGCGCACTGGTGAACCGCGGGGTCAGGATCGCCATCATCACCATGAGCGCCACCGGCGTGGTCTATGCGACGGCAGACGCCAGCGGGCATGTTCCGGCGCTGCAGGTCGAGATCGTCGACCCGACGGGGGCCGGTGATGCGCTGACGGCGGCGGTGGTATATGCGCTGATCAATGAGCTGCCGCTCGATGAGGCGGTACGTCTGGGGGTCAGCGCGGCGACGCTGACGCTGGATGCTGCCGAGACGGTGCGCCAGGATCTCTCGCTGGAGAGCCTGTATGCGCAGCTGGTGATCTGAAACGTGGTGGCCGCCGATGGGCTTCGACGGGCTCGATGGCATGGTGGTCGTCGGCGTGGTGCTGGCGCTCGTGCTGGTCATCGCGGTGGCGGTGCGGTGGGGCGGCCGTCTGGCGGCGCTGCTGACGGCCATACTGATGGTGGCGGCGGGCGCCTGGCTGCTGCCGCGCGCCGCGTCGCCTGCTGCGCCGCTCTCGGTGCTGGTCGCACCGTTCGATGAGTCGGACGGCGCGCCGGACATCGCGGGCGACCAACTGGCGTCGCGGCTGGTTGCCGCGCTGCGGGCTGGCGGCGTCGCGGCACGACAGGCACCGGCCGCGCCGCACGATGCGGCGACGGCGCAGGCCTGGGCTGTGGAGCAGTCGGTCGATCTGGTGGTGTGGGGGCGGCTCACGGGCAGCGGCGACGACGGCCTGGCGCATGCCATGATTATGCTGGCGTACCGGCCGGTGCGGCCGCTGCCGCAGACGCGCCGACCGGCGCTGGGGTGGCGGCTGAGCCAGCCGCTGATGGTGCCGCTGGCGCCACGGCCGCTCCCGATCACGCTGGTGCTGGCGCTGTGCCAGGGGTTGGCCGACTACCAGCGCGGTGACGACGATGCTGCTGATGGCGCGCTGGCGGCGCTGCTGACCGACGGGCAGGTGGCTGGCAGCTTCGTGCCGCACTGGATTCGCGCCGCCATCGCATGGGATCGCGGCGATGCGGCGGCGGCGCTCGCCGAGTACCGCCGGATCGCCCCGGTCGATCCGCAGCATGATGCGCTGGTGGCCGGGGCGGTGGGCGAGGCGCTGGTGGCGCTGCAGGATCCGGCGGCGGCGGCGTATCTCGAACGCATGACGGCGGCGTTCGCCGCCGGGGATGCCGGCGCGCTGCACTGGGCCGGCGGCATGGCCGCCTGGCGTGCGGGCGACCTGACGCGGGCGTATGCTGATGTCCGCGCCGCACAGCAGGCGCTGGCGCCATCGGCCGAGTTGGAGCTCGTCCTGAGCGTGCTCGCGCGCGACCGCGGCGATGTCGCCGGCGCCGCGGCTGCGCTGCAGCGTGCGGCGCTGTACGCCGAGGGCGTTCCGCCCGGCGCGCTCGACGGCCTGGCGGCGCACCTGCTCCAGCAGCGCATCGCCATGGCGTCGACCCTGCTCGACCTGGCGCGCACCATCGACGCGGCTGGCCCGCTGCAGCAGGAATGGCTGGCTGCCAGTGCCACCGATACCCGCCTCATTCCCCTCTGGCATGCACTGGATGGCATCGTCGGCGCTGCTGCCGATCTGGCACGCGACGCCGAACGCCACGCGCTCGGCCGCGAGGCCGTCGCCGAGCCGATCGCCGCTGCGGTCGCCACGCGCCTGGCGGCGCATGCCCGCGCGCTCGGCGAGGAGAGCGCGGGCTGGCGGGCGACGGTGGCGATCCTGCTGGCCGAGGCGCCGGCCGGCCGCACGCCGTGGTGGGCGCCGGTCATCGACCGGCCATGGAGCGCTGCGCGCGAACGCGAGCGCCTGCTGGCGCTCGTTGAGCCTTCTGCCGATCGCGACCTGCGCGCCGCTGTGCTGGCCCAGCTGGCCGGCGACGCAGACGGCGCCGCGGCGTCGCTGGCGGCGGCGGCTGCGCAGGCGCCCGATGACCCGCTGGTGACCGTGGTGCGTGCGCGGCTGGCGCTCGGCCGCGGGGCCGCTGCCGAGGCTGGCGCGCTGCTCGACGCGCTGCTGGTGCAGTCGCCCGATCTGGCCGCCGCGCACGCTGCGCGTGGCGCGCTCGCGCGTCAGCAGGGCGATCTTGTGCGGGCGCGCCAGGCCTACGAGTGGCTCGTGCTGCAGCGCGGCGATCGCCGCTCCGTGCTGGCGCTGGCCGAGGTGCTGCGGCTCAGCGGTGGCGCCGACGCGCTCGGCCGCGCCCGGGCGCTGGCGATCGGCCTGGCCGATGCCGGCGATCCCGATGCGCAGATCGAGCTTGGCTGGATCGCGCTCGCCACCGGCGATCCGGCCGCATCCGACTGGGCCCGGCGTGCCGGGGATCAGCTCGGCGACGGCAGCCATGCGCTCCAGTGGTGGCGCCTGGCGCAGCTCGACAGCGCCCTCGGGCGCGATGATGCGGCACGCATGGCAGCCGAGGCGGTGATCGCACGCCAGCCCGCCCACCTGGCCGCCCACCTGATGCTCGCCGCGCTCGCCGGGCCCGCTGAGGCCACCGGACACTATCGCGCGGCGCTCGCGGCCACGCGCGATGCGACGGCATTGCTCAGCCTCGGCGATGAGCTGGCACGACGTGGCGCGACCGATCCGGCGCTCGATGCGTATGACCGCGCACTGCGCGTCGCCGATGCGCCGATGGCCGCGATGCTGCATCGGCGCAGGACCACTGCGCTGCTGGCACTCGGTCAGATCGACGCCGCGGACCGGTCGGCCCGTGACGCGTTGCGCCTCGCTCCCGATGATGCCGGGCGCGCCGCCGCCGACGTGCTGCTCGCCGACATCGCGGTGGCGCGCGGCGCGTTCGCCGAGGCGATCACCGGCTATCGGGCGGTGCTGGCGCGCCATCCGGCTGCGCGCGACGCGCTGGTGGGCCTGGCGCAGGCGGCGGCCGCGCAGGGCGACTGGCCGACCGCGCTGGCCGAGCTGCAGCGGGCTCATGCCCTCGATCCGGCCGCGGCGGCTGTGCAGCAGCGCCTCGCCGAAGCATGGCTCGAGACTGGCGACGCGTCGGCCGCGCTCGAGGTGCTCGCGCCGCTCCTCATCGCGCAGCCCGATGCTCCGGCCGGCTGGGTGCTCGCCGCCCGGGCGGCGTTGCTGCGCGGTGATCATGCCGCCGCCCATGCCAGCGCCACGCGCGCCATCGGGCTGGATCGGCAGGCGGCGGCGGCGTGGTGGGTGCTGGGGAGCGTCGCCGCTGGCCGGGGGGATCGCAGCGGTGCCATCGAGCAGTTCCAGCAGGCAATCGCCACCCCCGATCGCCCGGCCAATGCCCGCTGGATCACCGAGGCGCGCGTGCAACGCGCCCTGCTGGCGCTCGACGCCGGCCAGTGGCAGCTGGCGCAGGATGATCTCGAGCGCGCCGCGCGCCGCGCACCACAGCGCGCCGACATCGCCTTCTGGCTGGGGCGTGTATACTTGGCGCAACACCAGTGGCGCGACGCCCGGGCGATGCTGCAGCATGCGGTCGCCCGTGCCGGTGGCAGCTATCCCGCGGCCCAACTGGCCCAGGCGCTCGCCGAGGAGCGCGCCGGCCTGGTGGCCGAGGCCATCGAGACCTACCGCGCCGTCGTCGCGCAGGCGCCCGGGACGCCCGGCGCCGCCGATGCGGCGCAGGCGCTGCGGCGTCTCGGCGCACCGTGATGGTTGTGATGAGCAGGATGGGAGCCCAGTGATGGAACTCAGCGAGCACGTGGCACACCTGGCGCCGGTGTGGGCCCGCTACACCAACATCATCGCCGAGCGTGGCGACGGCGCCATGCTGTACGCGACTGACGGCCGGCAGTATCTGGATTTCACCTGCGGCATCGGCGTCACGAACACCGGGCACTGCCATCCCGCGGTGGTCGCGGCGATCCGCGAGCAGGCCGGCCTGCTGCTGCATGGCCAGGCCAACATCGTCTACCATCAGCCGATGCTGGCGCTGGTCGCTGCGCTGCGCGGCGTGCTGCCGGAATCGCTCGATACCTTCTTCTTCAGCAACAGCGGCGCCGAAGCGGTCGAGGGTGCTGTCAAGCTGGCGCGACAGGTCACTGGTCGCAGCAGCATCATCGCCTTCGAGGGTGGCTTTCATGGGCGGACGGCCGGCGCGATGGCGCTGACGAGCAGCAAGGGCTCCTATCGTGCGGGGCATGCTCCCCTGCCGTCAGGCGTCTACACGGCGCCCTACGCCGCCTGCATGCACTGCGCGGTCGCGCGCGCGGCCGGCCGCGATCCGGCGGCCATCTCGGCGGCTGCACCGCAGGCCGAATGCTGTGGCGAGCCGCTGCGCCGCCTCGAGCACATGCTCCACACCCAGATCGCGCCCGAGGATGTCGCCGCCATGGTGATCGAGCCGGTAATCGGCGAGGGTGGCTACATCGTGCCGCCGCAGAGCTTCCTGCAGGGGCTGCGGCGCATCTGCGACGAGCACGGCATCCTGCTGGTGATCGACGAGGTGCAGACTGGCTTCGGCCGTACCGGCACGCTCTTTGCGTTCGAGCAGTTCGGCATCACGCCAGACATCCTGATCATGGCCAAGGGGCTGGCCTCGGGCCTGCCCCTCTCGGGGATCGTGGCGCGCCGTGAGATCATGGGACGGTGGCGGCCGGGGTCGCACGGCGGCACGTATGGCGGCAACGCCCTCGCATGCGCCGCTGCGGTGGCGACGCTGCAGGTGATGCAGGCAGAGCGGCTGCCACAGCGCGCCGCCACGCTCGGCCATCTGCTCCGCGGTGAGCTCAATGCGCTGCGCGAGGATGAGACCGCGATCGGGGACGTGCGCGGCCTCGGCCTGATGGTGGGCGTCGAGCTGACCGAAACCGATGGCGGCCCGGCGACGGCGCTGGCGCGCCGGGTGCTGGCACGCTGCCGCGATGCCGGCCTGCTGCTGCTCAGCTGCGGCCCGTACGACAATGTCGTGCGCTTCATCCCGCCGCTCATCGTCGATGACGCCCAGATTCGTCAGGCGGTGCGCATCTTCGGCGCCGCGCTGCGCGCCGGCTGAGCCACCACCACGCCGCCGCCCGACCCGGGGAGCGCACTGCACTCCCCGGGCATGCCAGCCACGGCGTTCGTGGTGCGCCCCGTGCTCGGGCGCAGGCCGCCAGCGTGCGCCGCTCAGCCGCCGAGGCGGCGCAGGTCGGCGGCCACCATCCGCTCGACGAGCTGTCCCAGGCTCACCTCGGGGCGCCAGCCGAGCGCGTCCTGTGCCTTGCGCGGATCACCGACCAGCAGGTCGACCTCGGCCGGCCGGAAGAAGCGCTCGTCGATCACCACATGGTCACGGTAATCCAGGCCCACGGCGCCGAACGCCAGCTCGCAGAAGTGCCGCACCGTATGCGTCTCGCCGGTCGCAACCACATAGTCGTCGGGGCGATCCTGCTGCAGCATCAGCCACATCGCCCGCACATAATCGCCGGCAAAGCCCCAGTCGCGCCGCGCATCGAGATTCCCCAGCCGCAGCTCCGTCGCCAGACCGAGCTTGATCCGGGCGACGCCATCGCTGATCTTGCGGGTCACGAATTCGAGGCCACGGCGCTCGCTCTCGTGGTTGAACAGAATGCCGGATGATGCGTGCAATCCGTAGCTCTCGCGATAGTTGATGGTGATCCAGTGGCCGTAGAGTTTGGCCACACCGTAGGGCGAGCGCGGATAGAAGGGCGTCGACTCACGCTGTGGAACCTCGACAACCTTGCCGAACATCTCGCTTGAGCTCGCCTGATAGAAGCGGATCTCCGGATCGACGATCCGAATGGCATCGAGCAGCCGCGTCACCCCCAGACCGGTCACGTCGCCCGTGAAGACTGCCTGGCTGAACGAGGTCTGCACGAAGCTCTGGGCGGCGAGATTATAGACCTCGGCCGGCCGGTGTTCGCGCAGCAGGTGAATCAGCGATGCCGAGTCGAGGAGATCGGCCGGAGCCAGGGTGACCCGCTCGCGCAGATGGCGGATGCGCTCATCTGCCGCGGTGCTCGAGCGCCGCACCATGCCGATGACGGTGTACCCCTGCTCCAACAGCAGTTCGGCGAGATATGAGCCGTCCTGGCCCGTGATTCCGGTGATCAGCGCGCGTCTCTGCCGCGTCATGAATCCTCCTCGCTCGTCGCTTCAGGATGTGCGTGCCGCCGCCACTGCCTTCTCGGCAGCCTCGGCGAGCGTCGCAGCGGGGATCAACGTCGATTCGGCCAGGATGCGCCGGCCTTCGACCTCGTTCGTGCCGACCAGCCGGGCGATCATCGGAACGCTGGTCGGGACTTCGGCCAGCGCTGCGACGATGCCGCGTGCCACCTCGTCGACGCGCGTGATGCCACCGAAAATATTGAACATCACCGCACGGACGTTTGGATCGGAGAGGATGATCTGGAGCGCTGCCTTGACTTTCTCCTTGCCGGCTCCGCCGCCGATGTCGAGAAAGTTGGCCGGCTCGCCCCCGTAGAGCTTCACCACATCCATCGTCGCCATCGCTAGCCCGGCGCCATTCACCATGCAGCCGATGTCGCCGTCGAGCTTGATGTAGGTGATCCCCGCCTCGCGGGCGCGGCGCTCGGCCTCGGGCTCATCGGACGAATCGCGCAACGCCTCGAGCTCGGGGTGGCGAAACAGCGCGCTGTCGTCGAGGACGATCTTGGAGTCGAGCGCCTGGAGCGAGCCATCGGCCTTGACGACCAGCGGGTTGATCTCGGCCAGCGTCGCGTCGGTCTCCATGTAGATGCGGTAGAGCGCGCTGGCGATCTGGGCGAACTGACGCACCTGCCGGGCGTCGCGCAGGCCGATGCCGAATGCCAGATCGCGCGCCTGGAAATCCAGTAACCCCAGCATCGGATGCGCCGCGATCTTCACGATGGCATCGGGGTTGGTTCGGGCGACTTCCTCGATCTCGACGCCACCCTCGGCCGAGGCCATCAAGACGATCGCGCGCGTCGCACGATCCATGACGACGCCGAGGTAGATCTCGCGCTCGTACGTGATTGCTTCGGCGACGAGCACCTTCTCGACGGTCAGCCCTTTGATATTCATGCCGAGGATGCGTCGTGCCGCGGCCTCGGCATCGGCGGGCGTGTCGGCCAGCGCGATCCCACCCGCCTTCCCACGGCCGCCGACGAAGACCTGTGCCTTGACGACGACGCGCCCGCCGATTGCCTCGGCGATGCGGCGAACGTCGTCGGGCGTCGTCGCTACGCCACCACCGGTGACGGGTATGCCCTGGCGTGCGAGGATGTCGCGCGCCTGATATTCGTGCAGCTTCATGTCTTCCTCTCTGTGCCGCCATATCCTGGCGCGCCCGATTATAGCACGGCGCTGCGGCGGCAGCGCATCGTCGGAGCAGCGCGCGGTGCGGCGGTTGCGGCATGGGCCGCTATGGCGTGCGGTGATCGATTGCCATGCGGCTGCCGGAGCGCCTGCGCTGCGGCCCGCCGCGCCGTGATCGCCGGCGGCGCGGCCTCCCGTGCCGTCCGCGGCGTCTCGGCGGGGCGCGCACCGGGCGCGCGGTGCCGGGACTACAAGCCGTGCATGGTGCCGATGACCGCCCGGTGGTGCGTCCGGGCGGCCGCGCTGCCAGGTCAGTTGACGCCAGCGCGGTGCACCGCCCTGGTCGTGGTGTGCTGGCGGGCGTTGGTTGGGTATGGGCACCAGCACCACCGGCAGCGTGCGCCGGTGAGCCGGATCAGCACTGCACCGATGTGCCGCCGCGCCGTTGCCAGCCGGTCGCCCGGCACGATGGTCGGGCCGCCGCGTGCATGTCACGGCACGGCCGGCTGCGCGACATAACAGCAATGCCGAACCAGGCACTCGACTGTGCCCGGTCCGGCATCGCCATGCTGAAGCCCAGCCGTCACTTGACCTCGGCAGTTGCTCCCGCTTCGACCAGTTTGGCGCGTGCCGCCTCGGCCTCTTCCTTGCTGACGCCTTCCTTGACCGGCTTCGGCGCGCCCTCGACCAGGTCCTTGGCTTCCTTCAGGCCCAGGCTGGTGAGCTCGCGCACGGCCTTGATCACCTGGATCTTGTTGGCGCCCGCAGCCGTGAGGGTGACCGTGAACTCGGTCTGCTCCTCGACCGGCGCCACCACGACGGCTTCGGCGACCGGTGCCGCCGCCGCACCCGCCATCATCATCGGCGCCGCTGCAGTGACGCCCCACTTCTCTTCCATTGCCTTCTTGAGCTCGACCAACTCGAGGACATTCAGGCCCTCGATGCTCTCGATAATCGCTGCGATCTTCGCGCTCGCCATGGGTAGTTACTCCTTGCGATCTCTTGTCGATACCACACGTGACAGGTCATTGCACGACAGGACGATGCCATCGCATCGTGCGATCATTCCGCCGGCTGCAACTGATCGATGCGCGCCTGAACGGTATACACCACATTCGAAATCGCGGCGCTGATGACACCCACCACGCCGCTGACCGGCGCCGAGATGCCCCCGACCACCTCGGCCAGCACCTGCTGCCGCGATGGCATCTTCGTCACCTGATCGATGACATCGCCATCGAGCCGGCTCGTCCCGAGCAGCGCACCACGCACGACCAGTTTCTTCGGGCCGCGGTTGAAATCGCCCACGGCCTTGGCCGTCTTCGCCGGATCGCCGAATGCGAATGCCAGGGCAGTCGGGCCGGCGAGCAGCGGCTCGATCGCCTCATGCCCGGTCTCGCGGGCCGCAATCAGCGTGAGCGTATTCTTCGCTACCACTAGCTCGGCACCCGCCTCGCGCAAGCGCCGGCGCAGTTCCGAAATCTCGGCGACCGTCAGCCCCCGGTAGTCTGCCACCAGCGTCAACTGTGTCCGTCGCAGGCGGTCGGTCAGGTCACTGACTTGCTCGACTTTTCGCGTCGTCGCCATCGTTTTCACCCCCCTTCGTCCTGATCTCAGCATCATGGTGTCGGTTCTGCCGCCAGACACACCGCGGGCTGCCCCGCATATCACGAGGCAGCCCGTGCCATGGCGAACGCGCCATGGAGTGACGGTGCTTCCTCGGCAGGCGGCCCCAAGGCCCTTCGCAACTGACCTGCTGTCTTCGGTGCAACGGGACAGATTGTGATCGTTCGACGCTAGGCTGCTCCACCCATGGTCTGCGCCGTCGCCGGATCGACGCGCACCGCCGGAGCCATGGTGCTGGTGAACGTGACGCTGCGCACGTACGATCCCTTGGCTGCCGCCGGCCGAACTGCCTTGACGGCGTCCATCAGCGCAGTGATGTTCTCGTAGATCTGTGCTTCGCTGAAGCTGACCTTCGCCACGCCAACATGCAGCAGACCGGTTCGGTCGTTGCGGAACTCAACGCGGCCGCCGCGTACCTCGACGATGGTGCGCGCCAGCGCATCAGGCGTGACGATCGTGCCGCTTCGCGGATTGGGCATCAAGCCGCGCGGGCCGAGCTTGCGTCCGATTCGTCCGACCTTCCCCATCATGTCGGGGGTTGCGATCGCGATATCGAAGTCAAAGAAGTTCTCGCGGTCGATCTGGGCGATCAACTCATCGGCGCCGACGAAATTGGCCCCGACGTCGCGTGCGGCCTGGGCCGCATCGCCCTGAGCGAAGACCAGCACGCGCACCTGCTTGCCGGTGCCATGCGGCAGGACGACCGTGCTGCGGATCGTCTGGTCGGCATGACGCGGATCGATGCCGAGACGCAGATGGACCTCGACGGTCGAATCGAACCGGGTGTACGATGTTTCCTTCACGAGCGCGATCGCCTCGCGCGGCTCGTACAGCCGGGTCGCGTCGATCTTCTTCAGCGCGTCGAGATACTTCTTCCCATGCTTACGCGTCATAACTCCCTCTCGTGGTGGTGCATACGGGCAGCATGCCCTCCCACCGCCATGACACCACTCAGTCGCGAATGGTGATGCCCATGCTGCGCGCGGTTCCGGCGAGCGTCTGCTCGGCAGCCTCGACCGTCAGCGCGTTCATATCGATCATCTTCTGCTCCGCGAGGCGCCGCAGTTGCTCGCGCGAGATCGACCCAACCTTGGTCTTGTTCGGCGCGCCCGAGCCACGGTCGACGCCGGCCGCCTTGCGCAGCAGATCGGCAGCGGGCGGAGTCTTGAGCGTTACGGTGAACGAGCGGTCAGAGAACACCGACACCTCGACGGGAATGACGCTCCCCGCCTGCGGTGCAGTCTTCTCGTTGTACTCCTTGACGAACGCCATGATGTTGATGCCGTACCCGCCGAGTGCCGGTCCGACCGGGGGCGCGGCCGTCGCCTTGCCGGCGGGTAGCTGCAGCTTCACGACTGTGATCAGTTTCTTCGCCACCGAGAACTCCTTGAACTACTTCATCGACCGGCCGGCCGGCTGTGTCCTGGCGTCACCTGCAGAAAATCGAGCTCAAGCGTCGTGTCACGACCAAAGAATGACACCAGAACCCGAACCCGCCCGCGCTCGTGGTCGATGGCACTGACCGTCCCCTCGAAGCTGTCAAACGGTCCGTCGGTGACGGTGACCCGCTCGCCGACCTGGTAGCTGACCTTGAGCCGCTTGGGTGCGTCCTGATCCATCAGCCGCAGGATGGCCTTGACTTCGGCTTCGGCCAGCGGCGTCGGTACGCCGTCGACGCCGACAAAGCTCGTCACGCCGGGGGTGTGGCGGACGACATACCAGGCGTCATCCGATAGACACATCTGTACAAGCACGTATCCAGGCAAGACCTTGCGCTGGACGGTGCGGCGCTTGCCGTTCTTGATCTCGATCGTCTCTTCCGTCGGAACAATCACGCGGAAGATATGCGCCTGCATCTCCATCGCATCGATGCGATGCAGCAGGTTTTGACGCACGCGGTTTTCATAGCCGGAGTAGGTATGAATCACATACCAGCGGCGGTTATCACCGTCATCGACGGAATTGTCCTGGCTGTCGTTTGGCTGTGCCACTATACCACCCGATATACCTGTATCATTCATTACATAGCACGCTGCACGATATCTTGCAATTGCAAGAGCAACCAGGTGTAAATCGAATCCGACGTAAATAAAACCAGGCTGAGGGTTGCCGAGAGCACGACGACGACGATAGTCAGGCGAATGACCTCCGGGCGGCTCGGCCACACGACGTGCTTGATCTCTCCGCGCGACTCCTGAAACGGCTTGATGATCGCGCCCTGGAACGCACGAACGAGCGCATTCGATGATTCAGTGCCCTTTTGCGGAGTCATGCACAATCCTTGACGCTTGCCCTGAACGATCGTGCCGGCTGCAGCCGAACGAGATCCGGGATTGATCCCTGTGAGCTACCCGAGCATGACAGCGCCCGACGGCGAGCAGTGCTCGGCAGTCGGGCGCATGCAACAGCCTACTTGATGATCTTCGAGACGACGCCGGCGCCCACGGTGCGGCCGCCCTCGCGGATGGCGAAGCGCAGGCCGTCCTCGATGGCGACGGGCACAATCAACTCGACCTTCATCACCACGTTGTCGCCCGGCATCACCATCTCCATGCCCTCCGGCAG
>JAGWYG010000108.1 GCA_018969485.1 Chloroflexota bacterium
CCCGTCCCCCGTCCCCCGTCCCCCGTCCTTCGTGTCTTCGTGTCTTCGTGTCTTCGTGTCTTCGTGTGCGCCCGCCCCCGGCCACGGGAGCAGCGCAGCACCTGGCCGCATCCAGCGTGGCAGTGCCGCGCGTAGCATCAGTGTCGGCGCGCGCACCAATCGCCGCGCTGCAGCAGCGACGAGAACAGGACATCACCATGGACTACGCCTTGATCTGGGGCGCCACCGGCGGCATCGGCCGCGCGGTCCTCGCCGGAGTACGTGCCGCAGGGTTGCATCCGCTGGCGATCGCCCGTGACCCGCTGCCGCTCGAAGCCGAGGGATACGACGCCTATGCCGCCGATGTCACCCGGCCACACGATGTGGCGGCGGCGGCGCTGTGGGCAGCGCAGCAGAGCGGCGGGGCCGTGGCGCTGTGGGTGTATGCTGTCGGTGCGATGAGCAACGGACCGCTGGCCGACACCTCGACGGAGGCGCTCAGTGCTGCGATCGACGTCAACCTGATCGGTGCCCACCGGGCTGTGCACCACTCGCTGCCGCTGATTCCCGCCGGCGGCCACCTGATCTTCCTTGGCGCGTATCCCGACCGCATCGCGCTGCCGAAGCTCGGCGCCTATGCCGCCGGCAAGGCCGCGCTCGACAGCTACATCACGGTGCTGGCCAAGGAATTGCGCGATCGCACGGTGACCAACCTGCGCCTCAGCGCTGTCGACACGCCGCTGTGGCAGCGGGCGCCATTCCGCCTGCCGCGCGGCGCGCGACAGCCGCACGAGGTCGCCGACACAGTGCTCAGGGTATATCGCGAGCGCACCCGTGGCGTCGTCGAAGCCTGACGCCCCGCTCACTCGTGCGCCAGCGCGGCGGTGAATGCCTCCAGCGAGCCGTTGAAATAGACGTGGACCACCTGATTGAACGTCACGCGCGCGATCGCCGCGAAGACCTCGGCATCATCGTGGCTGTGCACCACCAGCATGCCGCGCTCCGGTGCGTACTCGTCTTCGCCGGCGGGGATGACGAACGCCAGCCACTCGTCGGGGTAGCGGGCCTCGACGGCGGCGATCGCCTCGACCTGGCCGCGTTGCTCCATGCCGGTATAGGGGCAGCCACAGTCACAGGTGGTACCACAGTGTGAGTCGTGGGTGCCACACGACAGGCTGGTGCCGCCGTGAGCGGCACTCGTCAGCGGAATCATCACCGGCATCGCCGTCGCTCCTCAGTCCTCACGCATCATCGCCAGAGCCCCCGTATCGCCGGTGATGCCCGCCTGCGACCGGATGGCAGGGGCCGTCCGGCGCACGCGCCAGACCCGACCGGCAGGTGGGCGATCCGGCACCACTGCATCATAGCACGTGCGGTACGGTTGCCTCGCCGACACCTCCATGCTATAATGCGGGGCGTGGCAAGCCAGTGCCGGGTTGTGTAATGGCAGCACGGCGGACTTTGGATCCGTCTGTCCAGGTTCGAGTCCTGGCCCGGCAGCCAATGGTCGGCCGAAGCGTGGTGCACCCGTCTGGCGACCGTCGTGGCGCGTCGTCGTGCGTGAAGCGTGGCATGGCAGGCCCGGGGCGCTGTCGTGCGGCGTTGGCTGGAGCATATGAGTCTTGGTGTCATCGTACTCGCGGCAGGTGCGGGCACGCGCATGCGCTCGGCGCTCCCCAAGGTGCTGCATCCGCTGTGTGGTCGGCCGATGCTCGACCACGTGCTCGATGTGGCCGCCCAGCTCGACGCCGACGCCGTCACCGTCGTGCTGGCACCGGACACCATCGATGCGGTCGGGCCGCGGCTGATGCAGCGCGGAGCGCCCGTGCCGGCGTGTGTCGCGCAGCACGAGCGGCGCGGCACCGGCCACGCCACGCTGCAGGCGCAGGCGACGCCCGCCGCCCGCACCACCGATGTGCTGGTGCTGCTGGGCGACGCGCCGCTCTTGCGCCCCGCGAGCGCCAGAGCAGTCATCGCCGCGCGCCGCGACGCCGGAGCGCTGGTCGGCATCCTGTCCTTTCGTACCCCCGAGCCGGCCGGCTATGGCCGGATCGTGCGCGATGCCGCCGGCGCCGTGCGCGGCATCGTCGAAGAGCGTGCCGCCAGCCCGGCCGAGCGCGCCCTCGACGAGTGCAACAGTGGCGTGCTCTGCTTCGATGGCGCCTGGCTGTGGCCGGCGCTCGCCAGCCTGCCCGCCAACCCGGCCAGCGGCGAGTACTATCTCACCGATCTCGTCGCCGCCGCCATCGCCGCCCGCGGCCCCGGCGCGGCGGTCGCCAGCATCGTCGGCGACGCCCGCGAAGCCTGGGGCGTCAACGACCGGCAGCAGTTGGCGGCAGTCGCCGACGTGCTGCACCAGCGCATCCTTGACGCCCACATGCGTGCCGGCGTGATGATCATCAACCCGGCGACCGTCACCATCGACCATGGCGTCGTCATCGGCCGCGAGACCACGATCCTGCCGGGCAGCGTCCTGTGCGGCACGACGGCCATCGGTGCTGCGTGCGTGATCGGCCCCCACACCACCGTGATCGACGCGACCATCGCTGATCGTGTCGCAGTGCGGCACAGCTATCTCGAGGCATGCGTCGTGCCAGCTGACGCCGAGCTCGGTCCGTTCGCCACGCTGCGCGGCACCGACGGCGCAGGCCAGTGATGCGCGCGTGAACGGACAGTCGGCATGGCATGTGCGACGGCGTGGGCGCGAGGGAGGCTCGATGGACGGGCGGTTACAGATCTTCAGTGGCAACGCCAACCGGCCGCTGGCGCAGGCGATCGCCACCAGCATCAACATGAACCTCGGGCGCGCGATCGTCGGGGCCTTTCGCAATGGCGAGACGCGCGTCAAGATCGAGGAGAATGTGCGCGGCTCGGATGTGTTCGTCGTTCAGCCGACCTGCACGCCGGTGAACCAGCACCTGATGGAGCTGCTGCTGCTGATCGACGCGCTGCGCCGCGCCTCGGCGGCGCGCGTCACGGCGGTGATTCCATACTACGGCTATGCCAAGCAGGAGAAGAAGACCACCGGGCGCGAGCCGATCTCGGCCAAGCTGGTGGCGAACCTGATCCGCACCGCTGGCGCCGATCGTGTGCTGACGATGGACCTGCACGCGCCGGCGATCGAGGGATTCTTCGATATTCCGGTCGATCATCTGCAGGCGGGCCCGCTGCTGGCCGACCATCTGCGCATGGCCCGGCTGCACGATCCGGTGGTGGTGTCGCCCGATGCCGGCGGCGTCGGCCGCGCGAACAGCTTCCGCGAGCGCGTCGGCGCCGGGCTGGCGATCATCGCCAAGCAACGGCCGCGCCCCGATGTGGTCGAGATGATCGAGATGGTCGGCGAGGTCGCCGGCAAGACGGCGGTGATCGTCGATGACATGATCTCGACGGGCGGCACGCTGGCCGAGGCGGCGCGGGCGCTGCGCCAGCGCGGCGCGGTGGCGGTGTATGCCTGCGCGACGCATGGCATCTTCGCAGGGGCGGCGCTTGAGGCGCTCGAGCACTCTGATCTGGTCGAGACGATCGTGACGGACACGATTCCGCTGCCGGAGGATCATCAGCGCGCGCGGATTTCGAAGATCAGCGTTGCGCCGCTGTTTGCCGAGGCGATCATGCGAATTCACAAGGATCTGTCGCTGAGCGCATTGTTCTCGTGATGGTTCCCGGAACCGTAACGCCGGGCGCGCGGAGTGCCGTCCTGGGCTCCGCGTGCGATGATCGACGAAGCGTCTGGAGTCATCGTTGCAACAGTCTCGGGATGGGGCGCGCGGCGGCCGGCTTGCACCCGGCACCACCGCCGCGACGCCTGGTCGGCAGTGGCGTGGTCGGCGCGTCGGCGTGGCGCGCGCTGACATCGGCCTCGCCAGCGTGTGCCCTGCGGATGGTGGCCCCCGGACGCGCCCGGTGACGTGTGCGCCGGGCGCCCCGCATGCGCGCGGCGGGGACGTCGCGCTGTGAACGGGATGCTCTGGCTCTGGTGGCTGGTGATCGCGGTGGCGGCGGCCCTGCTCGCGCTGACGTCGGCGATCGACGCAGCGCTGAGCGCGATCGGCCGGCACCGGCTGAATGCGCTGCAGGACGAGGGTGGTTCACGGGCGGCGCGCATCAACCAGTTCCTCGCGACGCCCGGCCGGCTGAAGGCGGCGATCCTGCTGGTGAACACCGCCTGCGTCATCGTTGCCACGGCCACCTTGATGGTGCTCGGCGCCGGCTGGGATGTCGGCTGGCGTATCGTCGGCCTGGCGGTGCTGCTCATCGCCCTGCTGATCGTCGGCGAGGCCATTCCCAAAGGTCTGGCGCTGCGCGATACCGCTGCCGCCGTCCGGCTGCTCACCGGGCCGATGGCGCTGCTGGTCGAAGCCATCTGGCCGATCGCCCGGCTGATCGGCTTCGTCGGCCGCCCGCTGGTACGGCTCGTCGGCGGTCGCGACAGCGAGATGCCGCTCGTGACCGAGGAAGAGTTGCTGCAACTGGTGAACGTCGGCGAGGAAGAAGGCCTGATCGAGCCGGGCGAACGCCAGATGATCGAGGGCATCTTCTCGTTCGGCGAGACGGCGGTCCGCGAGGTGATGACGCCACGGGTCGACATCGTGGCGCTCGACGAGGCGGCAGCGCTCGATGAGGCGCTCGATCTGGTGATTGCACGCGGCCATTCCCGCGTGCCGGTGTACCGCGAGACGATCGAGCACGTCGTCGGCATCCTCTACGCCAAGGATCTGCTGCCATGGCTGCGCGCCGGGCGCACCGATGTTCCGCTCAGTTCATTGATCCGCGCGGCACATTTCATCCCCGAGACGATGAAGGTCGATGCGCTGCTGCGCGACTTGCAGGCACGCAAGGTTCATCTGGCGATTGTGGTCGATGAATATGGCGGTACTGCGGGCCTGGTGACGATCGAAGATGTGATTGAGCAGATCGTCGGCGAAATTCAGGATGAGTATGATCGCGGCGCGCCCGAGATCCAACTGGTGGGTGAAGGTGAGTTTGTCGTCGATGCCCGTGTGCTCATCGACGATGTCAACACGCTGCTCGGCGCGCGGCTGACGTCTGATGAGAGTGACCGGATCGGCGGCCTGGTGTTCGAGACGCTGGGGCGCGTGCCGCGGGCTGGCGATGTCGCCGAGTTGACGCCCGGACTGGTGGTCACGGTGCTGGCGGTGGAGGGCCTGCGACCACGCACGCTGCGGATCAAGCGGGTGGCGGCGGCTGATCCGGCTGAGGCAGCGGGCGATGTGCCGCGCGATGACGCCTCGACCGGCCCGTGAGCCGCTGGCGGTGCAGCGCGCCGTCCTTGCCCTGCCGGCACGAACGTGGTATGCTGTGCGCGGGTGAGCAGGGTCAGGTGCCTCGTGGTCATTGCGGTATCGTCATTCATGCGACGGGCCATGCCCGGCACGCTGGCGCGCTGGCTCCGCCGGCTTCGGCGGCCGCTGCTGCTGTTCGCCGTCGCGTGGCTGTTCGGCGTCGCCACGCCGCTGCACTGCATCATCCACTGCGCGGTGCACCCGTTCCTGCTGGCGGCGGCCACCAGTGATCCCCGCCAGCACGTCTGCCACCTCGACATCGGCGGCGATGCCGGGCACCAGCTCGCCAGCGGCCGGGTGACCCTGCCGCACGTGGTGCAGGTGCTCGCCGGCGCCCCATCGCTCGACTGGATCATGCCCCTCGGGCGCGGTGCCGCCAGCGTGCCGCCGCAGGTGCCATTGCCACATCGCGACGCGACGCCGCCGACGCCTCCACCGCGCGGCTGAGCTCCCTCCATCGCGTCGTGCGATCGTTGGTCGCACGACATGGCTCGTCGTCGGACGATCATGGAAGGAGATCACATCATGCGCTGTCGCGTTGTACGCACGCCGATCGCCGCCCTGGCGATCGCATCCCTGTGCCTCGTGACTGCCGCGTGCGGCCAGGCATCCGCCGCGCCTGCCAGTGGGCCGACCGCGCGCACGCTCTCGGCATCGGGCGACACTGCCGCCGGCACGCTGGTGTTCGAGAACGCCGGTGGCTGCGCCGCATGTCATGCCATCACGACCGACCAGCTGGTCGGGCCTGGGCTCGCCGGCGTGATGGATCAGGCTGGCCCGGTTCACGCGACCAGCGTGTCGTATGTCGGGCGGCTGCCGAATGGCCAGCCGCGCACCGAAGAGCAACTGGCGGCCTGGATGCGCAGCGGCGGCTCGGGCGGGATCGGCTCCATGCTGGGCCGCGGGCCCGATGATGCCGCGATGGCCGACCTGCTGGCATAGCTGCATACCCTGACGCGCTGAGCTGGTGAGCGCGCCGGCGTGGTGGCCGGCATCTCGCCGGCGCGCTCGCGATGGCGATGCCGCCGGGTGCGTCGCTGTCGCACAATGACCCGGAGCTGGAGCGTCGAGCGAAGGAGACTGATCATGATGGTACGGATGATTGCCCTGATGCTGGTGGTGATGTCGCTCGGTGCCTGCGGTGCGACGCAGCCGCCGATCGTCGTGAGCGAGGCGTGGGCCCGGCCGACCAGCGATGGCATGATGGGCGAGGGGGACATGCACGGGATGGGGATGAGCAGCGCGATCTACCTGAAGATCGCGAGCAACGCCGGCGAGGATCGGCTGCTCGGCGCGACGAGCACCGTGAGCGCGACGATCGAGACCCACACGGTCGAGCATGCCGACGGCGTCATGAAGATGTTCAGGGTCGATGGCATTCCGGTGCCGGCGAATGGGACGGTCGAGCTGAAGCCGGGCGGCTATCATCTGATGCTGCTGGACATGGCGGAGCCACTGGCGGCGGGTGACACCTTCAAGGCGACGCTGCAATTCGAGCGCGCCGGCAGCATCGAGGTGGATGTCGCCGTGCGTCTGCCGGCCGAGGAGTGAGCGGGGTCAGGGGCCAGCACCGTCATCGGTGTTGGGCGGCACGCCCCGCGCGGCCGCCGCCTCGGCCAGCGCCGTGATGATCAGCGCCAGATCGCTGTCGCGGGTGCGCCAGCTGGCGAATGCCGCGCGAATGGCCGGACGGCCACGCACGACCGTGGGAGTGACGAACGTCAGCCCACGGTCGCGCACTGCCAGGATCACCGGCATCACGGCATCGGCGCAGCGGGGTGCGAAGCAGACGATGTTCAGCCGCACTGGTGCCAGCAGCTCATAGGCATCCGATGCCCCGATCCATGCCGCCAGCGCGCGGGCATGCCGGCAGCATCGCACGACGATCGTCCGGTAGCCGGCGCGGCCATACGCCATCAGGCTGAACCACGCCGGCAGGGCGCGCCACCGATGCGAGTTCTCGGGTGCAAGATGGAGTGGCTCGGGATCATCGGCGGGCACGAGGTAGGCTGCTGCGCTACTGAACACTTCGGGCTGAAGCCGCCGGTGGCGGGTGAACACCACCCCGGCGTCGTAGGGCACATTCAGCCACTTGTGCAGATCGAACGCGATCGAATCGGCGTCCTGCCAGCCCGCCAGCAGCGCGGCATGCTCCGGGCTGAGGGCGGCGAACGCGCCGAAGGCCGCATCGATGTGGAGCCAGCAGCCATAGCGCTCGCGCAGCCGCACCAGCGCGGCCAGATCATCGAAATCACCGGTGTTGACCGTCCCGGCGCTCGCGACGATCACGACGGGCCCCGGATGCTGCTCCAGGAACTGCTCGAGCGCAGCGATGTCGATCGCCTCGCGGCCCGGCAGACAGCCGACCGGCACCAGCGCACGGCGGCCGATGCCGAGGATCGCGAGCGCCTTGGCGACGCTGGCATGCGCCGCGCCGGCGACATGCGGCACGACCGGCTGGCCGGCGGTACCATGCTCGGCGGCGTCGTGGCCGGCCTGCGCGGCGCACCACTGGCGCGCGATCGCCAGCCCGACCAGGTTGGCCATCGTCGCGCCGCTGACCAGCGTGCCGCGCAGCTCGGCCGGCAGGCCCATCAGCTCGCCCAGCATCGCGAGGGTCGTGTGCTCGAGGTGCAATGCCGCAGCGCCGTCGAGCGACGAGATCGCATTCTGGTCGAACACGCTGGTGAGCCAATCGCCGACCAGCGCCGCCGGCGTGACGCCGCCCGTCACGAAGCCGAGGTAGCGGGGGCCGGCGCTCGCGCTGAGGTGTGGCGCGACCTGCTGCATGAAGAGCTCGAGCGTCGCTGCAGTGCCATGCCCGATGGTGGGCAGCGGCGGCAGGTCCGGCGCTGGCGCGCCGCGCGCGACCGGGCGGTCGTCGATGTCGGCGAGCGTCGCGGCGGCGTGCTGGCAGGCGGCGCGCAGCAGCGCCGCGTAGCTGGCCTGTTCGGCATCGGGCGAATGCTGATCCATCACGTGCTCCTGGTCGGGTCACCGCACATCGTGGTGGCCGGCTGGCATCTGGTTGATCGCGCACCGGTCGGCTCGGCGCCGGGGCGCCCTGATCGCGACGGTGCAGCGGCGGCGCCCATGGCGCGGGCAGCACGATCGGGCACGGCTCCGAGCAGGCGCTCACCCATCGTCCCGCGATGCGTCGGCCGCCAGGGCATGATCGACGTCGACCGAGCCGCCCGATACGCCGACGGCGCCGATGCAGCCGGCGGGGCCGATGATCGGCACGCCGCCGCCGATCGGCATCAGTGGCCGTGGCTGATGCGTGGCGGCGAAAGCGTGGAGCGCGGCGCCCGGCAGCGCCAGCGCGGCGAGATCGCGCGTCGCCATGCGCATCATCGCCGCGGTGTATGCCTTGCCGATGGCCGCATCGATGCACACCGGCGCGACGCCGTCGCTGCGGGCAAACGCGACGAGCAGCCCGGCGTGATCGACGATGGCGACGGCGATCGGCAGGCCTCGGACCGCCGCATCGTCGAGCGCCCGCCGGATGATCAGCGCGGCGCGGGCCTGGTCGAGTCGTTCCATGATCACACTCCTCTCGGATGTCGTCCGGCGCCACAGCCGGCGCTGCCGTCGCGGCGTCGGTGCTGCCCCGGCTTCCGGCGCGGCGCTCCGGGTTGGACAGGCGCACCGGCTCATGATACCATCGTGCGGTCGCGCTGTCACCGGGGTGTTCGCGCGCCGGGCTCCGCCAGCGCCAGCGCGTCCGCCCAGGCCCGCAGCGTCGGCGTGCGTGCCACTCGTGCGATTCCGGGGAGCTGACGATGGCGGGGACGCCGTGATGACACCCATCGAGCGCGTGGCGCTGACGGCCGCCCTGCCGGAAGCGTTCCACGTGATGGCCAAGCCGACGGGTGCGATCTGCAACCTGGATTGCCAGTACTGCTTCTTTCTCGACAAAGAGCAGCTCTACCCCGGCAGCCACTTCCGCATGCGCGATGACGTCCTCGAGCGCTACATCAGCCAGCTCATCGACGGACATCGCGGCGAGCATGTGATCGTGGCATGGCAGGGCGGCGAGCCGACATTGATGGGCCTGGAGTTCTTTCGCCGGGCAGTGGCGCTGGTCGAGCGACGACGCCGCCCGGGAATGACCATCGAGCATACGATCCAGACGAATGGCACGCTGCTCGATGATGCGTGGTGCGCATTCTTCGCCGAGCACGGCATGCTCGTCGGCATCAGCATCGATGGGCCAGCGGCGATGCACGACCGGTATCGCGTCGACAAGGGCGGCAAGCCGACGTTCGAGCGGGTGATGCGCGGGCTGCGTATGCTACAGCGGCACCACGTGCCGTTCAACGTGCTCACCACGGTACATCACGCCAACGGCGATGCCCCGCTCGACGTGTATCGGTTCCTGCGCGACGATGTCGGCGCCGCGTGGATGCAGTTCATCCCGATCGTGGAGCGCAGCGGCGCGCCCGGTGATGCAACGGTGAGCGAGCGCTCGGTCGGCGCCGCGCAGTACGGCCGGTTCCTGACGGCGATCTTCGATGAATGGGTGCGACGCGACGTCGGACGCGTGTTCGTCCAGACCTTCGAGGCGGCGGCGCGGCGCTGGATGGGCGTGCCGTCGGGCATGTGCGTCTTCGAGCCGACGTGCGGTCTGGCGGTGGCGCTCGAGCATACCGGCGATGTCTATAGCTGTGATCATTTCGTCGAACCAGCGCATCGCATCGGGAACATCCGCGAGCAGCCGCTCATCGAGTTGGTGGCCTCGCCGCCGCAGCGCGCGTTTGGCGCCGCCAAGCGCGATACGCTGCCGCGCGCGTGCCTGGCGTGCGAGGTGCGGTTTGCCTGCAATGGCGAATGCCCGAAGAATCGCTTCATCACGACTGCTGATGGTGAGCCGGGGCTGAATTACCTGTGCGCCGGGTATCGGCAGTTCTTCAATCACATCGACCGGCCGATGCGGCTGATCATCGACGAACTGCGCTGCGGGCGACCGGCGGGCGGGGTGATGGTGCTGCTGGCGGCGAGCGACGCCGAGCTCGCCCGGGCGGTGCAGCGCGCCGGGCGCAATGATCCGTGCCCGTGCGGCAGCGGCCGCAAGACCAAGCAGTGCCACGGGCGTTCCTGACGCGCTCGGCCGCGCGGGCGGCATGGGGCTGCATGCCCACCTGCGGCTGGCAGATCGCCCATGCGCTGACGGCATCCCGGCGGGGCATGCGCCAGGGCCGCCGGGCGCGCACGCCACCGCCACGCGCGCCCGGCGCGTAATGGCGCACGATCAGCCGCGCAGATGCGCCACATCGTGCTATGATTGGGCCGTGATCAGCCATGAGACAGAGGGAACTGATGCGCTATCTGCTGGCAGTCGACCTCGGCGGCACCAACCTGCGCGTGGCACTGGCCGACGACGCGGGGACGGTTCACCACGAAGTGCGTGTGCCGACGATGCCCGCCGCCGGACCGGCGGTCGTGATCGAGACGATCGTCGCGTGCCTGGCCGAGGCGCGCGCCGCGGCACCGCGTGGCGTCGCGCTGACCGGGATCGGCATCGGATCGCCCGGGCCGCTGGATCCGTTCAATGGCGTGATCTTCAACATGCCGAACCTGCCCGGCTGGGAGCGCGTGCCGCTGCGGGCGCTGCTCGAGGAGCGCACGGGCCTGTCGGTTGAGCTCGGCAACGATGCCAATGCCGCAGCGCTGGGCGAGTGGTTCTTCGGCGCAGGTCGTGGTCGGCGGCATCTGGTCTATGTCACCATCAGCACCGGCATCGGTGGCGGCGTGATCTGCGATGGCCGCCTGCTGCTCGGCCATCACGGCGCGGCGGCCGAAGTCGGGCATCACCTGATCGATGCGAACACGCGCCAGTCGTGGGAGGATCTGGCTGCCGGGCCGGCGCTGGGCCGTGCCGCGAGCGCAGCCCTGGCGGCGCATCCGGCATCGGCACTGCATCGGTACGCCCGCGACGGCCAGGTGAGCGCCGGGGATGTCTCGCGCGCCGCCGCCGCTGGCGACGCGCTGGCGCAACGCCTGATGGATCGCGAGGGCGATCTGATTGGCGTCGGGCTGGTGAATATGCTCAATCTGTACAGCCCCGAGCTGATTGTGCTGGGGGGTGGCGTGGCGCTGAACAACCCCGGGCTACTCGAGCGCGCACGAACGGTGATTGTCGAGCGCGCCTTCGAGGTCTATCGCAGCGTGCCTGTCACGCTGGCGGCGCTGGGCGATCGCGCCGGCATCCTCGGCGCGGTGGCGCTGTTCATCCACATGCGCGAGGCGCGCCACTGAATCTGCGGGCCGGCGGCGCCCGCCGACCCATGCAGACGCCGGATCGTGGCGTGCGGGGTGTGGCTCACCCCTCGCCGTCTACCCTTCGCTCCCGAGCGCGGTCGGCGAGCAGCCGCCGCAGCACATCCGGCGTGTCGGTGATGATGCCGTCGGCGCCGGCATCGATCAGCCGGGTCATCACGTCCGTCCGATTCACCGTCCAGACGTTCACGCGGTAGCCGGCACGGCGCACCACCGGCAGGACGCGCAGCAGCAGCGGGATCTGGTAGGCCGGGTGCCATGTGCCGACGCCAGCCCGCCGCAGCGCCAGCACCGGCCACGTCTCGCGGAACCGCACGTCGGGCAGCAGCGTCTGGACGCCCATCAGGTATGCGCAGGCGAGATGCGGCGCCACCTGCCTCATTTCGACCAGCGCGTCCTCCCAGAATGACGAGATCAGTACCAGATCATCGATGCCGTGCGCGCGCACGATGGCGGCGGTCGCAGTCCCCAGCCCGGTGCGTTTCAGCTCGATATTGAGGCGCATGCCGCGTTCGCGTGCAAATGCGGCCACTTCATCGAGGGTCGCGATCTGTTCGCCGCCGATGTCGAGCTGGAGCAGCACGTCCAGCGATAGCCCTTCGACGGCGCGATCGCGGCCATCCCAGCGCTCGGTGGTATCGTCATGAAAGACTACCAGCGTGCCGTCAGCGCTGCACTGGACGTCCAGTTCGCACATGTCGGCGCCTTGCTGCGCCGCCAGTTCGAACGCCCGCAGCGTATTCTCCGGCGCATACGCCGACGCGCCGCGGTGAGCGATCACCTGTGTCATGATCTCCTCGATGCGGTTGTGCGGCCGG
>JAGWYG010000206.1 GCA_018969485.1 Chloroflexota bacterium
GCGTATGCTGGGGGCATGGCGGCGGTCAGAGCGGGAGCAGCGCGGTGAACGATGGCGATGACGGTGACACGGTGGCGCTCACGGGGGGCGCGCGCGCAGGCGCGTGCCTCAGCGACCAGGCAGCGCTGCAGCTGAGCGGCGATCTGGGCCTGCTCGGGCATCCGGTCCGGCTGCAGATCCTCGCCATGCTGGCCCAGCACGGCGGTGCGATCTGTGTCTGCGATCTCGAGGCGGCGCTGCCCGTCAAGCAGCCGACCGTCTCGCACCATCTCCGGTTGCTGCGCGAGGCCGGGCTGATCGCGAGCGAGCGGCGCGGGCTGTGGGCATACTACGCCGTGCGCCACGACGTCCTCACCGCCATGCGAGCACGGGTCCTCGCCGGATTCGACGCACTCACGCGCGTCGCGCGCGAACCATCGTGACAGCGCCGAGCGCATCGCGTGGCTGGCGCGGTCATCCGCCACCCCCCGTGTGCAGCAGTCGTGAATCATGCGCCGGTCAGGCGCACAGGAGGTACCCGCATGAATCCATCGCAGGACGACGCACAGATGATCCGCGCCATCGTGCGCGACCATTACCGCCACGCGATCGAGACCGCCAGTGGTTGCTGCAGCCCGGGCGCCGCCGCCTGCTGCGATCCGGTCAGCACCGAGCTGCACTACTATGGTGCCGAGACCCTCGCCCAGCTTCCGGGCGATGTCGTCAGCGCTTCGTTCGGCTGCGGCAACGCCCTGGCGCTCGCCGCGCTCAACCCTGGCGAGGTCGTCCTCGACCTCGGCTCCGGCGCGGGCCTTGAAGTCCTGCTGGCGGCGCAGCGCGTCGGCCCGACCGGCATGGTCTATGGCCTCGACATGACCGAGGCGATGCTCGAGACGGCGCGGCGCAATGTCGCGCGCGTCGGCGCGACCAACGTCCACATCATGCAGGGCGACATCGAGGCGATCCCGTTGCCCGACCGGACCACCGACGTGGTGATCTCGAACTGTGTGATCAATCTGGCGCCGGACAAAGCCCGCGTGCTCGCCGACGCATGCCGGGTCCTCAGGCCTGGCGGCCGGCTGGCAGTCTCGGACATCGTGTTCGACGGCGACCTGGCCGATCTGCCGGTCAGCGAGGCCGAGCTACGCACGGCGCTGAGTTGGGCGGGATGTTTCGCCGGCGCCCTGACGGTCGGGCGCTATCGGGAGTTGCTGCGGGCGGCCGGCTTCGCCGACATCGATCTTGTGATCACGCAGCGCTACGCCAGCGAGTACCTGCGCGACCGGGCCTTGAGCGAATCCGGGGCGCTGTCGGATGCTGCACTGCTCGCGCTGGACGGGCGCATCGCGAGCTGTTCGATCACCGCGCGCCGCCCGGCGGACATCTGACGGAGGCATGGCATGGCATGGCATATCACGCCGGCGACATCGGCCGATCTGCCGGCGCTCCTGGCGCTGCTCGGGCAGGTGGGCCTGCCCGAGGCCGGGCTGGCGCAGCATCTGGCCACGGCGCTGGTGGCTCGCAGCGCTGGCGTGCTCATCGGCAGTGCCGCACTGGAGCTGTACGGTGACACGGCGCTGCTGCGCTCGGTGGCGGTGGCGCCGGGCTGGCGCAGGCGTGGCATCGGGCGGGCGCTCACCGATGCGGCATCCATGCTGGCGCTGCACCACGGCGTCAGGCGCCTCGTGCTGCTGACCACCACGGCGGCGCCGTGGTTTCTCGCCGCCGGGTGGGTAGCGGTCGGGCGCGATGCCGTGGACGCCGCCGCCCGGCAGTCGATCCAGTTCACCAGCGCGTGCCCGGCGAGCGCCAGCGTGTTGATGCGCCGGCTGGATGCTGCCGGCGCCACCGTGGGATGATCCGCCGGCCAACCCGTCGCGTTCCCCGATTCCCGCATGCTGTGTATACTGGCAGTCGGCAGTCGGCGGTGGGCAGTCGGCGGTGGGCAGTCGGCGGTGGGCAGTCGGCGGTGGGCAGTCGG
>JAGWYG010000109.1 GCA_018969485.1 Chloroflexota bacterium
GCCGCCTTCCTCGCGCTGGGCATCCGCCGGGTCGTCGTGAAGCGTGGCGCCGCCGGCTGCAGCATCATCGACGCCGACAGCCACCACGACGCCCCGGGCATCCCCGTCGTCGTCCGCGATGTCGCCGGCGCCGGCGACTGCTTCGCGGCGGCGTACCTGTTCGGCGTCGCGCATGGCTGGCCCGATGCCCGGATCGCGGCCGTCGCCAACGCCATGGGCGCAGCGATGGTCCAGCGCCGTGGCACCGGCCGGCAGGCGCCCACGATCGACGACGTGCGCGCCGTGCTGGCGGCGTCGCGCCCCGACTACCTGTGGTGAATGCAAAGGAGCGTTCTGATGCCGCAAAAGGTCATCCTCGACGTCGACACCGGCTCCGACGATGCCGTCGCCCTGATGCTCGCCGCGCTCTCGCCCGAGCTCGACCTCGTCGGCGCGACGACCGTCAACGGCAACACGCTGGTGCACTTCTGCACCGAGAACACGCTGCGGGTCTTCGACGCCATCGGCGTCCAGGTCCCGGTGTACGAAGGCATGGCGCTGCCGCTCTCGCGCCCCAATCCGCCGCGGGCGGCATCGTCCCACGCCATTCACGGCGATCTGCTCGACCTGCCGCCGGCGACCAGCCGCAAGCAGCCGCAGCACGCGGTCGACTGGCTGATCGAGACGTATCTGGCGTCGGCCGGCGACATCATCCTGGTGCCGGTCGGCCCGCTGACCAACGTCGCGGCGGCGATCCGTCAGGCGCCCCAGATCCTCGAGAAGATCCCCGAGATCGTGATCATGGGCGGCGCCCACGAGGTTGGCAATCGCACCGCGCTGGCCGAGTTCAACATCTGGTGCGATCCCGAGGCGGCGCGCATCGTGATGAACTGCGGCCGGCCCATCCGGCTCGTGCCGCTCGACGCCACCAGCCGCGCGCTGGTCTCGCTCGAGGATTGCGCCAGGTTCCGGCGCATCGGCACGCCGGCGGCGATCGCGACCGCCGTGATGGTCGAGCAGCGGATCCGCGCCTATGATGCGCACCAGCCGGCGCGCCGCACGGGCGCGGCGCCAGTCCACGATGCCCTGGCAGTGTGCGCCATCCTCGATCCCGGCGTCATCACCACGCACTTCATCCACGTCGATGTCGAGGTTCAGGGACCACTGACCGACGGCACGACCGTGTGTGATTTCCGCCGCGGCCGCGGGCGGGCGCCGAATGTCCACTTCGCCGTCGACGCCGATGAGGCGAAGTTTGTCGCGATGCTCGGCGCAATCCTTGGCCGCACTGCCTGATCGTTCAGCCCAGAAAGGATCGCCCCATGCCCCAGAAGATCATCCTCGACGTCGACACCGGCACCGACGACGCGGTCGCCCTGATGGTCGCGGCGCTCTCGCCCGACATCGACCTCATCGGCGCGACGACCGTCAACGGCAACACGCTGGTGCACTTCTGCACCGAGAACACGCTGCGCGTCTTCGACTACATCGGCGTGCAGATCCCGGTGTTCGAAGGCATGAGCCTGCCGCTGTCGCGGCCCGACTTCGAGCGCGATGAGGACTCGTCGTCGATCCATGGCGACCTGCTCGATCTGCCGCCCGCCACCAGCCAGAAGCAGGCACAGCACGCCGTCGACTGGCTGATCGAGACCTACCTGGCGTCGGCTGGCGACATCATCCTGGTGCCGGTCGGCCCGCTGACCAACGTCGCGGCGGCGATCCGCAAGGCGCCACAGATCCTGGAGAAGATCCCCGAGATCGTCATCATGGGTGGCGCCCACCACCTGGGCAACGTCACGCCGCTGGCCGAGTTCAACATCTGGTGTGATCCCGAGGCGGCGCGGATCGTGATGAACTGCGGCCGGCCCATCCGCATGGTGCCGCTCGACGCCACCCACCGCGCGCTGGTCTCGCGCGCGGACTGCGTCGAGTTCCGGCGCATCGGCACGCCGGCCACCATCGCGACCGCGGTCGTCGTCGAGCGCCGCATCGGCGCCTACGATGCCGGGCAGCCGATGGCGCGCCTGGGCGCGGCGCCGGTGCATGATGCGCTGGCGGTGTGCGCCATCATCGATCCCGGCGTGATCACCACCGAGCTCATCCACGTCGATGTCGAGGTTCAGGGACCGCTGACCGACGGCGTGACCGTCTGCGATTTCCGCCGCGGTCGCGGCAAGGCGCCCAACACGCACTTCGCCGTCGATGCCGACGAGGCGAAGTTTGTGGCCATGTTGAAGGATATTCTCGGCCGAACGGCATGAACGGAGGCGACTCGTGACGAAGCAACAACTGATCATCGACACCGATTGTGGCGTCGATGACGCGCTGGCGCTGCTGATGGCGCTGGCCGACCCGAACGTCGAGATTCTCGGCATCACCTGCGTCAGCGGCAATGTCGCGCTGCCCAAGGTGCTCAACAACGTGGGCCGCGTGCTCGACGCCGTCGGCGCCGGACCCATCCCGATCTTCCGCGGCGCGAGCCGCCCGCTGCTGATGGCGCCCTATCACGCCGACGAGGTGCATGGTGACGACGGCCTGGGCGATGCCGGCTTTCCCGACACGG
The DNA here is from genome assembly GCA_018969485.1 of Chloroflexota bacterium. GTDB lineage: Bacteria > Chloroflexota > Chloroflexia > Chloroflexales > Roseiflexaceae > CAIQIY01. The sequence goes on from JAGWYG010000109.1 coordinate 2,543, forward strand.
CGCGCCGCCCGGCAGACGAGCCGGCGGCGCTGGCGATCGTCCGGCTGGCGCGTGCCCATCCGGGCGCGACGCTGGTGCCGCTCGGGCCGCTGACCAACGTCGCGCTGGCGCTGGCGATCGAGCCCGACCTGCCCCGCCTGCTCGGCGGCACGGTCCTGATGGGTGGCGCATTCAAGGGGACCGGCAACTCGTCGGCGGCGGCCGAGTTCAACATCTACGCCGATCCGGAAGCTGCGGCGCTGTGCTTCGACCGCGGCCTCGATCCGACGTGTCTCGACTGGGAAGTGACGATGGCGACCCCGCTGCTGTGGCCGGTGTGGGATCGCCTGATGGCTGCCGGGCCGATCGGCGGGCGCTTCGTCGGCCCGATGAACCTGAGCCTCACCGAACGCACGCGTGGCCGGGCGCGCCCGGGCATCCTGATGCCTGATCCGCTGGCGATGGCGGTAGTGCTCGATCCGGCCTGCGCGACGAGCATCCGCGCCGCCGTGGCCGTCGATACCGGGCACAGCGCGGCGCGTGGCATGACGACCCACGACCGGACCTGGCACCCGGCGCCGCCGAACGCCACCATCGTCACCAGCGTCGACGCCGACCGCTTTGCGGCGCTGGTCGAACGCGCCTGCGCGCTGCCATGCCTGCTATGAGGAGGCACCAATGGCCCGTCCGGTGATCATCGACACGGACTGCGGCGTGGATGATGCGCTCGCGATCCTGATGGCGCTCGTCGATCCCGCCATCGAGGTCGTCGGCATCACCTGCGTCGCCGGGAACGTCGGCCTCGGGCATGTGGTGCGCAATGTCGCGACGGTGTGCGATGCCGCGCTGGCGCCGGCGATCCCGATCTTCCGCGGCGCGAGCCGCCCGCTGCTGATGGCGCCGGTCGATGCGGCCAGCGTGCATGGTTCCGACGGCCTCGGCGATGTCGGGTTTGCACCATCGACGCGCCCCATCGAGCGCGAGCCGGCGGCGGCGGCGCTGGTGCGCCTGGCGCGCGCGCACCCGGGCGCGACGCTGGTGCCGCTCGGGCCGCTGACCAATATCGCGCTGGCGCTGGCGATCGAACCGGAGCTGCCCCAGCTGCTGGGCGCGACCGTCCTGATGGGTGGCGCGGTCCGCGGCACCGGCAATGCCGCGCCGGCGGCCGAGTTCAACATCTACGCCGATCCGGAGGCGGCCGCGCTGTGTTTCGCGCGTGGCCTCAATCCGGTGGTGCTCGATTGGGACCTCACCCTCGCCACGCCGATCGCGTGGCCCGTGTGGGACGGACTGGTGGCGGGCGGCCCGCTCGGGCGCCACTTCATCGGCCCGATCAACACCAGGCTGCGCGAGCGCTCGCTGGCACGCGGCGGCCGTGGCATCAACCTGCCCGATCCCAAAGCGATGGCGATCGTGCTCGACCCGGCCGTCGCGCGCCTCGAGCCGGCGGCGCTGGCGGTGGATACCGGGTGGAGCGCGGCGCGTGGCATGACGACGGTGGATCGCCGCTGGCATCCGGCGCCGCCGAATTGCCATGTCGCCACCGAACTCGACCTGCCACGGCTGCTGGCGCTGGTCGAGCGCACCTGCCAGGCGGCGTGCGCGTTCGGCACGTAGCAGCATGCGGCGGTCCCGATGCGATCCATGCGCGTCCGGGCCGCCGCATCCGCCCGCCGGCACGCCCCGGGCGTGCGGCGGATCGCGCTGCCGCACATCCACCACGCGCCCCAACTGCGTAACATACGTTGCGGTGCCGCTGCCGGTCACCGCCATATGTCGAGTACAGTCGAGGGGTGACCTCATGCGCATTGCCATCGCCGGCGCCGGTCCCGCAGGCTTCGCCAGCGCAAAGTGGCTCAGTGACCGCGGCCATGACGTGGTCATGTTCGAAAAGCGTGACGTGCCGGGCGGCAAAGTCTCTGCCTGGCGCGACGCCGACGGCGACTGGGTCGAGAGCGGGCTCCACGTGTTCTTCGGGGCATACCACAACCTCCTGGGGTTTCTGAGCGAGTGTGGCCTCGATGACTGTTTCGACTGGCGCCCGGCCGAGATGAATTTCGTCTCGCCGGAGCACGGCATCCACCCCATCCGCTTCGTGCCGGGGTGGCCGGCGCCGCTCAACGGCCTGGCCGGCGTGGCGGCATTCAGGCTGCTGAACGCCGAAGACAAGGCGCGCATGGCGCTGGGGCTGGTGCGGGCGATCTTCGGCTCGCAGGCCTACATCGATGCCCAGGCCGACCAGACCTACGCGGCGTGGCATCTGCGGCACGGCATGGGGCAGCGTTCGCTCGACCGGGTGATGGACGCGATGGCGCTGGCGCTGAACTTCCAGAAGGCTGACCGCGTATCGGCCAAGCTGGTGCTCACCGCGCTGCTGCACTTCGCCAAGGAGACCGATGCGCCGCGCATGGGGCTGGTGAAGGGCTCGCCGCACGAACGGCTGTGGGTGCCGCTGATGCGGCAGCTCGGCGACCGTGGCGTGCAGATCCATCTCGGCCGGAAGATCGAGCAGATCGGCTACGACGCAACGGCCAACCGGGTCACCGGGTTCGTGCTCGACGACGGCGCGCGCGTCGAGGCAGACCTGTACCTCTCGGCGATGCCGGTGCACAGCCTGCGCAAGGCACTGCCCGATGCGCTGCGCCAGGCGCATCCGGTGTTCGCCGGCCTCAAGCACCTCAAAGGGCAGCCGGTGATCACCGTGCAGCTTTATTTCGACCAGATGGTCACCACGGTGCCGAACCTGCTGTTCAGTTCGGGCACGTACCTGAGCGTCTATGCCGATCTGCCGCTGGTCTCGCCGGATTATCACCACGGCCGCGGCTCGATCGTCGAGCTGGTGGTGGCGCCCGCCGAGCCGCTGTTCAACCTCGCCGACGCCGAGCTGATCCGGGTGGTGCTCGATGACTTCTACCGCCTGCACCCGAATGCGCGCGCCGCGACGCTGACCAAGCACCACATCGTGCGCATTCCCAATTCGGTGTACCAGGCGCGGCCGGGTGTCGAGCCGTATCGTCCCGATCAGGCGACGCCGGTCGAAAACTTCTTTCTCGCCGGCGATTTCACCCAGCAGGAGTTCATGGCCTCGATCGAAGGGGCGGTACGCAGCGCCAGGCGGGCAGTGGCGCGCATCGATGACGCCGTGGCGCGTGCCGGGTAATGGTCGCATGGCGCCGACAGACGTGGGGGCAGACTGATGGCAATCCCTGAGGAGATGATCGGCGATCGCTTTCGTGTGATCTACGCGATCACCGAGAGCCCGACGGGCCGGCTGGTACGCGGCCGCGACCTGCGCGACGATCGATTGGTGCTGGTGGCGCTCCTGCCGATCGACAGCACGACGCAGGCCGACACCGCCCGGTTGGCCGGCGAGGTGGCGGCGGTCCGGCACGCGTCGCTGGTTCCATTGCGCGAGCACTTTGCCGATGGGGCGCAATACGTGCTGGTGTGTGATGATCCTGCCGGCCGTGATCTGGCGCAGCGGGCCGAGCGCGGTGCGCCCGACGCCGCGGAGGCGATCGGCTGGCTGATCGACGTGCTCGGCGCCGCGGCGGCGCTGCATGCGCACCGCCCCGCGCTGACGCTCGGCGCGCCCGAACCCGCTGACATCTGGTTCACCGCCGATGGCGCGGTGCGGCTGCTGCCGTTCGCCGCCGTGCGCAGCCTGGGCAGCGCGCCCGCGCCATGGCTGGCGCCCGAGCTCGCCGAGGGCGAGCCGACCGAGGCGAGCGATATCTACGCGCTGAGCGCGCTGTGGTTCCTGCTGCTGACCGGCCAGGCGCCGCCGGCCGCCAACCTGGCGGGCGGCCCGCCCGCGCTGCGCGGTGTGGCGCCCCATGTCTCGCCGCTGGTCGAGCAGGCGCTGATGCGCGGCCTGCAGCCGCGGGTGGTCAATCGCTACCAGTCGGCGCGTGAGATGCGCGTCGCGTGTGAGACGGTGCGGACGCTGGGCGAGCGAAGTCTGGGCTTCGTCGGGCCAGACGCCGCCGCCGTCGCGCCGCCCGAACCCGCCGCGACCGTGGCACCGGCCACGCCGCCCGCCGCTGCACCACCGCCGCAGGCTGGGGCGGTCGCCGTGCCGGCTGTCGAGGTGCCGGCCGCTGCCCCCGCCCAGACCGTCGGCCGCCCACGTGCGAGCATTCCGACCGGCTGCCTGGTGGCGCTGGCGGTCGGCCTGGTGATCATCGCGCTCGGCCTGTGTCTGGTCACCGCGCTGCTGCTCGCGCCGCAGAGCCCGCTGCCGCGGCTGCTCGGCTACACCTCGCCGTTCGCCGCGCTGCAGCCCACTGCCGCAGCCACCGCCGCGCCGACCGTGGCGGCGCCGACCAGCGCGCCGGCCACCAGCGTGCCGGCGGCGCCGACGCCGACCGGCATCGCGCTCGGCGCCGATGCCATCACGCTGACGAATGCCGCCACCATCACCCAGACTGCCGCCATCGACGGCTCGCTCGTCGGGCCGACGGCGTTCTCGCCCGATGGCGCCACCATCGCCATCGGCATCAGCGGCGAGGTCCGGCTGTTCGACTCGGCGACGCTCAGCGAGACGGTGCGGCTCAGCGGCCACCGCGGCCGCGTCACCTCGCTGGCGTGGTCGCGCGATGGCACCCGGCTGGTGACGGGCGCCAGCGACGATGGCCGCATCCTGGTCTGGCGCACCGCCGATCGCACTGTCGAGCAGACGCTCGTCGGCCACGAGGGCTGGATCCGCAGCCTCGACATCGCCCCCGACGGCAGTTTCATCGTCTCGGGCAGTACCGATGGCACCGTGCGCGTCTGGAATACCAGCGACTGGTCGGTGCGCCACGTGCTCACCGGCCACACCGGCTACATCGGCGGGGTCGCGGTCTCGCCCGATTCGCGGCTGATCGCCTCGGGCGGCCGCGACGGTGCCATCCGGCTGTGGGACGCCACCACGGGCGCGGCGGTCGCGGGCTTCGCGTTCCAGACGGCGCTGACGCCCGATGGCGTCACGCGCTACTGGACGACCGGCGTGCGCTTCTCGCCCGATGGCCGCACGATCGCTGTCGGCTCGACCGATGGGACGGTGAGCCTGCTCGACGCCGCGAGCGGCGCGACGCGCCAGACGCTGCGCGGCCACACCAACTGGGTGGTCATCCGCGGCCTGGAGTTCACCCCCGACGGCGCGACGCTCTACAGCGCCGGGCTCGACGGTACGATCCGCCGCTGGGCGGTCGCCGACGGCAGCGCTGCGGGCGTGCTGGAGCAGCACCAGATGGGCGTCTTCAGCATCGCGCTCGCGCCAGATGGCCAGCGGTTGGTCTCGGCGAGCGACCAGGAGGGCCGCGTGCTGCTGTGGAGCACGGCCGACGACAGCATCGTCGGCAGCGCGCTGGTTGGGCAGGGCCTGATCACCGGCATCGTGTTCTCGCCCGACAGCCGGGCGGTGGTGCTCACCGGCTACAACGGGGTGCTCCAGCTGCGCATCCTCGCGGATGGCTCGAACTCGCTGCTGCCCGGTTCGCCGGTCGCCAGCCAGCCCTTCGCGTTTCTGCCGAATGGCCGGTTCATCGCGCTCGACGAACAGGGGCGCGTGGCGGTCATCGACATCGCCAACCAGCAGAGCGGCCTGCTCAGCGGCGCGCCCGGCACTCCGCTGAGCGTCGCGGCGAGCCCGACGGGCGCGCTGGTGGCGGTTGGCGATAGCGGCGGCGCGGTGACGGTCTGGAACCAGACGGGCCCGCAGGGGCAGACGCTGCCGGCCAACGATCTGGGGGCGGTGACGCTGCTGGCGTTCTCGGGCGATGGCCGCTATCTGGCGGCGGTCGGCCCGGCGGCCAATCCGCGCATCGCGCTCTACGACGTGACGACATCACAGCTGCTGCGCACCCTGCAGGGCGGTGATGCCGCGATCACCGCCGTCGCCTTCCAGCCCGGCAGCGCGGTGCTGGCGACCACCAGCTTTGATGGCGTGGTGCGCTTCTGGAACGCCGGCGATGGCGTCATCGCCCGCACGATCGCCGCTCCCGCTGCCGAGGGCTGGTTCGCCGGCATCGCATTCTCGCCCGATGGCAGCCTGCTGGCGGCATCGAGCGCCGCCGGAACCGTGATGGTGTATGATGCGGGCACCGGGGCACTGGTCGCCGAGCATGCCCTCGAGTTCAGCCTGACGGCCATCAGTTTCAGCCCCGACGGCAGCCTGCTGGCGGTTGGCTCTCACGATAACAGCGTGCGCATCCTGGCACAACCGCGCTGACCCGCGTCCAGGATGCGCCGAAGGATGAATGTGTCATGGCTACCATCGCTCTCGTCGGCGCCGGCCCCGGCGGCCTCGCCAGCGCTATGCGCCTGGCCGCCGCCGGGCATCGCGTCACGGTCTACGAGGCACATGCCCGCGTCGGCGGGCGGATGCGCGGGTTCGATGAGGGACCGTACGGCTTTGATACCGGGCCGACAATCTTGCAGGTGCCGCGGGTCTATGATCAACTGTTCGCCGATTGTGGCCTGAACCGCGAGTCGTATGTCCAGTTCCGCCGCGTGTCGCCGAATACCCGCCTGCGCTTCTGGGACGACAGCGTGCTCGACCTGACGTCGGACCTCGAGGCGTTCCGCGTCCAGCTGGCGGCGCTGCGGCCCGATCTGCCGGCGCGCTTCGACCGCTGGTATATGGAACACATCCAGAAGAACATCGTCGGCTATGAGCCATATCTCGGCACCCCGGTGCGCTCGATCCCCGGATATCTCAATCCCCTCGAGCTGGCGGCAGCCCTGCCGTTCCGCCCCTGGGAGAGCCTGTACCAGCATTTCTGGCGCCACTTCGCCGACGAGCGCGTCGTCTATGCGCTGAGCTATCCCTCGAAGTACCTCGGCATGCACCCGACGCGCTGCTCGAGCGTGTTCAGCCTGATCGCGTTCCTCGAGTTCGCCGATGGCATCTGGCATCCGGTCGGCGGCTTCCGCGCGCTGGCGCAGGCGCTGGCCCGCGCCGCACAGGATCTCGGCGTCACGATCCACTGCGATGCGCCGGTGAAACGCGTCGTGACCACCAACGGACGGGCGTCTGGCCTGGAGCTGGCATCGGGTGAGCGCATCGCCGCCGATCTCGTGGTCGTCAATGCCGACTTCGCGCACGGCATGCGCCATCTGCTGGACGAGCGCGATCGTGGGCGCTATACCGATGACCGCCTCGAGAAGCTGCACTTCTCGTGTTCGACCTTCATGATCTACCTGGGGGTCAATCGTCGCTACGAAGACCTGCCACATCATCAACTGTATCTCTCCAGGCATATTCTGCGCCGTGACCGGCCATACATCGATGATTCGGCACTCGACGATGTTGACCCGCCATTTTATGTGTGTAACCCGTCAGTCATCGATCCATCGAATGCTCCTGACGGTCATAGTACGCTCTTCGTGCTGGTGCCGATCCCGAATACGCGATATGGCGTCGACTGGGCGGCGCACGAGCAGCGCTACCGCGACCTGATCATTGAGCGGCTGCCGCTGCTGGGCTATCACGATGTCGCAGCGCACATCGTGAGCGAGACGCGGTACACTGCGCAGACGTGGCAGGATGCGTTTGCGGTGCATCTGGGCGCGGTCTTCAACCTGAGCCATGGCTGGACGCAGCTGGGACCATTCCGGCCGCACATCCGCTCCGACGCGGTCCGCGGGCTGTACTGGGTCGGCGGCGCGGTGCATCCCGGCAGCGGTCTGCTGACCATTCTCGAGGCGGCGAAGAGTACCGCGCACTTTGTGGCGCAGGATCTGGCGGCGACATGAGCACACCCGAGACCGGCAGCACACCGCCGGCGCCTGCGGCCTACCAGGCGGCGCTCGGCGGCGTCGCCTGGCGCGACGAGAGCGACATCGGCCGCATGATCCTCGCCGGGCGTGATCGGGCGGCGCTGCTGCAGCGGCTCACCACCAACGACATGAGCCAGATCGCCGAGGGCTCCGGCGTGCGCACCGTCTTCACCTCGCCGATCGGGCGGATCATCGACGTGGTGACGGTGCATGCCATCGACGACGCGCTGCTGCTCCTGACCGGCCCGGGGCAGGGCGCGGCGGTCTACGGCCTGCTGCGGCGCAACATCTTCTTCAACGATCAGGTGACGCTGACTGCGGCGGGGCGGCGATACGCGCAGCTGACGCTGTACGGGCCGGCGGGGGCGGCGGCGCTGCAGGCGCTCTGCGGCACACCGACGACACCATCGATCCCGCACCAGATCGTCCGCACCGCACCGGGCGACGACGGATGGCTGCTGGTCGGACGCCGGCCGCTCGGCGTGCCGGTCGTCACCGCGCTGGTTCCGGCCGGTGCGGTCGCCGGAGCGCAGGCGGCGCTGGCGCAGCACGGTGCCGTGCCGCTCGATGACGCGACCGCGCAGGTGCTGCACGTCGAGGCCGGCGAGGGGCGCACCGGAGCCGAGTTCAGCGAGCACTACATTCCGCTCGAGACGGGCCTGCTCGATGCGATCAGCTTCACCAAGGGGTGCTACGTGGGCCAGGAGATCATCGCGCGCATGGAGAGCCGCGGCCGGATGGCGCGCCGGCTGTGCGGCCTGCGGCTCGACGCGCCGGCCACCTCGCCGGCACCGCTGTGGCACGCCGGGGCCGATGCCGGCACCCTCACCAGCGCGGTCGTCTCGCCACGCCTCGGGCCCGTCGGCCTGGGATACATACGCACCGCCCACGCCTACGGCACGCACCTGACCGTCGGCTCCGGCGATACCCATGCCACGGTCGTCGAATTGCCATTCCGGGACGCCTGAACGACGAGGAGCCTGCCGTGCCGATCACCATCACCGCGGCCACCAGCCACGACATCCGGTTCCCGACATCGCGCACGCTCGCGGGGTCCGACGCGATGAACAAGAATCCGGACTATTCGGCGGCGTATGTTGTGCTGAGCACCGATCATCCCGGGCTCGAGGGGCATGGGCTGACGTTCACCATCGGGCGCGGCAACGAGCTCTGCGTCGCCGCGATCGATGCGCTCGCGCCGCTGGTGGTCGGCCGGACGCTCGAGTCGTTCACTGCCGACATGGGCGCGTTCTGGCGGCACATCACCGGCGATAGCCAGCTGCGCTGGCTCGGCCCCGAGAAGGGTGTCATCCATCTCGCCACGGCGGCGCTGGTGAACGCCGTGTGGGACTGCTACGCGCGCGCCGAGGGCAAGCCGCTGTGGCGCCTGCTGTGCGACATGTCGCCCGAGGAGCTGGTGCGCTGCGTCGATTTCCGATACATCGATGATGTGATCACGCCCGACCAGGCGCGCGCGCTGCTCGAGCAGCAGCTGCCGGGCCGGGCCGCCCGGCTGGAGCGGCTCGCCGCCACCGGCTACCCGGCGTACACCACGTCCGCCGGCTGGCTGGGCTACGACGACGACACGCTGCGCCGGCTGCTGCGTCAGGCGACCGCCGACGGGTTCCGCCACATCAAGCAGAAAGTCGGCAGCGATCCGGCCGCCGATCTGCGTCGTGCGCAGATCATCCGCGAGGAGCTCGGCCCCGACGGACACCTGATGATGGACGCCAACCAGGTCTGGGGCGTGGACGAGGCGATCGGGCGCATGGCGGCGCTGGCGGCGTTCCGCCCGCTCTGGATCGAGGAGCCGACCAGCCCCGACGATGTGCTCGGCCATGCGCGCATCGCCCGTGCCGTGGCGCCGATCGGCGTCGCGACCGGCGAGCATGTCCAGAACCGGGTGATCTTCAAGCAGCTGTTCCAGGCCGATGCGATCCGCTTCTGCCAGCTTGACGCCTGCCGCCTCGGTGGCGTCAACGAAGTGCTGGCAGTGCTGCTGATGGCCGCCCGGTTCGGCGTCCCCGTCTGCCCGCA
>JAGWYG010000110.1 GCA_018969485.1 Chloroflexota bacterium
TCGCTGGCGCGCACCGTCGGGTACGTCGGCGTCGGCACCCTCGAGTTCATGGTGCAGGACGGCGCCTGGTACTTTCTCGAGATGAACACCCGCATCCAGGTCGAGCATCCCGTCACCGAACTGGTCACCGGCATCGACCTGGTGCAGGCGCAGATCCGCGTCGCCCGCGGCGAGCCGCTGTGGTTCGGCCAGGAGCACGTCGTGATGCGCGGCCACGCCATCGAGTGTCGCATCAACGCCGAGGACGCCGGCGACGGCTTTCGCCCGGTGTTCGGCACGGTCACGCGGTACCGCGAGCCGGCCGGCTTCGGCGTGCGGCTCGAGAGCGCCGTCGCCGCCGGGACGGTCGTCGCGCCGCACTACGACTCGCTGCTGGCCAAACTGGTGGTCTGGGCCGAGGATCGCGCCGGTGCGATCGCACGTGCGCAGCGCGCCCTGCGCGATCTGGTCGTCGAGGGGCTGACGACGACGCGCGCGTTTCATCAGCTGGCGCTGCAGCATCCGGCATTCGTCGCGGGGGCGACGACGGTCAATTTCATTCCGCGGCATCTGGCGGCGGCGCTGGCCAGCCTGCCGCGCGGCACGCCGGCCGCGCCCGCGCCACCCTCGCCGCCAGCCGAGGAGCTCGAGCTTGAGATCAATGGCCGGCGGTTCCAGGTGACGGTGCGCCGCCCGGCGAGCGGCGCCGCGGAAGCGGTGCGCCAGCGCCAGGCACCGCGGGCTGGCCGGATCGCGCCGCCGCAGGGTGCCGTGGTCGCGGCGCTGCAGGGCACTGTGGTGGCGCTGGCCGTCGCGCCGGGGCAGGCGGTGGCCGCCGGCGCGCTGCTGCTGGTGATCGAGGCGATGAAGATGGAGAACGAGGTGCTCGCACCGCGCGCGGGCATCGTCGGGCACATCGAAGTGGTCGTTGGACAGATCGTCGAGCCGGGGATGCCGCTGCTGCGGCTGCACGATGCCCCGGCCGCGTGATCGGGCATGCAGGAGAATGGCACCATGGCCGAATTGTTTGTCGCATCGCTGACGCCCTTCCGCCCGACAGACGGCGCCGTCGATCATGCGTGGATCGCCGGGCACCTGCGCTGGCTGGCCGCCCACGGCGCCGATGGCGTGGTGCCCTGCGGCACGACGGGCGAGGGCCCGTCGCTGGGTCTCGCCGAGCGCAAGGCGGTGATCGAGACGGTGCTGGCGCACCGCGGTGGGCTGCGGGTGATCGCCGGCACTGGCTGTGTGGCGCTCGGCGAGACGATCGAGGCGACGCGCCATGCGCTCGCGCTGGGAGCGGATGCGGCGCTGGTCATTCCACCGTATTACTTCAAGACGATTACGACCGATGGGCTCCTGGCGTACTACCGCGCGCTGTGCGATGCGCTGCCGGCGGGTGGCCAGATCATGCTGTACCACATCCCGCCGGTGAGCCAGATCGCGATCACGACCGAGCTGATCGATGGCCTGCTCGACAGCCATCCCGGCGCGGTGATGGGGCTGAAGGACAGCGGCGGGGATGCGGCGCATACGGCGATGCTGACCGCGCGCTATCCGCAGCTCAGGATCTACACCGGCGGCGCGCCGCTGCTGGCCCGCGCGCTGCGCGATGGCGCGGCGGGTGGCATCTTCGCGCTGGCGAACGCATTCGCCCCGGAGCTGCGCGCCATCATCGCGGCGCATGCCGCCGGCGCCGACAGCGATGTGCCGCAGCGCGCGGTCGTCGCGATCAACGAGGCGCTCAAGCCGCTTGGCGCCGTGCCGGCGCTCAAGGCGCTGGTGCCCGTGATCGCCGGACTGCCGGCGACGACGCCACGCCCGCCGCTGCTGCCGCTGCCGGGCGGCGCGGCCAGCGTGCAGGCGCGCCTCGCGGCGATCGCCGGCCAGTAACACCCCCAGCATCAGACGAACCGGCGGCAGCGCACCCCTGGCCGCCGGGCTGATCTCACAGCGGCCCGACGACGCGGTGCGGCACGTACGGCGCCTCGAGCGAGGCCACCTCCACAGCGTCGAGGCGTACACCGAGCGCGCCGACCGCGATGTCCAGATGTGCGGTGCTGGTGGCGCCGACGATCGGCGCCGCGACCGGCTGCTGCTGCAGCAGCCACGCCAGCGCGATGTGCGCCCGCGGCACGCCGCGCTGCGCCGCCAGTTCGGCGACCCGCTCGATGACCGGACGGTCGGCGTCGGCCGCAGCATCGTACTTGCCCTTCTGGATCTGATCGGTGGTCGCGCGGGCCGTGTCGCTGTGATTCCAGTCGCGCGTCAGGCGCCCCGACGCCAGCGGGCTGTAGGGGATGACGCCGATGCCTTCGGCGCGGCATAGCGGCAGCATCTCGCGCTCTTCCTCGCGATAGATCAGGTTGAAGTGGTTCTGCATCGACACGAAGCGGCTCCAGCCGTGACGCTCTGCCACGTGCAGCGCACGCTGAAACTGCCAGGCCCACATCGCCGATGCGCCGATGTAGCGCGCCTTGCCGGCACGCACGACGTCATTGAGCGCCTCCAGCGTCTCCTCGATCGGCGTCTGCGCGTCCCAGCGATGGATCTGGTAGAGATCGACCCAGTCCGTCTGCAGGCGCGACAGGCTCTGATCGATCTCGTGCATGATGGCCTTGCGCGACAGGCCGGCACCGTTCGCGCCGTCGCGCATCCGGCCGAATACCTTCGTCGCGATCACGACCTCATCGCGGCGCGCGAAGTCGCGCAGCGCCTGACCGAGGATGCGCTCGCTCTCGCCGAGCGAGTAGATGTTGGCGGTGTCGAAAAAGGTGATCCCGAGCTCCAGTGCATGCTTGATCACCGAGCGGCTGTCGGCCTCGTTCAGCACCCACTGGTGAACCCAGCGGCTGGCATCGCCGAAGCCCATGCAGCCAAGACAGATCCGTGATACTTCGAGACCGGTCGCGCCGAGACGGGTGTATTCCATCGGACGTTCTCCAGGCATCTGACGACAGCGCCGGGCGCATCACGCCACGGTGCCGTCATTCTAGCATGCCTGGCGTGCGTGGGCCCACACCAAGGCACGAAGGCACGAAGACACGAAGGGACGGGAGGCGGGGGACGGGAGACGGAGACGGGCTCACACGAAGGCACGAAGACACGAAGGGACGGGAAGCGGGGGGACACGAAGAGACGGAAGCGAGGGGGTGCATGCTCAGCGCGCATGCCGCTCGCCGGCGCGCAGGCAGGCCGTCGGCAGCATGCTATACTGGGCAGCAGCGCGGTGCGCGGTGCGTGATGGAGGGCGCGATGAACGATCCACTGGGTGACCTGCTCGAGCGGCACGAACTCGTGATCCTCGACGGCGGTCTCGGCAGCGAGCTACGCCGGCGCGGCTGCGCCGTCGACGGCGCACTGTGGTCGGCGCAGGTGCTGCTCGACGCACCGGCGCTGATCCGCGACCTGCACCGGGAGTATTTCGAGGCCGGCGCCGACTGTGCGATCACTGCCACGTACCAGGCCAGCGTGCCGGGCTTCATGGCCCACGGCCTCAGCGAAGCACAGGCGATCGCGGTGATGCAGCGCGCCGTGCACCTGGCGCGCGAGGCGCGCGACGCGTTCTGGAGCAGCGGCCCGCCCCCCGGCCGGTCGCGCCCGCTGGTGGTCGGCTCGCTCGGGCCGTATGGTGCCTATCTGCACGACACCTCGGAGTACCGTGGCGACTACCAGGTGGACGACGAGGCGCTGCGCGCATTCCATCGGCCGCGCATCGCCGCCCTGCTCGCAGCCGGCGCCGACCTGCTGGCCTGTGAGACCTTCCCGCTGCTGCGCGAGGCGCTGGTGGTGGCCGGCCTGCTGGCCGCCGAGTTTCCCGCGGCCACGCTGTGGGTGGCGTTCAGCGCGCGGGATGCCGGACACACGTGTCATGGCGAGCCGATCGGCGACTGCGCGCGGGCGCTGGCGCCCTATGCCCAGGTTCGTGCCATCGGCGTCAACTGCACTGCTGCACCGTACATCCCCGGGCTGGTCGCCGCGCTGCGCACGGCCGACGTCCGGCCGATCGTGGCATACCCCAACGCCGGCGAGGTGTACGACAGCGCCGCCGGCTGGCGCGGCCAACTCAGCGACGCCTCGCTGTGCGCCGCGACGCCCGCGTGGGTCGCCGCCGGCGCGCGCATCATCGGTGGCTGCTGTCGTACTACCCCCGACTTCATCCGCGGCACGGTGGCGCGGCTGCGCCCGCCGCGCTGACCGACGCCGCACGGGCGCCGGCGCTCATGCGCCGCGCCGGCCGGGATGCTCGAGGCCCAGCGCCTCGCCCACAATGTAGAGCGGGCGGCGCTTCACCTCATCGTAGATTCGGCCGAGATACTCGCCGAAGATGCCGAAGACGATCAGCTGGATGCTGCCGAGAAACAACACCGCCACCAGCGTCGTCGCCTGCCCCTCGAGGGCGCTGACGCCGGTCGCCAGGCGCAGCAGCACCGCCACGATGATCGCCAGCGCCGCGACCCCCGCGATCGCAAACCCCAGGTAGGTCGCCAGTTGCAGCGGCAGATACGAGAACGCCGTGATGCCATCGACGGCGAACTTCAGCATCTTGCGCAGCGGATATTTCGTCTCGCCGGCCATGCGGGCATCGCGGCGGTAGGGCAGCCCCAACTGACGGAAGCCGACCCACACCGACAGGCCGCGCATGAAGCGGTGGTGCTCGCGCAGGGTCACCAGCACATCGACGACTTTACGGTCCATCAGGCGAAAATCGCCGGTATCCAGCGGGATGTCGACGTTGGTGATGCGCCGGATCAGCCGATAGAACAGCGATGCCGTCGCCAGCTTGAAGGCCGTTTCGCCCTGCCGCTCGGCGCGCACGCCGTAGACGACCTCGTAGCCCTGGCGCCACTGCGCGATCATCTGCGGGATCACCTCGGGCGGATCCTGCAGATCGGCATCGATCACTGCGACCGCCTGGCCGCGCGCGAAGTCGGTGCCGGCCGTGATCGCAACCTGATGGCCGAAGTTCCGCGAAAAGCGCAGCACCTTGACGCGCGGATCGGCAGCATGGATCTCGCGCATGATCTCGCTGCTGCCATCGCGTGAGCCATCATCGACCAGGATCAGCTCGAATGGTTCGCCGACCGGTTCCATCGCAGCGATCACGCGCCGGCAGAACTCGCGCACCAGCTCGCGCTCGTTGTACACCGGCGCGACGATCGAGAACACGGGCGCGGGCGGCGGGTGGGCGGCGTTCGACTCCATGCTGGCATCCCTCTGTTGTGGCGACGGCGCCGTGCTCATGCGAGCGCCGACAGCTCGTCCCAGTTCGGACCGGCCTCGAGCTCGACGCGCAGCGGCACGTGCTCGAAGGTATAGGCGGATTCCATCGCGTGGCGCACCAGCCCGGCGGTGGCGCGCAGCTCCGCTGCCGGCACCTCGAGGATGAGCTCGTCGTGCACCTGCAGCAGCAGCCGCGCCGGTGCGGCCGCGGCGCGCAACGCCGCATCGACGCGGATCATCGCCAGCTTCATGACATCGGCCGCCGTCGCCTGGATGGGATGGTTGACGGCCTCGCGCTCGGCGGCGCGGGCGCGCGCACCGCCGGCGTTCAGGTCGGGCATCGCCCGGCGCCGGCCGAACAGTGACGCGACGGCACCGTCGCGCCGGCCCTCGGCGAGCGTGCGCTCGATGTACGTGCGAACGGCAGGAAAGCGGGCGAAGAAGCTGTCGATCAGCGCCTGTGCCTCGCCGCGGCCGGTGCCGATGCGTGGCGCCAGGCCGAAGGCGCTGATGCCGTAGATCACGCCGAAGACGACGGTCTTGGCGACGCGCCGCTGCTCGCGGCTCACCTGTGGCTCGGCGACACCGAAGAGCTGGGCGGCGGTGGCGGCGTGGATGTCCTGGCCTTCCTGAAAGGCCCGCACGAGATTGGCGTCGTCGGTGAGGTGTGCCAGCACGCGCAGCTCGATCTGTGAGTAGTCGGCCGCCAGCAGTTGGTGGCCCGGCGCGGCGATGAAGCCCCGGCGCACCTCGCGGCCCTCCTCGGTGCGCGCCGGAATGTTCTGCAGATTGGGATCCTGCGACGCCAGACGCCCGGTGGCCGCGCCGAGCTGGGCGTACGAGGTGTGCACCCGGCCGGTGGCGGGGTTGACCAGCGCCGGCAGGCTGTCGACGTAGGTCGACTTGAGCTTGCTCAGCTGGCGGTAGGCCAGGATCAGCTCGACGATGCCGCTGGTGTCGTCGACGCGCAGCCCCTCGAGGACTGCGGCGGTGAGCGAGATGCGGCCGGTGCTGGTGCGCTCGAGGCCGGTGGAGGGCAGGCCGATGGTGCCGAACAGCACATCGGCGAGCTGGTCGCCCGAGTTGATGTTGAATGGCTGGCGCGCCAGGCGATGGATGTCGTCGGTCAGCTGCACCAGGCGCTGGCCCAGCCGCGCGCCCAGCGCGTGCATGTAGGGCACGTCGAGGGCGATGCCGGCCTGCTCCATGCGCACCAGCACCGGAACCAGCGGGAGCTCGAGGTCGCGGTATAGCGCGGCGGTGGCGCCGGCACGCTCGAGCTGCGGCAGCAGCGTGGCCGCCAGGCGCAGCGTGAGGTCGGCGTCGGCGGCGGCGTAGGGGGTCGCCTGCTCGATCGGCACCGCATCGAAGCTGATCTGCTGCTTCCCCTTGCCGATGAGCGCCTCAATCGGCTGCGGCGCCTCGTCGAGGCGCAGTTCCATGAAGGCCAGCTCTTTCAGGCCGCGGCGCTTGTCGAGCAGCGCTGCCGCCAGCATCGTGTCGCCGGCCAGCGACCCGACCGGCACACCGGCCTGTTCGAGGACCTCGATGTCGAACTTGGCATGATGGGCGTAGCGGCGGATGGCCGGATCGACGAACACCGGCCGCAGCGCATCCAGCACGCGGTCGCGCGGCAGCTGTGTGCCGTCGCGGTGCCCGACGGGAATGTACCACGCCGCCCCGGGCGTGGCGGCGAGCGCGATGCCGACCAGCGCGCTGGCGAGCGGATTCAGCCCGGTGGTCTCGGTATCGAAGGCGAACTGGCCCGCTGCGCGGATGTCGTCGATCAGTCCGGCGAGCGCGGCATCGTCGCACACGGCGCGGTAATCGCCGGCGTGGCGCGGCGCTTCCTGTGCCGGCGTGGTGTCGGCGAACAGCGACGGCTGCATGGCGCCACCGGCCCCGTGGCCGGGCAGGGTTGCTGCTGCGGTCGCCTGGCCTGCCGGCACCGGCAGGCGGCGCAGCAGGTTCATGCCGATCTCGAGCTCCTGGAACAGCGCCACGACTGCCCCACGGTCGTAGTCGCTGAGCGTCGCATGCGCCAGATCCAGCGCGACCGGGACATCGGTCACGATCGTCGCCAGGCGCCGGCTGAACTCGGCGGCCTCGCGCTGGCCGGCGAGATGCTTGCGGTAGCGCGCCGGCGCGTCGTCGAGCCGGTCGAACAGCGCTGCGATGGTGCCGAACTGGTTCAGCAGCGCGATCGCGCCGGCCTCGCCGATGCCGCGGACGCCGGGGATGTTGTCGGAGGCGTCGCCTTTCAGGCCGCGCAGATCTGCCAACTGCGCCGGCCGCAGCCCCTTGTAGCGCTCGATCACCTCGGCGACGCCGTAGATCTTCGCCGCCATGCGCTGGCCGAACGGGTTGGCCAGCAGGACGCGCACGTGGTCGTCGATGAGCTGCAGCGTGTCGGTGTCACCGGTCAGGATGAGGCTGTCGAGCCCCTGTTCGCTGGCGCGCCGCGCCAGCGTGCCGATGACATCGTCGGCCTCGTAGCCCGGGGCGGTGATGATCGGCACATTCATCGCCTCGAGGAATTGCCTGATGCGCCGAAGCTGGGGCTCGAACTCGGCGGGCGTCGCGGCACGGCCCGCCTTGTACTCGGCGTACAGATCGTCGCGGAAGGTGCGGCCGATGTCGAACGAGACCGCCAGATACGTCGGCTGATGCTCGTGGATGGCATTCAGCAGGATGGCTGCAAAGCCGTAGACGGCATAGGTCGGCTCGCCGTGCGACGAGCGCAGCCCGGCATTGGCCAGCGCATGGAACGCGCGGAACGCCAGCGCGTGCCCATCGATCAGCAGGATCAGTGGCCGAGACGACACAGGCCCTCCCGAGCGTGCATGCGCCGCATGCGTGACGGCGCGCCGCCATTGTAGCACGGCTCGATCACGCAGTGCGTGTGGCGGGCACCTCGGCCCGCTCGCTGGCAACTCCCGTGGTACCTGGACTGGGATGGGATGGATGTGTACACGTGAAAGGAGCAGGCGACCCATCATGGACATCGTTGTATTGCTCATCGCCGGCCTCATTGGCCTGGGGCTCGGCGGCGAGCTACTCGTTCGTGGTTCGGCGGCACTGGCGGGCATCGCCCGCATTTCGCCGCTCGTCATCGGCCTGACGGTCGTGGCGTTTGGCACCAGCGCGCCCGAGCTGGCGGTGTCGGTCCAAGCCGGGCTGAACGGTCAATCGGATATTGCCGTCGGCAATGTCGTCGGCAGCAACATCTTCAACATTCTGGTGATCCTCGGCATCTGCGCGCTGCTGTCGCCACTCATGGTGCATGTCGCGATCGTGCGGCGCGAGGTGCCGATCATGCTCGCAGCGTCGCTGCTGTTCACCGGCTTCGCGCTCGACGGCCGCATCGGCGCCCTCGATGGCGCGGTGCTCGTGAGCGGAATCATCGTCTATGTCGCCTGGTCGATTCGCGCCAGCCGGCGTGAGACCGCGGCGGCCCAGGCCGAGTATGCGCAGGAGTATGGCCAGGTGCCCGCCGGCGGCCAGCCGCTGGCACGGGTGGTGGGCACCAATCTGGTGCTGCTGGCAGCCGGCCTGGTGGCGCTGGTCGTCGGTGCGCGCTGGCTGGTCGATGGCGCGGTGCAGCTGGCGCGTGGCCTGGGCGTCGACGATGTCATCATCGGGCTGACGATCATCGCCGCCGGCACCTCGCTGCCCGAGGTGGCGACGTCGGTGATCGCGACGCTGCGCCGCGAGCGCGATATTGCCATCGGCAATGCGGTGGGCAGCAATATCTTCAACCTGCTGGCGATCATCGGCATCTCATCGCTGGTCACGCCCGGTGGCCTCACGGTGGCGCCGAACATCCTGGCGTTCGACCTGCCGTTCATGGTGGCCGTCGCGGTGGCGTGTCTGCCGGTGTTCTTCAATGGCTACAGCCTGGTGCGCTGGGAAGGCGGGCTGTTCTTCGCGAGCTATGTGGCGTACGTCACGCTGCTGGTGCTGCTGACGCTGGGATGGACGACGCTGCAGGCGTGGCGGCGGCAGCGTGCTGTGGTGGCGTGATGGCGCTCACGGCGCCGGATCACCCGCCAGGCGTGGCGCGTCACCGCTGGCGTCGAGCAGGATCGTCGGCACGTGGTGGGCGCGCAGCAGCGCCAGCGCCACCGGATCGGCGGAGTGGTCCATCGTCAGGTGGATCACCACGACCGATTGCCCGCCACGGGCGAGATGACACAGCGGCGCGACCCAGTCGGTGCCGCGGGCGGCGGTGACCAGCACCAGCGCACCATGCCGGCCGAGCGCATGCCACGTCGCCGGCAGCGCGTGCGCCAGCGGCGCGGCGCCCTCCGACTGGTAGCGCGCCAGCGCCGCCTGCGCCTGGTGGCCATCCCCGGCATGCCGCAGCCTGGCGAGCAGCACCGGCGGCGTGCCGGTGCGCATCAGGCGAATGTCACGGCGCTGCGGCAGTGCGGCGTCCAGCACGGTCGCGGCAGCCAGCGCCAACAGGTCGTCGCTCGAGGTCACCAGCGTGCCATCGGCACGCAGCACCGGTGGGTCGAGCATGGTCCGCGCGGCAGCGTCGTGATCGAGCATGATGACAAGATCGTCGTCGTGCGGCGCATCGAGCTCGCGGCTCATCAACTGGCCGTGGTGGGCGCTGCTGCGCCAGTGAATGCTGCGCAGCGGATCGCCCACCCGGTAGTGCCGCACGCTGGCAGCCGGCTCGCTGGCATTGCGCCAGCGCGAGCGGCGTGCGTCCGGCGCGGCGACGAACAGCGCGCGGCAGGCGGCCGGCCAGCGGGCCGCCACCGGCGTGACCAGCACGTCGTGGCGGGCCGTCAGATCGCGCCGGGCGTGCGCCAGGCCGAAGGGATCGGCGATGCGCACGGTGGTCGGGCCGAGCCGAAACACGCCGCGCTGCCGGCATACGATGGCCCACGTATGTCGGCTGGTTCGCGCCAGCAACAGGTTGTCGATCCGGGCGACCGGGCGGTCGGACAGGGTCGAGTGGTCGATGACCTCGATCCAGGGTCGCGGCAGCACGCGATGCGCCTGCACGACCACCGTGACGACCAGGGTGTCGCCGAGCCCGACGCATGCCTGCGGGGGCTGGTGCGTCACGCTGAGGCCGCGCGCCGCGCCATGCACCCAGAGCACGCTGGTGATCACCAGCGCGATGAGGACGGACGCGGCGCTGGCGAGCAGGCCGATGCCGATGATCGGCGCGGCGACGAACGCCGCCACCGCGCACGCCAGCAGGATCCAGCCACGTGCCGTCACTGATTGCCTCCCGAAGCCGGTCACCGGTTCATTTGCCGATGCAGAAGCGGCTGAAGATCGCAGCGAGCAGATCGTCGTCGACGTGCGCGCCGGTGATCTCGTCGAGCGCCAGCACCGCATCGTGGATGTCGAGCGCCAGCAGGTCGGGCGAGCGATGCTCGGCGACGCCGGCGAGCGCCACGTCGAGCGCGGCCGCGGCGCGGCGCAGCGCATCGCGATGGCGCGGCCGCGTCAACGCAGCCCCCGCGTCATCGGCCGGCGCGCCGAGCACGATCGTGGTGATCGCCGAAGCACAGGCCGCCAGCGTCGCCGGCTGATGGATCGAGACCGCGACGACCCCGGCGCAGGGTGGGGCATGCGCGTGCGCCAGCGCCACCAGCGGCGGCGTCTCGGGCCAGCGGTCGCATTTGGTCAGGACCAGCAGCGTGCGGGCCGGATCGTGGGCCAGCGCCTCGTGCAGCGCGGCCACGGCGCCAGTCGCATCGACCAGCGCCACGATCAGGTCGGCGCTGGCGATCGCCTGGTGGCTGCGCTCGATGCCCAGCGCCTCGATCGGATCGTCGGTCGGCGCGATGCCGGCAGTATCGACCAGCGTCAGCGCCAGGCCGCCGAGGTCGGCGTGCGCCTCGATGGTGTCGCGCGTCGTGCCGGCATACGGCGTGACGATCGCGCGATCGTGGCCGAGCAGCGCGTTGAGCAGGCTGGATTTGCCGGCGTTGGGCCGACCGCACAGGACGACGCGCGCGCCCTCGCGGACGCGCATCGCGTGCGCGGCGCCGTCGAGCAGGCGCTGCGCCGCAGCCCGCGCCCGCCGCAGCGGCTCGCCGACCTCCAGCGCGTCCACGCCATCCTCGGGGAAGTCGACCAGCGCGGTGCAGTAGGCCAGCGCGCCGAGCAACTCCTCGCGCAGCTGGCCGATGGCGTCGCCGAGCGCGCCGCGCAGCTGCTGGTGGGCCAGCGCCAGCGCCCGCTCGCTGCGCGCCGCCACCACGTCCATCACCGCCTCGGCGCGGGTCAGGTCGATGCGCCCGTTGAGAAACGCCCGCAGGGTGAATTCGCCGGGCTGGGCCGCGCGCGCGCCCGCCGCCAGCAGGCAGGCGATGATGCGCTGCACGACCAGCGTGCCGCCATGGCACGAGATCTCGGCCATGTCCTCGGCGGTGTAGCTGTGCGGCGCACGCATCACCACCGCCAGCACTTCGTCGACGAGCGCGCCATGCCCGTCGACGACCCAGCCGTAGCGGAGCCGCATCGGCCGCAGCCGGCCGGCGCGCCGTGGCCGGAAGACTGCCGCCACGATGGCGTGGGCGGCGTCGCCGCTGAGGCGAATGACCGCCAGCGCCGCTGCCCCGGGGGCGGTGGCGACTGCCACGATGGTGTCGCTGGTCAGCATGGCGCTCCCTGTTTGGCTGCACCAGAATGCATGGATGCCGCCGGCTCAGTCATTGGCGTCGGCTACCGGCACCACGCAGATGCGCGTCAGCAGCAGCGCCCCGCCGGCGCGGACGCGCACCTCGACGGGATACCGGCCGGGTGCTTCGTCGCCCACGCGCAGGGTCACGGCGAAGTTGCCGGCGTCGTCGCTGGTGCTTCCGCCGACGGCACGGCCGTCGAAGAACAGCAGCACTGCGCTGCGGCGTGGCGCACCGCTGCCGCGCAGCTCGACCGGCGCGCCGAGATCGCAGGCGATCTGGCTGGTGACGGTCGGCGACGGCTCGGCCACCGGCGCGGGCGACGGCTCGGCCACCGGCGCGGGCGATGGCTCGGCCACCGGCGCGGGCGACGGCTCGGCCACCGGCGCGGGCGACGGCTCGGCCACCGGCGCGGGCGACGGCTCGGCCACCGGCACGGGC
>JAGWYG010000207.1 GCA_018969485.1 Chloroflexota bacterium
GACGCCAGCGCAAAGACCGCCGAGCTGCCCGGCGTGAACGGCGGCAGGACGTCGATCCCCAACTGCTGCGCGGCGCTGAGGCCGGTCTCGTCGCTGGCCCGCACCGTCACGGCCAACGACAGCGTGGCCCCCGCGGGCGCGCGGCCGCTGAAGCGGGCGGTCTGTGGGTCAAAGCGAAGCCAGTAGGGCAGCGGGCGACCATCGCTGAGGGTGGCGTCGAGGCTGAGGCGCGCGTCCGGATTGGGATCCACAAACGCGCCGTCAGATACGGTGAAGCTGAAGGTCTCGCCCGCTGCCAGCGCTCGATTGCCGATCGCTTCAGCCACGCGGGGCGCAAGTGCAAGTTCGCGCGCCGCCCGTGCCAGCATGTCAGCGGCCGACAGCTCGGTGCCGTTACCGAAGACGTAGCGGGCAAAGGTGCCTGGCGCGCAGTCAACCTGAATGTCGCCATGGGAAAGGCGCCAGCCCGTCGCCGTTCCCTCCAGCGCGAGCGCTGTGGCACTGCTCCCCGTCGGCCACACCAGCGTGTTGTCGCCGCGTGCGTCGTCGATTTGCACGCGGACACCGGCGTTCAGCACGTAGCGATCGTTGCCGGCGCCGGCCGACACGGTGCCGCCATCAAGCCGCAGCGTGAGTTCGTCATCGCCGGCGGTGCCGGCAGGGCCGGCCGCGGTCAGGGTCTCCACGACGCCCGCCAACGCCGGCTGCAGCAGGTGGGCGCCATCCAGCATGCCGCGATCACCAAAACGCAACCAGTCGATGCTGTGCGCCCAGTCGCGGATTCGCAGCCCCGCATCGTCCCGCATCAGCAGCAAATCCGGACCCGCAGCCTCGGCGCGCCAAGCTGCGAGGCCGTGCGCATCTGGCAGCCACAGGCCGTTATCGCCGTCGACGTCGATGATGAGATCGAGACCGCCGGTGTCGCTCACCCAGTAATGATCGTGACCGCTGCCCCCGAGCAGGGTGTCGCTACCGGCACCGCCATCGAGCCAGTCAGCCCCGGCCTCGCCCTGCAGGACATCGTCGCCCGGGCCGCCGAAGAGCTGGTCGTCCGCGTCACCGCCGGTGAGCCGATCGTTGCCCGCCTCGCCGAGCAGGCGATCGCTGCCGTCGCCGCCGTCGAGATAGTCCGCGTCGTCACCGCCGATCGGCTGATCGTCGCCTGCCTGGCCGTATAGCCGATCCGCCCCGGCGTCGCCGAACAGGGTGTCCGCGTCCTCGTCGCCGTAGAGCCGGTCGTCGCCTTCACCACCGCTGAGCCAGTCGGCGCCGGGCCCGGCGTAAAGCCGGTCGTTGCCACTGTCCCCGCTGAGGCGGTCGTCACCCGGTCCGCCCTGCAGTTCATCCTGCCCCGCGCCGCCGTAAAGCAAATCGGCGCCGTCGGCTTCCAGCCCGTCATCGTCGGTACCGCCGCCCGCCAGAAAATCATCACCCGCATTGCCTTCCAGCACGTCGTTGCCGCCGCTGCCGCGCAGATGATCATCGCCGTCGCCGCCGCGCAGGCGATCGGCCCCGTCACCGCCCAGACCCGTGTCGTCGCCCGCACCACCGTCCAGCAGATCCTCGCCCGCACTGCCGATCAGGAAATCGGCGCCGCTTTCGCCGTACAGCACGTCGCCCGCGCGGTCGGTGGGGAAATTGGCCTGACTGCGGTCGATGCTCCCGAACTGCGCGAGCGTGACATTGCGCGGATCGCGCAGGATTTGCGTCAACGGTTGCGCGCCGCGCAGCACCTGCCAGTCGTCTGGCGGCAGGCCCAGCACCAGACCAGCGACCAGCAAGTCATCCCCGTCCGCGCCCATCAGGACGTCGCGATCCGGCCCGCCGGCCAGCAGGTCGTTGCCGGCACCGCCCGCGAGCAGGTCGCGGCCATCGTCCCCGCCCAGTACGTCATCGTCCACGCCGCCGAACAGGGCGTCGTCCCCGGCGCCGCCCAGCAGGGCATCG
>JAGWYG010000111.1 GCA_018969485.1 Chloroflexota bacterium
GGCTCCGGCCCGCTCCCGCCCTTCGTGTGAGCCCGGCTCCGGCCCGCTCCCGCCCTTCGTGTGAGCCCGGCTCCGGCCCGCTCCCGCCCTTCGTGTGAGCCCGGCTCCCGATCCTTCGTGTGAGCCCGGCTCCCGATCCTTCGTGTGAGCCCGGCTCCCGATCCTTCGTGGCTTCGTGTGACACCACTCCGGCCCGTTTCGGGGGTTGGCATGTAGGCAGAGGGATACGGCTTTCTGATGCGGCAAGCGCACGCCCAGGCGCTGGAGATGTCCGGCCAGGGCTCCGGCGCCAGACGCTGCCGCTGGCCAGGCTCGTCGCGTCATTCCATATAATCCACCCCCGAAAGGCGGGCTGAGGGAGGCCGGCAGGCCGGGGCATGCAGCTCAGGCGGGATGGCCTGCCGGGCTGTTTGGGCATGCCGGGCCTCGGTAGACACAGCGATCAGGATTGATCGTCGGGATCGACGGCGAGCAGCGCCGTCGCCGCGACGCGCAGGTCGCCCAGGTGGTGCTCGACCACATCCCAAATGATCGCCAGGTTGAGATTGAAGTACTGGTGGGCGACGATATCGCGCAGGCCGGCGATCTTGCGCCACTCGATGGCCGGCATCAGATCGCGCTGGACCCGCGGGATCTGCTTCGCCGCCTCGCCGATCAGTTCCAGGTTGCGCACGACTGCGTCCACGCGCATCTCGTCGGCGGAGAAGGTAACGAAGTCCACGTCGCTGGTATAGCGCTCGACGCGGGCGATCGCCTCCAGAATATCCTCAAGATAGAGGCGATAGTCCCTCGGCATACACAACCTCACGCAGGATCGCCGGGCGCAGCCGTGGCTTGATGCTGTCCAGCAGCACGAGGTCGACCGGGCAGCCGAAGGTGTCTTCGAGCCAGAGCTTCAGATCCATATAGCGATCAAATGATGGCTGTTCCATGTCAACCAGAAAATCCATATCACTCTCGGGGCGGGGCGTCCCGCGCCGATACGAGCCGAACAGGCCAAGGGCGCGCACGCCGAGGCCGCGCAGCCATGCCTGGTTGCGCTGGAGCTCGGCCAGCACCTCGGCGGTCGTCCGCTGGCGTGTCATGATGCTCAATCCTTCGACCCGCGCATCTCCAGAATGACCTCGCTCAGCGGCTTGCCACCAGCGCGATCAAGCACCGCCCGGGCTTCCTCAAGCGACAGGGTAGCGCGCCGCACGCTCTTTCTCCTCTGGCGATAGCTCCGTCAGCAGGCCAGCGGCACGCAGCACGGCCGTCACACGCTCACGCTCACGGGGTGAACGCCGGCAAGTTGTTCGGCGAGCAGCTTCTCGGCCACCGCCTCGATCGGTGCGCCGCACTGCCCGGCCTCCACCAGCAGGCGCTGGTACGCGCCAGGCGACCGATCGGGCGTAATTGCGGTCATCGTTTCTCCTGAACCGGGTCTGATTCTATCACACGATGTGGCTACAGGCGTCGATTGACTGCATCCTCCCAAATAGATCATGCGGCAAGCGCACCTCGGAGGCATGTCCTTGGTGGCAGATGCCCGTCCCCCGCTTCCCGTCCCTTCGTGGCTTCGTGCCTTCGTGCGAGCCCGGCTCCCGCCCTTCGTGGCTTCGTGCCTTCGTGTGAGCCCGGCTCCCGCCTTCGTGGCTTCGTGCCTTGGTGCGAGAAGCGCAGTGAGCGCTCCGGGCTCAGCTGGCGCGCAGGCTCCGCAGCCAGGCAGCAGTCGCGGCGATCTGCGCCGCCAGAGGCGTCGGCTCGAGCGCAAGCAGGCGGCGGATGCGAGCGTCCGACATCACGAATGGTTGCTCGAACTGGTACTGCATCTCTGGCAATTCGCGCAGGACCGGGTTGAACACCCCCAGCAGCCGGAGCAGCCCCCCGGGCATGCGGCGGGTCTGCAGCGGCACCTGCAGCTCGGCCGTCAGCGCGGCCAGGAGTGATCGGCCAGTCTGGGCGGGCAGCACCGGCAGATGCAGCGTCTGGCCCGCCAGCTCCGGGTGCAGGCCGAGCTGTCGCAGCCCCTCGGCGACATCGGGCGCGTAGCTCCACGAGTGTGGCTGATCGATGTTGCTGATGGTGTCGATTGCGCGCCCTGCGAGCAGCTGCGCGATCGCACGGGGATGAATGAGCACGGTGTCTGCGGCGCCAGGACCAAAGAAGTCGCTCGCGCGCCCGATGGTGACGGCCAGGTCGCCGCGTGCGTGCATGGCGCGCAGCTCGTCGGCGAGGCGCTTGCGGATGACGCCCTTGCGGCTGCGCGGCTGCTCCGGCGTGTCTTCGTCGAACGTGCCCGTCGCCCCGATCGCGTAGACGTTGTCGAGCACGATGAGACGCGCGCCGGCGGATTGCGCTGCCGCCGCGATGTTGCGGTAGAGCGGCGGAAGCTGCGTGGACCAGGTCTGGTAGGGTGCGTTGGCGCAATGGTAGACGACTGCCGCTCCTGCGGCGGCACGGATGGCGGAATCGCGATCATAGGCGTCGGCCTGGATGGCCTCGTGTGCCGCATGACGGCGCGGCTCCGCCGTGCGCCGCACGCTGCGCACCTGCAGGCCGCATGCGAGCAGCAGATCGATGAGCTTGCCTCCTACCTGTCCGGCACCAAAGACGACGTGGAGTTCTGTCGATGTCTGCATGCGAGTGCTCCTGCACACTGTGTGCCGCGTGGCGTTGCCCCGGCCACAACGACTCGTGATGACGATCCATGCTCGAAGGTCAACTGCTGCACGCCGTCCGCCGGGATGGCGCGTCCCGCGAGTGATGATGGGGCGATGCCAGTGCGCATCACAGCTTCCGCCGGCTGGTGAGCCAGCGGTGCGCGGAGTGGCGCAGCCCTGGCCGAGCGGCTGTGCTGATGGTGCACCCACCGCCATGAGCCGCCTTCACTGGCTGATGCTCGGCGTCGAGCGCAGGAGCTCCGCCGACGTGACGTGTGTCAGCAGGAATTGGGCGACCGACGCCGCCGTGATGGTACGGCCGATGCCGCGACCATCGGCGCTGATGCGCAATGGTGCGATGGGGCCCTCGATGATGCTCGGGAGGCGCACCGCGACCCATTCGGCGCGACTCGCGCGCAGCAGCGCTTCCATCCGCTCCTTGTCCTCGAGGATTGGCACGAGCCAGCGCAGGAAGAGCGGAATCACGATCTGGTTGGCAATCCATGTGCCGCTGCCGCCGACGCCGACGTTTGACATGCATACGATGCGCGCGACATTGTGCTGCTCCATCGCGCCGAGCGTGATCCTGACCGAGTCTGAGATGAGCGTCGTGCGCTTGCCATCGCCCCTGCCGCCGATGCCGAGGCAGTGGATGACGGCATCAGCGCCGCGCACGCATCGCTCGACATCGCTCGGGTTGGTCGCATGGCCCTGCAGCACGCCGAGCCGCGGATGCGTCGGCATGAGCCGCGCTGGATCGCGCACCAGCGCCACGACGTCGTGACCTGCTGCGAGCGCCTGGGTGACGACGTGCCTGCCGGTGAGGCCGGTGGCGCCGAACACGACAAGATTCATCGGTTCCTCCATCCCACGCAACGCCCTCGCTCCGGCTCGGGCGGCGTGTTCCTGCCCACGCTGTCGGCGGCGATCCTGCACTCCATGACCCTGCGCGCTTCATCGTGCCGGTCAGGCGTGGATTATTCTTACGACGTAAATATACAGAGTATGGTTTGATGTGTCAAGACGTATGTACGCGGCAGCACGGGGCGATGCGACGGCAGGCGCGGGCCGGGAGGCGGGCTCACACGAAGACACGAAGGACGGGAGGCGGGCTCACACGAAGACACGAAGGACGGGAGGCGGGCTCACACGAAGGCACGAAGGGGGAGGCGACGGGCTCACACGAAGGCACGAAGGGGGAGGCGACGGGCTCACACGAAGGCACGAAGGGGGAGGCGACGGGCTCACACGAAGGCACGAAGCCACGAAGCGGCGAAGCGGCATTCGACCGTCCCATCGTCACCGCCCCGTAGGTTCGCAGCCGGTTGCGAGGCGCAGCCGATGGCCACAGCAGCGCCACGTCGGTCGGGCCAGGTCCCCGTCGGGTGGCGGCGAGCCTGGCCAGCAGCGGCGCCTGGCCGGGCGTCCCGCGACGCTTGGGCATGTGCCTGCCACATCAGCAGGCCGTATCCTGTGCCACTCCGGGCAACCCTGCCTGCGAAGGGCCACGGCCCTCGGCGGGGGCGGCGCACACGGGCGTGCACGCTGGTGCACCGGTTCATGCTGCCGATCGCATGGATGGCCCGCGGCTGACGCCAGCCGCGGGGCGGTCGTGCCGGGCGCTCAGCACGGCAGTGTCACCACGAAGCTGCTGCCCCGCCCGGCCGCACTGATCACGCCGATCGTGCCGCCATGCGCCTCGACCACCAGCTTGCTCAGGTACAGCCCCAGGCCCGAGCCGCCGCGGTGCTCGCCCACCTGCGTGTACTTGCGAAAGATCGCATCGTGGTACTGTGCGGCGATCCCGATCCCCTGATCATGCACCGCGATGCGCACCGTCGCGGCATCGACGCCCAGCTCGACGCGCACCACCGTACGGCGCGGGCTGTACTTGAGGGCGTTGATCAGCAGGTTCTGCACCACCCGCAGCATCAAGTCGCGGTCGAGCCGCACGATCGGCAGATTCGGCATCAGATCGCGGTCGACCCGGATCTGGCGATCCGCCGCCAGCGGCGCGACGCGCTCGACCGCCTGCTGCACCAGCGCCACCAGGTCCACCACCTGGCGGCGCAGCGGCAGCTGACCCTCCTCGAGGCGGCTGATGTCGAGCAGCGTATTGGTCATCTGCAGCAGCTGCTCGGCGCTATCGCGCGCGATATTCAACAAGCGCACCTGATCATGGTCGCGCTGCATGTCATCATCGTGCGACAGCAGGCGCAGCGCCAGCATCACATTCGCCAGGGGATTGCGCAGGTCATGGAGCAGGAGGTGGGTCAGATCATCGCGCAGCCTGGCAGCGTCGTGGGCCTCGCTGACATCGCGGAGCAGCAGGAGCACCGACCCGGGCACGCCAGGCACGATGCGCGTCGCCTCCCACACCAGATGGCGCCGCGCGTCGCTCAGATCGAGCTCGCCGGCGGCGACATCGAGGCCGGCGCCACCCACCAGGCGCTGGACGTCCGCGAGCATGCCATCGAGCCCGGCGATCATCCCGGCATGACCGCGCCAGTGCGTCACCAGCGCAGCCAGCGGCTGGCCATCGAGCGTGGCATCGTAGCGCACCAGCCGCGTCAGCGCCGGATTCGCCAGCACCACCGCCAGCTGCGAGTCGAGCAGCAGGACGCCCTCGGCCATCGTCGCCAGGATGGATGTCGTGCGTTCGCTGGTGAGGCGCAGCTGCTGCACCAGCCCGGCGCTCTCGGTCAGCGTCGCCGCGCTGGTGGCGAACAGCACCGCCAGCTCGCGCCAGGTCGCATCGAGGCCGCTGGCCTGGACGATGAGCAGCAGCACGGCCAGCACGCTGTCGCGGCCACGGCACGGCACCACCAGCAGGCGCAGGCCTGCATCGTTCAGGCCGGCGGCGCTGGCATCGAGCGTCTCGATCGGGCTGCCGCGCATCAGGCATGCCGCGGCGATCCCGGCGCAGACGCCGGCATCGAGCACGCTGCCGCGGCCCATCCGGGCGACCATGCCGGCAGACTCGCCGTCGAGCCGCAGCACGCCGCCGCCGAGGCAGCCGCTGAGCTCGGTGAAGGTCTCCAGCATGGCGCGCAGGATGTCGCCGGCCGTGGCCGACGGCGCGCGCGCCGTGACATTCAGCGCGTTGAGCCCGGTCAAGCCACGCACGGTCGTCCGCAGTCGATCGTTGGTCTGCGCCAGATCCTGCACCCGCCGCGCCAGCGCACGATCGACCTGGGCGAAGCGCTGGGCATTCTCCAGCGCGATCACCGCATAGTCGGCGATCACCTCGAGCAGGCGCCGGTCGGCGTGGCTGAAGGGCGCGCCGTCACGGCGCATGCCCACCTCGATGGCGCCGAGGATGGCGTCGATGCCACGGAGCGGTGTGGCGAGCGCGCCCTGGACTGCGGTGATGCGCGCGGCGGGCTGTGGCCAGCCGTCGAAGCGCAGGCGCGTCAGGCCGACCGACTGCCCGGCGTGCAGGGCCGGGCTGCGCAGGATGCTGCCGTTCGGCACGGCGCGCCCCAGCAGGCGCCGGCCGAGCGCACCAGTGGCCTCGTGGTAGATCATCGCGCCGGTGTGGTCGGCCAGCAGCAGCGAGCATTCATCGACATTGAGCAGCTCGGTGGCCAGTTCGAGCATTACCCGCGTCACCTGGCCACGCTCGAGCGATGAGGTGACCGCCCGGCCAATCTGGTGGACGGCGGCCATCTCGCGGCCGAGACGCTCGATGCGTCGCTGCTGCAGCAGGCTGTCGAGCGCGCCGGCGGCGCCATCAGCGACTGCCGCGACACGATCGACGTGGCTGGCGTCGAACAGAGCGTGTGGCGCCGGGCTCAGTAGCACCAGCGCACCGAAGACCTGGCCGCGCGCCCGCAACGGTACGCCCAGCCAGCCCTGGACGGCGATGATGCTGCCCAGGGGCAGCGCAGTGACGCCGTGCGCCCGGCAGGTCGCGGCGTAGTCATCAGTCACGACCGGCACACCGCCGCGGACGACGACGGAGCTCAGGCCAGCGTGGAGCGTCCAGTACAGGTCGAGCGTGAGTGGAACGCCATCGATCTGCAGCGCCAGCGGTGCCATCAACTGGCCGGATTCGTCGAGCACCGCGAGATAGCCATTGCGCGCGTCGCAGATTCCGCTGAGTGCGGCGAACAACCGAGCGCTCAGCTCATCGACCGAGCCGGCCTGTATGAACGCGGTGGTGAGCGCGGCAAGATCGCACCACTCGGCCAGCAGCAGGGCGTCGAGCGGCGCTGCCGCCTGCGCGGCGATGGCTTCGAGGATGCGACGCTGCCGCGAGCGGCCGTCGGTGCACGCGACCAGCAGCCATGCGATGGTGCGTCCCCGCGACTGCAGTGCGATGCGCCAGCGCCCGGTCGGCGCATCGTCGACTGCGCCGTCGACGGCGATCGCGCCGTGTCGCGCCAGCACGCGCGGCCCGTCGCCGGTGATGATGGCGGCGCCATCGGGCCGGATGCTGGTGGCCACCGCCGCGAGGATCGCCTCGGCTGCACCGGTGGCATGCACCGCCAGCCGTAACGCCGTGCCGAGCGCGGTCAGGATGTTTCGACGCCGAAGCGCCGTGTGCAAGCGAGACATCACACCCTACACCACTGAGCGTCATTCATCCTAGCATAGTACCGCGCAGTTGACAAGGTAATGTGCGGTCGTTTACGAATGAATTGCACCGAAACGATGTCAGGTTCTTGTATACAAACACGAATCACCACATGCACGACGATATCGCCAATCAGCATGTTCGCTGCGCCTCACAGCCGATAGAACCGTGCCAGCGCACCGTATGTGCGACGATACCGCCAGACAGCATGCTCACTGCGCCCCAACGCCGACAGAACCGCGCCAGCGCCCACAGCGGCGAGCGTGGCGGCCAGATGCATCGAACCATGCCAGCGACATCACAGTGTGCTGCCATGGCAGCACATGGCGCTGCCCAGGATGACGCAGACGCGCGGGCAGCCACGACAGGCCGCCGCGCGGCGCCGGTGCATCGACGGCGCCGTGATGCGGCGGAACAGGCACGATCAGGCATGCGCGAACGGGCGGAACCGCCGCCAACGACCGCCGTAGATCTCCAGCCGGCCATGCCACGGCCCGAGCGGGGCGGTGGGGGCCACGACCACGACCTGCAGCAGGTCGGCGAGATTCTGCGCTACGCCGGGCGTCTCGGCGCCTGCCGCGCAGGCCACCAGGCGCACCGGGCCACCATGATAGTGGGGTTCAGCGCGCAGCAGGCGCGCGAGCCGGGTCGTCGGGCGCAGCGTCGCGACGCCACGCAGCAGGGGAGCGAGCAACCCGGTACGCGTGCAGGTATGACAGATGACTTCGAACTCTCGGCCCAACGGGCGGATCATGAGCGCCTCCGCGATCACGTGATCGGCGTCGCCGAACACGACGCGCTGTCCGAATCCGGCATGGTCCCTGGTGGGGTCGGGATAGGTGAAATAGTCGGACATGGTGCATCCTCCTGACGAGGAGCCCGTGACGCACCATGCGCGACTCCGGCCCGAGGACGGCCGGCCATCGTGATGGCGGCCCGGGCTCGGGGGCGAACGGTCGGCGGCATCTCGCCGCAGGCCCCGCGGCGCGGGGTGCTGGCGAGGCGAGCGAGCATCCATCGGCGGCAATGCCGCGATGGGGACGGGCGGTATCCGCGATGTCATGCGACATCGGCATGCGATGCGGTAGCCGAGCGCACTGGCTCGGAATGAATCCCGGGCGGTGGCACGATGCGCTGATGCTGGCGCGGCGCCGCGCCCGGGTGGTCACGGCGCGCCGGACGTTCGGCGACCGGATACCCCGTTCAGTCGGGCGTGGGCGGGCGGCCGCGTGGCTGCCGCGCGGCGGCGCGCGCGGCCAGCGGTGCGCCATCGAGCAGCACGGCCGCACCCACGATGATGCGGGTGCGATCATGGACGGCGCTGCGCCGCAGGGCGGCGGCGGTCCGCCGCTCGAGGGTGGCGCGCTGCTCGGTGCTGCCGACGGCGCTGCGCCGCTGGTGCTCGGCCAGGATGGCATCGCGCGCCGCCGCCTGCCGATCGGCGCTGAGCGGGATGCGCACGCGTTCGATCCACCCGCTGATGGCGACCTGGTTCCCCGGGCGCAGGAGTGCCGGCGCGGCGGGATGGGCCCGCGGCACGATGCATGGCAGGCGGTGCAGCAGCAGCAGCGGCGCCGCCTCGGCGACGCGCAGCGTCACCAGCGCGAGCACGGTGGCGGGGTGCGCCGGATGACGGCCGAAGCGCGGCACGCCTTCGATGCTGCCGATCGCCGCGACGTGGCTCCCCTCGGGTGTGCCGGCGGCCGGAACGGTGATGGCCCGCGCGATCAGCTGTGCCGTTTCGCCGCCGCCATCGTCGCTGCCGCTGCGCAGCCACCCTGCGACGCACACCTGGCCGCCGACGCCGATCTGCTCGAGCGGCGCCACAAACGCCGGCGTCGGCGGGCAGACCACCAGCACCGAACAGGCCGGCTGGAACGGCGTCGGCACATCGACCAGCGCGCGCGCGCTGCGCGTGCCATGGCGGTCGCTGAAGCGGATCGCCGCCACGCCGCCGAGCGGCGCCAGCCGGCCGGTCAGCGTCACCTGGCACCCATCGGTCGCCGTCCCTGCTGCCACTGGATCCATCGCATCTCTCCGCTCCTCACAGTGCCACGTGGTCAGTCTGCCACTGCCCCGCGCCGCCATCCATCCCCCGCGCGATGGATGTCAGCCCATCCCGGCAGTCGGCTGCTGGCAGGACGGGCGTACCACCGCCCATGGCATTTGACGTATCGGCGCGGTCATGGTATGATCCTCGCATCGCGGTGCCTGTAGCTCAATGGCAGAGCGCCTGACTGTGGCTCAGGAGGTTGTGGGTTCGAAACCCATCAGGCACCCCACCAATCCCCCCCAGGACCCAGTGATCCATCCGACGCCCGACGGCCCGCTGCGCTGCCGTGCACACGCCGCGATGCATGATGCGTCCGCCCCATCACATCCGTCGCGCCGCCGAACCGCTATAATGGCGCGCGTCCACCCCGTCGGAGGATGGCACGCATCGGAGGGCTCACGACGATGGCCGACACTCCCCCCGCAAGCCGCATCGATATCGATCCCGCCCGTCGGATCGGCACCATCTCGCCGCTGCTGTTCGGTGGCTTCGCCGAACACATGGGGCGCTGCATCTACGAGGGCATCTACGATCCCGCATCGCCGCTGGCCGACGCCGCCGGCCTGCGGCGCGACGTCCTCGGGGCGCTGCGCGAGATCAACTATCGCGTGATGCGCTATCCCGGCGGGAACTTCCTGAGCGGCTACGACTGGCGCGACGGCATCGGGCCCCGCGGGCAGCGGCCGCGGCGCCGCGAGCTGGCGTGGCGCTCGATCGAGACCAACCAGTTCGGCACCGATGAGTTTCTCGCGTTCTGCAAGGCGATCGGCACCGAGCCGATGCTCGGCGTGAATCTGGGCACCGGAACCATCCAGCAGGCCGCTGATCTGGTGGAATACTGCAATGCCGCGCCGGGAACCTACTGGGCCGACCTGCGGGTACAGCATGGCCATGCCGCGCCCTATGGCGTCGCCTACTGGTGCCTCGGCAACGAGATGGACGGCCCGTGGCAGATCGGGCACCTCGACGCGCCGGCCTATGCGACCAAGGCGCTCGAGGCCGCCAAGATGATGAAGTGGGTCGATCCGTCGATCAAGCTCATCCTGTGCGGCTCATCCTCGACGACGATGCCGACCTACCCGATGTGGGACCGCGTGGCGCTCGAGCACTGCTGGGAGCATGTCGATTACCTGTCGCTGCACTACTATGCCAACAACGATGCCGGCGACACCCCGTCGTACCTGGCGCTGGCGCGGCAGTTCGAGTCGCACATCGACACGCTGGCGGCGACGCTGCGGTATGTGCAGGCGCAGCGCCGCTCGACACACCAGGTGTTCCTGTCGTGGGACGAATGGAACGTGTGGTACAAGGATCGGCAGATGGATGGCGGCTGGCAGGAAGCGCCCCACCTGATCGAGGAAGTGTACAACCTGGAGGA
Organism: Chloroflexota bacterium; assembly: GCA_018969485.1. GTDB lineage: Bacteria > Chloroflexota > Chloroflexia > Chloroflexales > Roseiflexaceae > CAIQIY01. Next base: position 10,653 of record JAGWYG010000111.1, read on the forward strand.
TGCGCTGGTCGTGGCGCAGTGGCTGAGCGTCTTCCTGCGCCGCTGCGATGTGCTCAGGATCGCGTGCATCGCGCAGATCGTCAACATCATCGCACCGCTGCTCACGCGCCGCGATGCCCTGCTGAAGCAGGCCACGTTCTACCCGCTGATGCTGTTCAGCCGCTTCGCCGCCGGCGCGGCGCTCGATGCCCATGTCACCGCGCCTGCGATCGAGACCCGGCAGTTCGGCGCGGTACCGGCGCTCGACGTGTCGGTGAGCCAGGACGACAGCGACGGGCGCGGGGCGATCTTCATCGTCAACCGCAGCCTGACGGCGGCGCAGCCGACGGTGATCGGCTGGCAGCGCGCGGCGCCGCGGCGCTGCAGCGCCGCCTATCAGCTCGCCGGCACCGATCCGAAGCTGGCGAACAGCTTCGAGCAGCCCGATGCGCTGGTGGCGCGCACCATCGCGCCGCCGGAGCTGCGCGATGGCAGCATCAGCCTCACGCTGCCGCCGCTCTCGTTCACCGTGCTGCTGACCGAGGCATGATGCACAGCGTGCCCGTGACCGCCGACGGGATCGCCGCCGGCCTGCGCGCGCTGGGATGCCACGCCGGCATGGCGGTGATGGTCCACAGCTCGCTCCGTGCATTCGGCACCGTCGTCGGCGGCGCCGCGGCAGTCTGCGACGCGCTGAGCCGCGTCTGCGGCACGGTGCTGATGCCGGCGGGCAGCGGTGACTGCTGCGGCCTGCCGGCGCCGCCCGGCCTGGTGCGGCCCGACAATGCCGCCATCGTCGCCGAATCGTGGTCGGCGTTCGCGGGCGCGCTGGCGCGGGCGCAGCCGTTTCACCACGGGCTGCCGATCGACCGTGAGCTCGGCAGCATCCCCGAGGCGCTGCGTCGGGGGTTCGCGCCGCAGCGCAGCGCCCATCCGCTGTGCTCGATGATCGCCACCGGGCGCCACGCCGCCGAGCTGATCGCGGCACAACGCCCGGACTGGCCGCTCGGGCCGCTCGAGGCGCTCGAGGCGCGCGATGGGGCGATCCTGCTGCTGGGCGTCGACTACACCAGCGCGACCGGCATGCATCTCGCCGAGCAACGCCTCGGGCGGGCGCGGTTCTTTCGCTATGCGGTGCATGCGCCGGGCATCTGGGGCGAGTACCCCAATATCCCCGGCGACAGCCATCGGTTCGATGCGATTGCACCGCATCTCGCGCCGTACACCCGCGAGCAGCGCATCGGCGCGTGCCGCGCGCGCCTTACGCCGCTGCGGGACGTGCTGGCGGTCGCCGACCGCCTGATCCAGGCGGATCCGGCGGCGCTGCTGTGCGCTGCGCCGACCTGCCGCTGCAGCGCGGCGGCGGCGCAGCGGCGGGCCGCGATCGCCCGAGCGCCCGGCTGAATCGCCGGCAGCAGGCACGCTCGCGTGTCGCAGGCGCGGGCGTGAGATCATGCCCCGTGCTGCACGCCGGGCCGGCGCCGCCGGCCACATCCAGCCGCGGCGCCACCGCGTAGCCATCAGCAGGAGCCAGCAAGCCGGGAGGCGCCGCAATGCGCGGAGTCAACAAGCGCGATCTGCCACAGAAACCATGCGTCACGTGTGGTCGGCCATTCACCTGGCGCAA
>JAGWYG010000208.1 GCA_018969485.1 Chloroflexota bacterium
CAGCGCATCGACGTGCTCGACACGCTCGCCCGCCTCTACCTGCGACGCGGCCTGCGCACCGACGCACTCGCCGCATGGAAACGCATCCTCGAACTCGCGCCCGACAACGCCGCCGCCGGCAATGCCGTGCGTGATCTGCAGGCCGCTCTCGATCGCGCACGAAACGACGCGCTCACGCAGACGCGCAATGCCGCGCGCAGACGACGGCGCACGATCATCGGAGTCGCCGCAGCCAGCCTCGCCGGCGGCATGCTCGCCGCCGCCGGCGCGTTCGTCGTGCTGCGCCCTCCCCCCGCTCCACCACCCCCAGCCGCCCTGCCCACCACGACGCCCGCTCCCACCGCCACACCACCCCCGACGCACACACCGCTCCCCACCAGCACGACGCCCGCCTCCACTGCTACGCCGCAGCCATCTCCCACCACTGCCCTACCCACCAGCACGTCACTCCCGACGACGACGCCCCTGCCCAATTACGCAGCCCTGGTGCGCGATGCGCTCGCTCCCTTCGCCATTCAGGACCTCGACGTCTCGCAGGACGGTCGATTCGTCGTCGTCCGCGGCGCAGTGGCTGTGCTCGCCGACAAGGACAACGCCGAATCCGCGGCGCGCACCGCGCTGATCGGCGGCGACGGCAGGCTGTCGAGTGAGCTCAGCATCGCAGCGACATATGAGGTGAAGCCGGGCGATACGCTGTACAAGATCGCCGCGCGCGTGAATCGCAACGCACGGGCGATCGCTGCGGAAAACAAAATCGCCCTCGACGCCGTGCTGCGCGCAGGCACGCTGCTGCTGATTCCGAAACAGTGAGCCACGCGCCGGCCGCCGCACCATGCGCCTACGGCAGCCGGCGCACGACTTCAGCCAGCGCCCTGCGCGCCCGCGCCGGCGGAGTCGCCGCCGGATAGCCGAAGAACAGCAGGCCGACCATCTCCTCGGCCTGTGCATCGATGCCCAGCAGCTGCGCCGTCTCCGGCGACATCGCCGTGCGGCCGGTGCTCCACTGCATCCCCACGCCCTCCGCCCACGCCGCCAGCTGAATGTTCTGCACCGCACAGGCGACCGCCGCGTAGTCCTCTTTGCGCTGGAACGCGTCGCCCTGCAGGGCACAGGTGACGGCAACGATGACCGGCTTCGTCGCCATCTTCGCGTCCACGGCCGCCAGCGCCGCGTGCGCCTGCGGCCCGAGAATGCAAAAGCGCCACGGCTCGGTGAGCCGATGATTCTGCGCCAGCGTGCCCGCAGTCAGCAGGCGATCCAGCACATCCGCCGGCACCGCTTGTGGTGTGAATTCCTTGATCGTTCGGCGAGTTCGTATCGCGTCCTGTACATTCATGATGTCCGAAGTGTAGGCGCATCTCGCCGCGCGCGAATTCAGCGGTCCACTCGGTACAGCGGCTCTTCGCCGCGCGCGATGCGATTCAGGTTCTCCAGCGCCACGCCGGCGCGCCGGCGCGCCGTGCCGTCGGTCGACCCGGCCGTGTGCGGCGTCACCACGACGTTCGACCGGCGATACACCGGCAGGTCCGGATCGGGCGGCTCATGCGCGAATACGTCCAGCCCGGCGCCCGCCAGCTGCCCCGCCTCGAGCGCGGCATACAGCGCATCTTCGTCGATCAGCGCGCCGCGCGCGACGTTGATCACATACGACGTCGGCTTCAGCAGCGCGATGCGCCGCGCGTCGATGAAATGGCGCGTGTCCGGCGTCAGATGCAGATGCACCGACAGAAAGTCGCAGGCGCGCAGCAGCGCGTCGACGTCGTCGGGCGTGCCCAGAAATTCCGGCTGCAGCTCCGCCAGCACAGCCGGCTCGATCGGCCGCACGTCCACCGCGTGAATGCGCATGCCGAAGCTCTTCGCGCGCCGCGCCAGCTCCTGGCCGCTCGCGCCGAAGCCGATGATCCCTAGCACTTTGCCGACCAGCTCCAAGCCGAGG
>JAGWYG010000209.1 GCA_018969485.1 Chloroflexota bacterium
AGTGATAGTGGATAGTGATAGTGGATAGTGATAGTGGATAGTGGATAGTGATAGTGGATAGTCGACTTGATATAGGCCTGCCATTCACTATCGACTATCCACTATCACTATCCACTATCACTACAATCCTCTCCATGCAAAACGTCCACTTCGATTTCACGGGCCGCACGGCACTGGTGACCGGCGGCGCATCGGGCATGGGGGCGGCGGTCGCACGCATCTTTGCGGAGAGTGGGGCGAACGTCGTCGTCGTCGATCAGAATCGGGCGGCGGCGGAAGCGACGGCGGCGGCGCTCGGGCCGAACGTGATTGCCGTTGCCGGCGATGTGAGCGCATCGGCGTTCTGCGACGACGCGGTGGCGCAGGCGGCGGCGCGCTTCGGCGGGCTGCACGCGGTGGTGAACGCGGCGGGGATTATTGCGCGCAAGACCGGCGTGGAGACCACCGACGAAGAGTGGATGCGGGCGATGGCGGTGAACGCCGGCGGCGTGTTCTTCATGTCGCGCGCAGCGGCGCGGCACATGCGCGCGCACGGCGGCGGCGCGGTGGTGAACTTCGGCTCGATCTGGGGCGAACTGGGCGGCAAAGGAGCGCTGGCCTACTGCGCGAGCAAAGGCGCAGTGCATCAGATAACGCGCACGTTCGCGCTCGAGCACGCGCGCGAAGGCGTGCGCTTCAACTGCGTGTGCCCCGGCGAAGTCGACACGCCGATGCTGCGCGCGGCCGGGCGGGCTGTGCCGCTCACGGACGCGCAGGCGGCCGAGATCGGCGAGCGCGTGGTGCCGATGGGACGGCTGGCGCAGCCGCAGGAGATCGCGCGCGTCGTCGTGTTCCTGTGCAGCGACGCCGCCAGCTACGTCACCGGCGCGATGTACTACGTCGACGGCGCGTATTCGACGATTTGATCAACCTATGGAATATCGACCACTCGGCCGCACCGGCGTGTCCGTTTCATGCCTGGTCCTGGGCACGGACAACTTCGCCAACCCCACACCTGAAGACGAATGCGCGCAGATCATCGACGCCGCGCTCGACGCCGGCGTGAACATGATCGACACGTCGAACAGCTACGCCAAAGGCGAGGCGGAGAACATCATCGGCCGCGCGTTGAAAAGCAGCGGGCGGCGCGATCAAGTGCTGCTGGCCACGAAAGTGCATTACCCGAGCGGCCCGGGTGTGAACGACCGTGGCAACTCGCGGCTGCATATCATGCGCGCGTGCGAGGCGTCGCTGCGCCGACTGCAGACCGACTGCATCGACCTGTACCAGACGCATCGGCCGGAGATGCATGTGGCGCTGGATGAAACACTGCGCGCGTTCGACGATCTCGTCACGCAGGGCAAGGTGCGTTACATCGGCAGCACCACCGCGCCGGCGTGGCACGTCGTCGAATCGGTGATGACGAGCGAACTGAAGGGTTATGTGCGGCTGGCCTCTGAACAGACGCCGTACAACCTGCTCGACCGGCGCATTGAGAACGAGCTGATCCCGGCATGTCAGCGACACGGGCTGGCGGTGTTCACGTGGTCGCCGCTGGCGATGGGCATGCTGACTGGCCGCTACTCCTCGGCTGACGCGTTGCCGGAGGACTCGCGCGCGACGCTGCGCGGCGGCATCTACGCCGAGCGCATCACAGCGCGCGGCGTGGAGGCGGGCAATCATTTTGCGGCGCTGGCGCGTGAACACGGGATCGATCCGGCGCAGGCGGCGATCGCGTGGGTGAGGAGCCAGCCCGGCATTACCGCGCCGATCCTCGGCCCGCGCACGCTGGCGCAGCTGCAGAGCGTGCTGCCGGCTGCCACCATCACCCTTCCCGAATCCCTGCACGCCGTGTGCGACGCGCTCACTCCGCCCGGCGGCGTCACCGCCAGCTTTTTCAACAGTGCGCCGTGGATGCGGTGGAAGATAG
>JAGWYG010000112.1 GCA_018969485.1 Chloroflexota bacterium
CATCCCTGGCGGCGCCCTTGGAGCATTCGCCGCCAACGCAGCCTGGTGGGCGCCGGCTAAGCCCGAAACTGTACGTCACACCCGTGCGAGCGTGCGAGCGTCAGGGCACCGTCAACCTTCCCGAAGCCCTGCCTCGGGCTCTGCTGTCTGGATGTTGCTGGCGGATTCACTCACCACCAGCAACATCCAGACAAGCATGCTCGGGTGCGGCAAAGCTGCCCCGAGCCCCCGCCGGCGATGGCATTGGCGTAGCCCTGGCGAGCGTGCGGGGTGCCCCGGGGCACGGATCGCGCCGCCACCCCGGCGCCACTGCGATGACGGCGCCGGCCCGTCAGGGCTGCGGCACCCTGCGGCGTTCGGGGCGTGGCGCCGCAGAGGCCTTCAGCAGCGCGGCGGCCGCCTCGAGCGGGTACGGCGGCGCGATCGTCACGATGGCGCGATCGAAGCCGCACCGCGCCCATTCCTCGAGCAGCGCCTGCGGCGCGGCGCTGAACGCGGGCCAGCCGGCATGGATCGAGCAGTCGAAGCCGGCCCGATCGCGCTGCCGCGACGCCAGTCCCTCATCGAGCGCCGCGAACAGCGCTGGCAGCAGCGCCCGATCACGCCACGCCAGATTGATGCCATCGGCATACTGCCCGGCGATGCGCACCAGCGGCGGCCGACGCGCACCGACGATCAGCGGCGGCGGATCGTCGAGTACCGCCATCTGCGCCTGGTCGAACCGATACACCACGCCGTCGAACGTCACCGGCGCGCCACGCCACAGCGCCGGCACCAGTTGCAGCGCCTCGGTCACGCGCTGCGTCCGGCGCGCGCGATCGCCCTGATCGACGCCGAACGGCGCCTGCTCGGCAGCCAGGCCGCCACCGCCGATGCCGAGGGCGAAGCGCCCAGCCCCCAGCCGCGCCAGGGTCGCGCCGGACAGCGCCAGCCGCGCCGGGTGCCAGTTGGTCATGTTCATCACCAGCGGCCCGACCTGGCACCGCCGGGTACTCACCAGCAATGCGCCGAGCAGCGCCGGCCCATCGAGGACCGGCTCGCGCGGATCATGCCACGTCGGCACCAGATGATCCCACAGCCACAGCGAATCGGCTCCGGCATCGTCGAGCGTGGCAGCAGCGGCGAGCAGCGCCGCCGGAGCCACCCCCACGGTGCTCAGGCAGAAGCCGAGCGGCAGGCTCACTGGCGTACCTCGCGCTGGCGCGTCGGCGCCGGTGGCGGATCCCCCGCAGCGATCAGGCGCGTCAGCATCGGCGAGTCGCCCGGCATCAGCGTCAGCCGCGCCCGGCCCTCGAGCAGCCGCTGGTATTCCAGGATGGCGAACATCGCATCGGCCACGTCGGCGTCGGCGCTGATCTGGTTCAGCGCATCGCCGACGATCTGCGGCCGGATCGCCTGGGCGCGGGCAAACTCGATCGCCGCCTGCCGCTCGGCAGTGCTGGTGATGATGCTCACCTGGTTGGCACCGTCCTGCTTGATCGCCGACGTCACCTGGCGCAGCCGGTTGACCACCTTGGCTTCGATCTGCCGGATCATCTCGTGGTCACGGAAATGAACCTTGCGGATGTAGACCGATCCGAGTTCGTAGCCCCATTCGCGCGACGTCGGCGAAACTTCATCGCGCACCGCACGGCTCATGGTGTGGCGGCTCTCGAGCATGTCCGACAGCGGCTGATTGCTCAGGCTGCGCACCACCGCATTGCTGACGTTGGCCGCCAGCGATCCCTGCGGATCGGCATTCTTGAACAGATACGCCACCGGATCGCTGATGCGCATCTCGTACCACACGCCGATGCCCATCGGCGCGCCCTCCTCGGAGTTGACCGGCTGGCTGCGCAGGTAGCGCTGGTCGAGGCGCGTGTCGATCACATGGCGCTGGCCGAGCCAGTTGGTGAGAAACGCCGCCGGGCCGAGCTGCAGCGGCAGGATGTAGAAGCCTGGCTCGCGCAGGACGCCGATGACGTTGCCGAACAGCACGTAGACATGCGCTGTCCCCTCGTCCACGATGGCGTAGAAGCCGACGGTGCGCAACAGCGCCAGCAGCAGCGGCACGCCGATCAATCCGCCGAAGAACCCGATGGCGATGCCGCCGAGCAGACTCATGAATTCGTTCATCGCGGCTCCTCCATCTGCATCACGACCTTCTCGGCGCCGCTGTAGAGGCGCAGCCGCTCGTTGCGCACGTATGTCGTGAGCGCGCGCGGGCCGCTGGCCTTGAGGCGCCGGAGCTGCTCGGCCAGCGCCAGCAGCGGCTCGACTTCGGCCTGGGCCTTGAGCGTCTCGATCTCGACCGCCCGGCGCGATTGGACGATCGTCTGATCGGCGCTGGCCTGCGCCAGACTCTTGTCGGAGGAGACCTGGTTGTGGGCGGTGTTGATCGCCGCCAGCGCCGACTCGACATCGGCGGGCGGGTCGATGCCGGTGATCAGCGAGGCGTCGAGGACGACGCCGTACCGCAACGCCGAGGATTGGCATTCGCGATGCATGAGCTCGTTCAGATCGCGCAGGTTCTTGCGCAGATCGTTGATCGAGACGCCCGTCACCACCGCGGCGTCGGGGTTCTGCGAGATGCCGGCGGCGCGCGTCGCAGGTGCCTCGAAGTTGGCGATGCGTTCGCGCAGGATCGAGATGAAGTAGCCCATGACGTGGACGATCGGCAGCTTGACGCCGAAGAGGAAGGCGTACAGGTTGTGCTCGGCCACGCGCCAGCGGATCTGGCCCGTGAGCCCGGTGTTGAGCTGATCCTTCGTGACGGCCTCGAGAACCGTACCATTGTGGTTGGCCGATGGCGACTCGAGATCCTGCGCCATGTTCATCGTCTGCGTGGCCACCGTGACTTTGTGGATCTTCTCCCAGGGCCATTTGAAGTATGGCCCGCCGGGCGGGATGACGCGCAACGCCGGATAGACGTACCGCTCGCGCTCTTCGGGGCTCAGCTGCGCCGCCGGATCGTCAGCGAGCACGTCGCCGAGCCGCTCGGCCCGGCCGAGGATGGTCTTCACCGCGCGCTCGTTCTGGTCGACCGTGTAGATCCCCGCCACCAGATAGCGCATCAGAAACCAGGCGATGAATCCGACGGCCAGTCCAACCATGCAACCCATCGAACCCTCCTGTGCGCCAGATCGGCGCGACCGCACCGGGGGATGCCTCCTGACACACTGTCAGTATAGCGTATTGGCGGCCGCAACGATTCCCTGAATCGTCGCATGTCATTCGCACGGATGGGTTGAGGGAGCGGGACGTGGCTGCACGTGCGTCAGCCGTCGGCCGCGTGCGATGCGCGAGCCGCGGCGATCTGCTCGCGGTAGATCCCATGGTACTGCTCGGGCAGCAAGGTGCCAATCCGCATCATCATCGCCTCGGTCAGCGCCGCCATCTCCTCGACACCGATCGTCTCGCCGCTGGCCACAGGCAGATACGGCGTCCCAAAGCGCATCGTCACCGGGCTGCGCAGCATCGCCCGCAGGAAGCCCCGCTCGGTGCCCCACACGGCCGCCGGTACGATCACCGCACCGCTGCGCAGCGCGATGCGTACCGCACCACCACGCCCCTGGATCAGCGAGCGCGTCTCGCTGCGATGGCCCTCGGGGAAGACGACCACCAGTTCGCCCGAGCGCAGCACCTGCTCGGCGGCCTGGAGCGCCGCGACGTCGCTCTTGCCACGCCGCACCGGGATGACATGCAGCTGACGCAGCGCCCAGGCGAGCAGCCGGCTCCTGAACAGCTCGGACTTCGCGATCCACCATGGCCAGCGCGCCAGCGGCAGCGACGCACCCACGACGTGGACATCGGTCCAGTGAATGTGATTGACCACGACGACCGTCGGTACGCCGGGCGGTGGCAGATTCTCGAGGCCGACGATGTGCCAGCGCCACCAGCGCGACAGACGGAACAGGTTGAGCGGTCCCCACAGACAGATGAACATGAGCTTGCCGAGCATCGCGATACACCTCCTCCGATGATGATCCTCCAGGCGCCAGACGGCCATTGGTCCTCAGGGCTGGGCGACGCCGAGACGCAGTGTATAGACCAACTGGCCGCCAAGCCAGCCGTTGAGGACGAGCAGGGCGATGCCGAGCGCAGTGCGCCCCAGGTATGCACGGCGCTGGGGGGCGGCGTCTGCCCATGCGGGATGGCGTCGGCGGTATTGCCAGGCCTGCCAGTACACCAGGAGCAGCGCCACGCCGGCGGCGGCGTGGGCGTTGACCATCATCAGCGCATCGGCGCGTGGCGCATCGGGGCCGACGACCTGCCGCGCCGCGTCGATTGTGCCGGTCATCACGGCTGGCAGCAGGGTCACCCAGCCGAGCCAGAGGCATTGGAATGCGGCGAGTTCGTGCTGGCTGCTGCGGCGCCAGAGGAAGATTGCCAGGAAGATGGCGTGCCCGAGCAGCAGTCCGATCGGCAGGTGAACTGTCATGGGGTGCAGCATCGCGATCCTCGGTGTGCTGGACGTCGGTTCGGCGCGGCGGCCGACCGATTATACACGACGTGGCGCCTGCCGCCGGTGCGCTGTGGCGGGTGGCGCCCGCGCCGTGCGCAGGCCATCCGCCCGATCAGCTGCGATTGGCCCTTGACATGGCGGCCCTTCCCTCCTATAATAGAACATATGTTCTACATCGCACGGCGACGAGGAGGGCAATGATGATCGGACGAAACCGCATTCCGGTGTTGGGCGAGGCGGCGACGCTGCAGTACGCCGGCGGGCGCAGCATGGCGCGTGGCATCGATGGGGCGGCGCGGTTCGCGCCGTGGGCCGGGTTCCACATCGAGGTGGGGCGCGACGTGCAGCTCGACCAGTGTCTTGGCCGCGCACAGTTGCCGCAGATCGAGATCAAGCACCAGCGGCCGGGGGGCATCGAGGTGGTGCGCCACTGGTCGCTGGGCGAGGCGGTCGCCATCTATCCGGTGACGAGCGGGCCGATCGCCAGCACGGTCGGCGGCAGCCTGGGCCGCCGTGCCGCAGCCACCGCCGAGGCGGGGATCGGCGTGCGCTGGGGGGCCAACGAGCGCAGCAAATGCGCGGTGCGCGTCTTCGTCGAGCCGTGCGTACGCGCCGGCTACCTGCGCACGCTGACGTTCTCGGTGCGCTCGCGCATGTCCGACACCCTGCTCGCCGCACTGCTCGATCACGGGCGCATCTGCGAGGCGGCCGATGCGCTGGTCGATCGCGTCCGGCATCCCGAGCTCGTCGCCTACCACGAACTGGCGCTGCCGCTCGGCCCGGCCCCCGAGGAGGAATGGGGGCGCGGCGAGACGACCACCGTGGTACCATTCCACAGCCTGCATCCGGCGGCGGTCGACGTCGAATACCTGCGCGGCCGCTGGCGCAGCGATGCCATCGACGCTGCGGCGCTCCAGGAGTGGCCCGGCATCCAACGCTGGGCGCACGAATACGCTGCCGAGCGCGATGAGCGCGATGCGGCAGCCACGGCAGCCTGACGTCTCCGCGGCGCGGGGTGGCCACGGGCACCAGGCCACGCCCGCGCCGGGCTCCGGCATCACACAGGAGGTTGGCCATGCGACCGCGGATGAGCATGATCACGCTGGGGGTCGACGACATCGAACGCGCGATCGCGTTCTACCAGCACGGTCTGGGGTTCCCCCGCCACGGCGCCGACGATGACGTCGCATTCTTCGCGCTCGACGGCACGTGGCTCGGGCTCTTCGGCCGGGCGGCGCTCGCCGCCGATGCGGGGGTGCCGCGCCCGGCGCCCGGTGCCGGCTCCTTCACCATCAGCCACAACCTGCATTCGCCGGCAGCAGTCGACGAAGCGATGGCGCAGGCGCTGGCGGCGGGCGCGACGCTGGTCAAGACTCCCCAACCGACGGCATGGGGCGGCTATGGCGGATACTTCGCCGACCCCGACGGGCATCTGTGGGAGCTCGCCTACAATCCGTTCAGCTGGATTGGCCCAGCCGACCCGTGACGGCCCGGTGGCGGCACATCACGTGCGCCGGTGCCGCGCCGCCAGGCAGACGCGCTCGAGCGCGCCGAGCACGCGGCTCAGGCTGGCGCCCGCACAGCGCACCAGCACGCCGCCGCCGCCGGGCAGGTCGGTGCAGCCGATCGACACCGTGGCGTCCGGTAGCAGCGGCGCGATCGTCGCCGCATGGCGCCGTGGGCCGACGAGCAGCAATGTGCCCAGCACCGGCGTCGCTCCCAGCATGCCACGGCGTGCCGGCGAGCGCTGCCTTGGCTGCAGCACCAGCCGATCCAGCGCGCGACGGCGGCCGGCGACGGTCAGCGTGAGCTGCGACTCAAACGACACGAATGCGTCGCGTTCACCGCGGGCCAGTCGGCCAGGAACCACGACGTCGAGCCACTCGAGGTCGGCGTCAGCGGCGAGATCCAGGGTGACCTGCTGTGTGATCTGCGCGCCCGCGTTGAGGATGAGCGCACCGGGCCACCAGCAGAACTGGCTCGCCGCGCCGGCGCGCAGCCGGATCTGCTGGGTCGCGCCATAGTCCAGCCGGGGATGCACCATCGTCGCCGCCGCGCCCACGACGCGCGCCCGGGCGGCGTCCTGGAGTTCGATGGCGAGCTCATAGTGATCACCATCGAGGATGCCGCCCAGATGGATCAGCGACAGGTTCGCCAGCGCCGCATCCTCGGGGTCATCGTACCGCAGGCGCGAGCACTGCAACGGCGCCGCGGCGTGGCTGCGCACTGCGGTCGTCCGGTCGACGCGGTGTGCAAAGCACAGGTCGAGCCGGCCGTGCTGGCGCGGGGTGCTATGCATCGGCGGCCACGTGCGGCGCATGGCCGGCGATCACCGCGCGGATGACATCGCAGACCGCCACGACGCCGTCGCCAGTACGACAATTGGTGAACAGAAACGGCCCGGCGCCCCGCACGAGCCGGGCATCACGCTCCATCACCGCCAGGCTTGCGCCGACATAGGGTGCCAGATCGACCTTGTTGATCACCAGCAGGTCGGCACGCACCAGGCCGGGGCCGCGCTTGCGGGGAATCTTGTCGCCACCGGCCACATCGATCACAAACACCGTGAAGTCCACCAGCGCCCGACTGAACGTCAGCGTCAGGTTATCGCCACCGCTCTCCAGCAGCAGGACATCGCCATCGGGGTAGCGGCGCTCAAGCTCGGCCGCCATCGCCAGGTTCATCGTCGGGTCGTCGCGCACCGCCGTGTGTGGGCACGCGCCAGTCTCGACGCCACGGATGCGATCCGGGTCGAGGACGCCAGTCAGCGTGCGCCGGACGTGCTCGGCGTCCTCGAAGGTGATGATGTCGTTGGTGATCACCAGCGGCGTGTGGCCGGCAGCCAGCAGCAGCGGCACCAGCGCTTCGACCAGTGCGGTCTTGCCTGAGCCGACCGGCCCGCCGATGCCGATACGTGTGATTCGTGCCATGATGTTCCCCATCTGCCCGGCGGATGCCGAGCCGGCGTGCGTCGTCGACGGCGAGCCATTCGCCCGTCCGTGGCTGCCGCCATTATATACGCGCTTTCAGTGCGATCGGGGCGCGACCGAAGCACCGCAGGCGTCCGACGGGCGCACCCTGCGCTCTGATCGCGGTGTGCGGCGGTGATCCTGGTGGCCATCCCGCGTGGCAGCGCAGAGCGCCTGCGCTTGCGCCGCCGCCGGCCAGCAACCGTGGCCGAACGGGCATCGCGCGGGTTGTGGTGGCCGCAGACCGCCGGGCAATCATCTGCGTTCTGCCGCAGCCAGCCGAACAGACGGAGTGCGGGGTGGAGTGCCGCGATGTTGCAGCAGCCCCATCCCACGCATGCCTGTTTACACGGAGGGTCAACGATTGCCGGGAGAGGCGATCGCCGGCCGGCTGAGGCGGGCAAAGCGTTGCCGGACGAGTTGAGCCCGCGCACGTGCGAGGCGTGGGTCAAGGTGGTGCAGGACGCCGCGCTCCAGCCGAGTTGAGCCCGCGCACGTGCGAGGCGTGGGCGGCGCAGCGCATCGCTGGCCGGCTCCTCACAGGATTTAACACGGGCTTCACCGACGCTTCATACACAGCAGCGAGAGTGAGCCGTGTGCGCTGATTGACAGCGCTCCCCCGCAGTGCCATAATCGACGCACCACATGAGGAGGGCGACGTGCGCGAACACTACATCAGCCGGCTTCGCGAAGTTCAGGATGATCTGGTCCGGATGGGCAGCCGCGTCGAGCACGCCCTGGCTGGCGCAGTTCGGGCGCTCGAACGCTGGGACACCGAGCTCGCCGCGGGTGTGATCGCCGGCGACCAGCAGATCAACGAAGCGCGGGCGCAGATCGAGGAGTCGGTGCGCGATATCATCGCGACACAGCAGCCGGTCGCACGCGATCTGCGCGTCCTGCTCGCGACAATCGCGATCGCCGCTGAGCTCGAGCGCGCCGGCGACTATGCCAGAAGCATCGCCAAGAAGGTCGAACTGTGCCTGCGCGCGCCGCTGCTGGTCGAGGTGCCGCCCGAGCTGCACCGCCTCGGCACGCTGGCCCAGGTGATGCTGCACACCAGCCTCGATGCATTCGTCCAGCTTGATGTGCCGCTGGCACGCTCGCTCTCGGCGCAGGACGATGCTGTCGATGAGCTCGAAGATTATGTGAAGTCGCTACTCTACGCACGGATTCGCGAAGACAGCCGCACGCTGGAGGCGGCCGCGTTCCTGCTCGACGTGACGCATGTGCTGGAGCGCACCGCCGATCGCTCGACCAACATCGCCGAGCGCGTCATCTACATCGCCACCGCATCGCGCGAGGACCTGAATCCGTGACGGGTCGGGCGCGCGGCTCGGGCATCCGGGCCGTGCGCCACGTGGCGAGTGCTGCCGTGATGTCCTGGCCGCACGCGCCGCCGGAACCGCGGCAGAGGATGCGCCGCCATGACCCCTGATCAACTCATCAGCGCCATCATGGGCACATACGCCGGCCTGGTCGTCAAGCCGGCCTGGGGCGAGTCGTCGCTGTTCTACAATCCGGCAGGTGCTCTGGCGCATGGCATCTATTTCATGACGGTCAAGCAGCGCGATGGTGCCCACGACAGCGCCTCGTGGCTCGACCGTACGGGGGTCTTCCGGGTGTCATTCGGCCTCACCACCGCGACGTATCAGCGCATATTCGGCGCACGGCCGCCGCGCTCGCGCCGCGGGCAGGTCGTGGCGACCGGGCACGATTTCAGCGCCATCGATCGCCTGATGCCCCACCCCGTCTATGCCTGGATGGGCTGGGTCCAGGTGCTGTCACCGACCGCCGAGACGTTTGGCGTGCTGCAGCCGCTGATCACCGAGGCGTACCACGTGGCGACATGCAGGTACGCCGATCGGCTGGCACAGCTACAGCAGCCCCGGCCGGCGCGCTGCGATCGCCAGGCGCGGCGCTGATGCCGTGCGCCGCGTGGGGGGTATGCAATGAGCATGCGTCCGTTCGTCCGGCACGCGCTGGGCGGCCTCGGTCTGGCACTGCCGTTCGTCATCGCCAACGCCGCGCTGAACCAGGGCGATGGCCCGTGGCGAGCCGCGCTGCAGCCGCACAGCGGGTGGCTGGTGTGGCCGCTGCTGGCGCTGATGCTCGGCGGCGCGGCCGTCGCCGTCTGGCCGCTGTGGCATGCACGCCGCTGGGGCTGGGGCTGGGCCAACGCCGTCATCGGCAGCACGCTCGCGGTGATCAGCCTCGTGCTGCTCGGCGTATTTGCCGAAGAGTTGCTACGCTGCGATCTGATGGGTCTGCGCAACTGCGATTGATCCGCGCGGTCGCGGCCATGGGCGGGCAGATCCGTACTGGCGCTGTGGAGCCGGGCCCCCATGCGCATCGCGTGAAGCCCGTTGCCGATTGCCCGCCCAACAGCTTCCAGAGATTGGGGGATTCGTGCGCCGGGTCTGGCGTGCCGCCCGCCGCATGGTGGCGGCGGTCACGATCAGGATGTGTCCAAGGCCGTCGACGCAGCCTGCCACCACAATCCGCGCAGGCGACGTAGCGGAGGGATTTCCGCCCCGACGGTGCGCCCCGACGGCCTGCCACCACAATCCGCGCAGGCGACAGAGCCGAGGGGGTTTCTCCCCCGACGGCCTGCCACCACAGCCCGCGCAGGCGACAGAGCCGGGGTTTCTCCCCCGACGGCCTGCCACCACAACCCGCGCAGGCGACAGAGCCGAGGGGTTTCTCCCCCGACGGCCTCCCACCACAATCCGCGCAGGTGGGCTGTGCGGCGGTAGAGCCGAGGGATTTCCGCCCCGACGACGGCGCGCCTCGGCGGCCGGCCACCACAGCCCGCGCAGGCGGGCCGTCGCCCTGAAGGGTGCGGCTACCAGGGCGAAGGCCGCCGACGCAGCCTGCCACCACAATCCGCGCAGGCGATAGAGCCGAGAGGTTTCCCCGACAGCACGCCGCCAGCAACCTGCGCAGGCGACCTGATCGATGGCCATGCCGGCGCGGATCACAACGCCCCCTGCGGCGCCGAATACGGCCCACACCTGCTCGTCCACGGCTCACCCGACCGGCGTGGCCTGCCGGGATCCATTGCGGTCACCGGCCTGGTCGCCTTGCCGCCCGGCGCCCGGCTGGCGTGGCTACGGGGCGCCGGGCGCGGTACGGGTGTTCGTCCTGTTCGACGCCTGGCCCGTGGATCCATCGGGCCGGGCGCATTCGCGGTGCCGATGGCCTGGAGGCCATCGATGGTCGGTGAAGGCTCCCGCATCATCACCGGCGCATGATCGTGGGACGCCGTGGCGATCAGCGTGCGCCAGACCCGCGCCGCGGCCAACGTGCACGTGCAGGCTGCCGTCGGGTCCGCCAGTGCCATCCGCGCGCTGCCAGCGCCCCTCGGCGACCGGCTGGCCCGTCCGCTGCCGCTCTGGACAAACCTGCCCCCGAACGAGCGTGCCCTCCGCTCCTGCGCGTCTGCGTGTGACACCCGCCCACCGTCGCCGCGTTCGGGGGCCGGGAGAGCGCGGCGCGGCTGGCCAACGGCGTTGCCGCACGCCCGGCCCTGGCCGGGCATGCCGCAACGCCTGGACGTGTGCCTGTCGCATCAGGAGGATGGATCCTGTGCTGCTCTGGAACAACGCACCCCGTACGGGTCTGCGTCGGGGGGCCGATGCGCGCGCCGACGGGTGTCGCGCTCCCGCGCGGCGCGGCACCCGGCCCGGAGGTAGCGGCGGCTCCCGCGTCGCGCGGCGCTCCACCGCAACCCCACCCCGCACGCACCAGCGCGCTGCTCCCAGTACGCCATCAGGGCAGCCGTCGCGTGCAGCGCCATCGTCGCCCCGGTGGCGGCGCCGCCAGCCTGCGGCATGCGGTTCACCACCAGGAGCATCTTGACGCTCATGATGCAGCATCGTATAATCAGCCAACGTCGCGCGCCAGTTCGGTGGCCGAGCGACGGTGGCGAGGTCCACCGCCATGGAAGACATCACCACAATCTGGCCAGCGTGAGGCGGCGGCGGGGTGCGCACCTGCGCCGCCGTCGTGTATTCACGCGGATGATGCGCCAACAGCATACAGGAGGCGACGATGCACTCGGATCTGATCGGAAAGATCGCGAAAGCACGACAGTACGCCAACGAACCCGAACGCCTCAGCATTGAGCACCTGGCCGCCACCTTCACTGGCAGCAACAACGCACATCAGGTCGCGCTCGATCTCGGCCGCTGGACCTGCGATTGCGCCGCGTTTCGCCTGCACACCACCTGCGCGCACGTGATGGCGTTCCAGCGCATCGTTGCGCCGAGCCTCGATGCTGCCGCACGCGCCGAGGTGCCCTTGACGATGCAGTCGGACCTGATCGGCATGATCGAGAAGAGTCGTCATTATGTCCATGAGCGCGAGCGTATCCGGCTGCATAGCCTGCGCGTGCGGTTCCGCGGCAGCAACAACGACCACATGATCACGCTCGGCGATGATCAATGGGCATGCAGTTGCACCAGTTTCCGGCTGCATCATACCTGTGCGCACATCATGGCATTGCAGCGGCTGTGGGCCGCAATGCTGCCAGCCGCGGCGCTTCAGCCATCGCGCGATGCAGGCGAGCTCGAGATGGCGAGCCTGCTGCACTGAGTCGCAGCCTGCCAGCCGGGGCGGCG
>JAGWYG010000015.1 GCA_018969485.1 Chloroflexota bacterium
CCGCGCAACGTCATCCGGTACGTCTGGCGGGAGATCGTCATCGCACTCGTGGCTGCGACGGCAGTCTATCTCGCGACCAGCGTACTCGGATGGAGCGTGCTGGCGCTCTCATTCGCACCGCTCGGGCTGCTGGGTACAGCCCTCTCGATCCTGCTGGCGCTGCGCGCCAATACGTCATTCGCCCGCTGGAGCGAAGCCGCGCAGTCATGGGCCGCAATCAGCGCCGCCAGCCGCGTGCTGGGCCGGCTGGCCGTCACGTTCACCGACTCGCACCGCCATACACCACAGTATCAGGAAGCAGCGGCCGAGGCGTTCAAGCGCGGCATGCCCTATCGTCAGATCGCCTGGGCTCATGCTCTGCGCCTGCACTTGCGCGGCCAGGATGCATGGCACGACGTCGAGCGCCTGCTCCCGCAGGCAGACATTGAGCTCATGCGCGGCCAGCCGAACAGGCCCCTGTTCCTGATGAAGCGCCAGGGACAAACCATCTACGATGCCATGGCGCGCGGCATACTCCAGGGTTTCGATGCCTTTCAGCTGGAAGGCCAGCTCGCCGCACTCGCGATGCAGCAGGCGATCTGCGAGCGGCTCAAGCACATCCCCGTGCCGCGGCAGTACGACTACTTCACCCGCGTATTCGTGCGCATCTTCATCATCGTGACGCCTTGCTTCCTGATCAAGACCCTGGCGGCGGATGGGGTGGACTGGCTGGTGATCCCGCTCGCCGGCGTGATCGCCCTGCTGTTCACGACGATCGAGCGCACCGGCGCGGTGAATGAGGAGCCATTCGAGAACCGCATCACCGACGTGCCGCTGTCGGCGGCGTGCCGCGAGATCGAGCGCGACCTGCTGGCACTCCTCGGTGAGGCTGACCTGCCGCCACGCCTGGAGCCACAGAACGGCTATCTGTTCTGAGCGGCGTCCTGCACACATCGGCCCGGCGCACCGTGCCGCCAGCGTATCTGGCGGCACGGTGCGCCGACCGCCCTGCGCGCATGATCTGCCCGACGGTCGCCGCTCCCCACCGATGGATGCGCCGGCGCGCGGCACGATCGGCACCCTACGATTGGCCAAACGGCTGGCCAAACCGCCCATACGAGACCACCTCGTCCTGTGGCTTCCGCTGCTTTTTGCCCGCGCCGACCGCCGTCAGCGGGTAGCCGAATGGCACAATCGCCAGCACATCATAGCTGTCGGGAATGCCGAGCAGCGGCCGCGCACCGTCAATCCCGCCGAAACCGATCCAGCCCACCCAGTTCGAGGCGACGCCGGCATCCCAGGCGGCGAGCACCATCGACTGAATGGCGCGGCTGGCGTCGGAGATCGCGTACTCGGTGCGTTCGATCAGCACAACCACCGCCAGCGGCGCCTGCGCGATGTATGGGCCGGTGCGCGCCAGCGCGCCAAGCTGGTGGAGCGTCGCCGGATCATCGATGACCACAAAATGCCAGGGCTGAAGGTTTCTGCTGCTGCCCGTCAGGCGGGCCGCATCGACGATCTGGCGCACAACCTCGGGCGGAACAGGCCGTGGGTCGAACTGCCGCACAGCCAGCGCCGTGCGAATGGTGTCGAAGACGTTCATCAGAATGCTCCTCTCTCCAGGGTGGACTCATGCGGCTGCCGCAGGATGCTGCGCAGGACGCTCTCGACGACGCGGTCGCTCCAGTCATCGGGAAACGGCGCCCCGCCCAGGTAGTGGGCGTAGTAGGCGCCGGCCAGCAGCGTCGCCGCGATGGCGAGGTCGGCATCAGGCCGCAGCTCACCCCGGTCGCGCGCGCGCTCCAGGATGCCGCGCAGCGCCGCCCGTCGTGGCGCGACGAGATGCTCGCGGAAGCTGGCCAGCAGCCTCGGCGTCTCGCGCTCCTCGGAGAGAACGGTGCCGACCATGCCCATGCCGTTCGGTCGGTCGAGTGCGTGACGCAGCTGATTGAGCTGACCCAACAGATCAGTACGCGTGTCGCCCGTCTCGCATGCCGGTGTGTCGGCACAGTAGGCGACGATGGCGGCCATCGCAAGCTGGATCTTGCCAGGGTAGCGACGGTAAATGGTCGGCTTGCTGACGCCGGCGAGCACGGCGACATGATCCATCGACATGCGGGCGTAGCCGTGCTCTGCCATCAGCCGCAGGGTCGCATCGAGAATACGACGGTCCGTCGCTGGCTTGCGCGGGCGCCCGGGAAGGCGCTCGCCGGCAGGTGGATCGGACAGTTGTTCCGCAGGCATGGCGTGAACCCTTTGCTTGCCTGGATGGCTCTCTGCCAAACAATACCATACCGTTCTGTAATGTCAAGTGATACACGACACCGCCGGCGCAGGAACGAGAGCGACGGCATCGATCCAGCCCCAGAGTCGCGTAGAGCTCCGTCAGCGTTCCTGAAGCTCTGCCGCAGATCGGGTGGATGGTTGACGGAGCCCCCGCATCGTGCTACGATTCGCCCAGGCGCCCCGGTCGTCGCCCCGATTCGACACGCTCTTGAGACACGGAGACCCCGATCTCCTTCCGGCCCGCGGCTGCGCCGTGGGTCGTTCGTGTGACCAGGAGGAGCCGCATGAACACGAGGCAACTACTCGATCGTGAGGACATCCGGCGTGCAATGACCCGCATCGCGCACCAGATCGTCGAGCGCAACGCGGGCATCGGCGGGCTGGTGCTCGTGGGAATCCGGCGGCGCGGCCTTCCGCTGGCACACCGGATCGCCGCCGCACTCCACGAGATCGAGCGCGGCAGCATCGCCGTCGGGGTGCTCGACATCACGCTCTACCGGGACGACCTGAGCCTCCGTGGGCCGGCTCCGATCGTCCACGCCACCAGCATTCCCATCGACATCACCGACCGCACGGTGATCCTGGTCGACGACGTGCTGTACACCGGGCGCACGGCCCGGGCAGCCCTTGATGCGCTGAGCGACATCGGCCGTCCGGCACGTGTCCAGCTCGCCGTCCTGATCGATCGCGGGCATCGCGAGCTGCCGATCCACGCCGACTACGTCGGGCGCATCATCCCGACGGCGCGCGATGAACGCATCGAGACGCTGTTGACCGAAGTCGACCAGACCGAGGATCGTGTCATCCTGGTCCGTGGTGAGGCATGAGATGAGCAATCCGACCAGACGCCGTCACGTGCTCGATCTGGACGACGTCGATGCCGGCGAGATCAGCGCTATCCTCGAGACGGCGCGCAGCATGCAGGAAGTGCTTGGCCGGCTGATCAAGCAGGTGCCCGCGTTGCGTGGCCGCACCGTGGTGAACATGTTCTTCGAGGACAGCACGCGCACACGGATTTCGTTCGAGGTGGCCGCCCGCGCACTCTCGGCTGCGGTGATCAATTTCAGCGCCCGCGGCAGCAGCGTCGAGAAGGGCGAGTCGCTCATCGACACGGTGCGCACCATCGAGGCGCTCGGCGCCGATGTGATCGTCATTCGCCATGCGGAGGCGGGAGTTCCACACCTTGTGGCGCAGGCATTCGGCGGATCGGTGATCAATGCCGGTGACGGCCGTCATGCACACCCGTCGCAGGCCTTGCTCGATCTCTTCACCATCCAGGCCCGGTTCGGCACGATCGCCGGGCTGCACGTCGTCATCGTCGGCGACGTGACCCACAGCCGGGTCGTCCGCTCCAACCTGTGGGGGCTGACGGCGATGGGCGCCAGAGTGACGCTGGTAGCGCCCGCCACCCTGCTCGGCCCGGCGGCCTTCTGGCGCGCGATCTGGCCCACCGTGACAGTGACGACCGACCTCGACCGGGCCATCGCCGGGGCCGATGTCGTCATGGCGCTCCGGCTCCAGCAAGAGCGGCAGGACGCCGGGCTCCTGCCGTCGCTCGGCGAGTACCGCCGCCGGTATGCGATCACCGCCGAGCGGCTGGCCCGGGCTGCACCGCATGCGATCGTGATGCATCCCGGGCCGATGAATGCCGGCGTCGAGATCACGCCCGAGGTAGCGACGACCGCCCAATCGGTGATCGAGGCCCAGGTCGCCAATGGCGTGGCAGTCCGCATGGCGCTGCTGTATCACCTCGCGGGGGAAGCATGAGTACGACACCGCAGCGTCTGGTGCTCACCGGTGGCACGGTGATCGACACCGCACGGGATACACGGCATCCGGCGCATCTGCTGATCGAGGACGGCCGGATTGCCGACTGGCTGGACGATGCGGCGCTGGCGCGTCTCGATGCGGTGCCGCGCATCGATGTGACCGGATGCCTGATCGCGCCCGGGCTGATCGATCTGCACGCGCATCTGCGCGAGCCCGGCGACGACGCCGCCGAAACGATCGCCAGCGCGTCCCAGGCTGCGGCGGCGGGCGGGTTCACCACTGTCTGCGCGATGCCGGATACCCATCCGGCGGCAGACACGCCGGCGGCCATCGAGCATGTGCGCCAGATCGCCGCGCGCGCGCGCCTGATTCGCATCGAGCCGCTCGGCGCACTCACGGTCGGCGGCGCCGGGACACAGCTCGGCGAACTGGCGGCGCTGGCCGAGGCCGGCTGCGTGGCGTTCAGCGATGGAGACCGGCCGCTGGGCGATCCGGCGTTGCTGCGCAATGCGCTGCTGTATGCCACGATGCTCGATCGCCCGGTGTGCCTGACGGCACTTGAGCCACGACTGATGCGTGGCTGGGCGATGCACGACGGCGTGATCGCCCACCGCCTCGGGCTGCCCGGGGCGCCCGATTGCGCCGAGGAGATCGCCGTCGCGCGCGACCTGGCGCTGGCGGCGTACACCGGTGCCCGCGTGCAGCTTGGCATCATCAGCACCGCGCGCGGCGTGGCGCTGCTGCGTGCGGCCCGCGAGCGCGGCGTGCCGTTCAGCGCCGCGACGACGCCGCATCACGCGCGGCTCGACGACCGCTGGGTGCTCGGATCGCTGGGAGCCCGGCCGGAATCCGGCCTGGATCCGACGCGGCTGCCGCCATATGACGCGTCGACGCGCATCACACCGCCGCTGCGCACACCCGAGGATGTGGCCGCAGTCGTGGCGGCGCTCGCCGATGGGACCATCGACCTGCTGGTGAGCGACCATTCGCCGCGCACCAGTGCGGCCAGCGAACGGGAGTACCGTCTGGTGCCGCCGGGCATCAGCAGCCTCGAGACCAGCCTGGCTACCGCGCTGTCGCTGGTGCACGCCGGCCGGCTCACGCTGGCCGGCATGCTGCGATGCTTCATCGACGGCCCGGCGCGCATGCTCGGACGCCCGGCGCCGCGGCTGCAACCCGGCGAGCCTGCCGATCTGGTGGCAATCGACCTCGACCAGCACTGGATCGTCGATCCGCAGCAGTTCTCCTCGCTCGGGCGTCACTCGCCACTGCGCGGCCAGTCGCTGCGCGGCCGGGCTGTGCTGACCCTCTGCGCCGGCCGGGTCGTCTGGCGTCATGGGCGCGGAACGGGGATTGACTGATGGCCCGCCCGCTGACGCTCACCGTCATCGAGGCCCGCCCGCTGCCCGACGCACGGTGCTGGCTGGTGGTGTCCGAGCCGCTGCTGGCGCGTGGCATGCGCGCGGGGCAATATCTGCTGCTGCGCTGCGACGAACCTGGCGACTGGTCGCGGCTGCTGCCGCGTGCGCTGTTCGTGGCGGCGACCCAGCCGGCGCTGGGGCAACTGGCGCTGTTGTTCGATACCGACGATCCCGGCATGGCCTGGCTGGCGCGCCGTCAGCCGGGCGCCGTGCTCGCCGCGCTCGGCCCGCTCGGGCGCGCGGTGACGCCGGCGACCGGGCGGCTGGCGCTGCTGGTCGACGAATCCCGGTTGCTGGCGCCGATGCTGGCGCTGGCACGTGAGCGGGTGACCCACGACGCCGTGACGCTGGTGCTCGCCGGACTCACGCTGCCGGGGTTCTTGCTGCCTGCCGATGTCGAGGTGCAGCACTATCCGGACAGCCTCGCGCAGCGCTTCGCCGATCGTGCATGGAGCGACGAGCTCCTGCGCTGGGCCGATGGTATCGTGCTGGCCACGCACGGCGATCCCGACGCCGCAATCAGCGATGCCATCCTGCGCGCCCGGCCACGCTGGAGCCACGCGTTCGCGCTGTGGCTGCTCGACCGGCCCATGGTCTGTGGCAGCGGCGCATGCGGCGTGTGTCGCGTCGCCACGCGCCGCGGATCCCATCTGCCATGCATCGCCGGGATCGGCATCGACCTCAAGGAGTTGACATGATCGCGCCACTCGACACGCTCTATCGTCTCATCAAACCGATCATGTTTCGCATCGACGCCGAACGGGCCCATGATCTGGTTGGCGTCGGGCTCGCCGCTTGCCCACCGGCGTGGCTGCGCCGGCTGATGGGCACCGGCAGCGCAGTCGATCCGCTGCTGTCGATCGATGTGGCCGGCATCAGGTTCGCGCATCCCTTCGGCATCGCCGCCGGATTCGACAAGCAGGCGCGCCTGCTGCATGCCTGCGCTGCGCTCGGCGTCAGTCACGTCGAGATCGGCACCGTCACGCCACGTGCCCAGCCGGGGAACCCGCGACCGCGCATGTTTCGCATCCCGCGTGATGGTGCGGTGATCAACCGGCTGGGGTTCAATAGCGTCGGCGCCGCCGCGGTCGCCGGCGTGCTCCACCGCGCACGGCGGCGCGGGGTGGGCGCGCTGCTGCGCATCGGCGTCAATATCGGCAAGAATCGCGACACGCCGCTCGAGCGCGCTCATGACGATTACCTCATCGCGTTTGATGCGCTCGCCAGCGATGCAGATTATGTCGCCGTGAACATCTCATCGCCGAACACTCCCGGGTTACGACAGCTTCATGAACGTGCCGCGCTGCGCGCCCTGCTCGATGGGCTGGTCGCACGCCGGCAGGCCATGGCGCGCCGTGTTCCGTTGTTCCTGAAGGTATCGCCCGACGAGCGTGATGCACAGCTGCAGCAGGTCGTCGAGGTCGCGCTCGACAGCGGCATCGATGGGCTGATCGCGACGAACACGACGCTCGCCCGTGATGGTCTGAGCGCCCCGGTGAGTCATACCGGCGGATTGAGTGGCCGGCCGTTGCTGGCACGCGCCCGCCGGACGATCGCCATGCTGGCGGTGATGACCGAAGGTCGCTTGCCGATCATCGGCGTCGGCGGCGTCGATGATGCCGAATCAGCATATGGACACATCCGCGCCGGTGCGCATCTGGTGCAGTGCTACACCGGCCTGATCTACCAGGGTCCGGGATTGCCGGCCCGGCTGGCTCACGGGGTGGCGGTACGATTGCGGGCCGATGGGTTCACCGCGCTGCGCGAGGCGATCGGCGTCGACCGGCATCGCTGGTGCTGAGCGGCGTGGTGCGTCTGTGGGCGGCCGGGCGGCACGCGCGTGCCGCCCCGCAGCACCCGCAGCCACGCCGGGCGTGAGCGTGATGTGCCGGGGCGCGGGGCTGCGTGCCGTGGTGTGCGCAGCGTACCGGCTTCGGAGCGATGGATGGTTGCGCTCCGGCGTCTTCCATCGCGTACTGCTGCCCGACCCACGTCGCCCACGCGCGATCGGTTGACAGCGCGCGCGTGCCC
The DNA here is from genome assembly GCA_018969485.1 of Chloroflexota bacterium. Classification (GTDB taxonomy): domain Bacteria; phylum Chloroflexota; class Chloroflexia; order Chloroflexales; family Roseiflexaceae; genus CAIQIY01. Next base: position 7,488 of record JAGWYG010000015.1, read on the forward strand.
TGCGTACAATGCATGCCATCGAAGCGTGCGCTGAACGTGTGAGGTGCCGCGATGCGTCGCACCATGTCCCGTTCCAGGTCATCGGGGTCGGTCGGCTTCGTGGCGATCGTCGTCGGAATCGCCGTGGCGCTCCTGGCGTTCGTGCCCCCTGCGCGGGCAACCGCCGCCGATCCGTCGACGTTGCGCTACGGCATCGGTACGATCGCCTTCACCGATATCTACGCGTCGCCGGGCGGCGACGACGCCGGCGGCGATGGCAGTGCCGCCCGGCCGTTCCGCAGCATCGCCCGGGCATGGCGTGCGGTCGAGCATACCAGCGCCCACTACCGCACGCGCGCCTACCGCATCCTGCTCGCGCCGGGCCTGTATCGTGGCGCATACCTCGACCACGACATCAACGGCACGACATACCCGAGTCTCGGTACCAGCACCACGCCGATCGTCATCCAGTCACAAGATGCCAGCAATCGGGCGCAGATTGTCTTCTTCGACACCGGGAGCCGCGCCAATCTCACGCTCTATCGGTTCCACTACGCCTATCTGCTCAACTTTGACATTCGCCTGGACCTGACCAGCGTCAACAGCGCCGGTACCGGCGGGACCGTCCCCAGCACCGAGAGCCATGGTGATGGGTTCCAGTGCGAACGCTGCGATCATCTCCTGCTGCGCGGCATGCATGTCGAACTGTACTTTGCTGATGCCGAGATCGGCCAGACCGAGACGATCAAGCTGAACCAGTCGACGCAGGTCTATCTCGAGGATAATGAGTTCGCCGGTGCCGGCGATAACGTCATCGATGCCGTAGCCGTCCGGGGCGGCTGGTGGGTGCGCAATGTCGTCCATCACGCCCGGGACTGGTGCCTGTATGCCAAGGGCGGCTCGGCCGACATCATCATCGCCGCCAATGAAGTCTCGCAATGCCGGATCGGCGGCATGCTCGCCGGTCAGGGCACCACCATGCCGTTCATGGAGCAGCCCTTTCTTCAATACGAGGCGTATCACATCAAGTTCATCAACAACATCGTCCACGACACTCAGGGTGCCGGGATGGGCGCGAACGGTGGCTTCAACATCCTGTTCGCATACAACACGCTGGTGCGCACCGGCGTGAGCCCGAATCTGCGGAATCAGTTGCTCGAACTGGCTCCTGGCGGTCGCGACTGCTACGGGCCCACCACGCCCGAGTGCCAGGCGATGGTCACTGCCGGCGCCTGGGGGCCTGCAGCGAGCGGTGATGGCGGCGAGGGCATCCCCAACCGGCAGGTCTACTTCGTCAATAACCTGATCGTCAATCCGGGCGGGACGGTCTCGCCGGTCCGGCTGTTTCGCGTCGATGGCCCACGCGCCGCGCCGGGCGCAAGTTGGTCGGGTCCCGATCCGGTCCGTTCCGATGATGGCGTCGTCGTCCGGGGAAATCTCATCTGGACCGGCAGCGATACGCTGGAGCTACCGGACGGCAGCGGCGGTTGCGGCAGCAGTCATCCGACGTGTTCTGCCAGCCTGATCAGCAGCCAGAATCGGGTCAACACGGCCGAGCCGCGGTTCGTCGGATTCGCCGGTGGCGATTATCGCCCCACGGCCGGCAGTCCGGCCACCAGCGGCACGGTGGCGCTGCCGACATTCGCGACGACCGGGCTGAGCAGCGAGCAACTGACGATCCTGGCCGACACCCTGGTCACCGTCGTCCATACCGATTTCAACGGCACGCTGCGCACCAGCGATGCGGTCGGAGCGCTGGTTGCGGGTACCCCCGCGCCGGTCACGCCGACGCCGGCGCCGACGCTGTCTCCGTCGATGTTCATCCCGATCCTGCGCCGCTGAGCAGTGACGCGCCGCGTCGTGCGGTACGGCTGGCGCACCGGGGCAGCGTCCCTGCCGCGCCGCCGAATGTGACATCCTGCCATCGGGGAGTCCATGACGTGGCTGCCAAAAACCGCCCGGAGTGCCCGTGCTGGCGGCGCGTCTCGAGCGCTGTGCCCGGGCACCAGCAGCGGCCGCCGCAGCGGTTCCACCGGCATCGCCGCTGTGGCGGCCGAACGCCCGGAGCCCGCGGTGGAGCACATGCCCGCCATCGTTCCGGATCTGGCGGCATGCCTGAACATGAGGAGTCGTGATGCACCTGCCACGCCGTCCAATGCTGCTCGCGCTGGCTGTGCTGGCGGCACACCTCGTCGCACAGTGTGGGACACCGCCCGCGGCGCGCCCCGCTGAACCCCCGTCATCGATCCGGCCGAGCGCCACTGCCGGCAACGCGCCGACCAGCGCGCCGACGACGCTGGTACGGCCGGACGCGCCGCAGACCCCGGCCGGCGCGCGGCTGCCGAGCTATCCGGTTGGCGATCCAGCCTACGTCGACATCGTCGTGTCTCCCGCCGGCGATGATGCGCAGGAGGGCGCCGATGCCGGCTCGGCAGCACGGCCGTTTCGCAGCATCCAGCGCGCCTGGCGCGCAGTCGAGCATGATGCTGGCGATATGCGCCGCCACGCCTATCGCATCCTGCTCGAGCCCGGTGAGTATTGCGGCGCATACCTCGACCGCGAGACTGCCGAGCAGCGGAGTGGCGCGACGCCTGCGACTCCGCTGCTGATTACATCGGCCGACCCTGATCGTCGTGCCCGGATCGTGTTTCACAGCGACGTCGAGGGGTGTAATCGCGCAAATATCACCATCTTCCAGGCCGATTACGTGTATCTGACCGACTTTGATATCCGGCTCGACCGTACCTGGGACGATGTACCAGTCGACGGATCGACGGGCGATGGATTTCAATGTGAGCGCTGCCGGCATGTATTGCTGCGGAACATGCGCATCAGCGGGTTTTTCAGCGAAGACGACTACAGCCAGACCGAGACGGTCAAGCTGAATCAGTCGGAGCATATCTACATCGAAGACAGCGAGATATCAGGTGGCGGCGATAATGCCATCGATGCGGTGGGTGTCCGCCATGGCTGGTGGGTCAGGAACGTCATTCATCATGCGCGCGACTGGTGTCTGTACGCCAAGGGAGGCTCCGCCGACATCCTGATCGAGGCAAACCTGGTATCAGATTGCGGCACCGGCGGCATTCTTGCCGGCCAGGGAACGACGATGCCGTTCCTCGTCGCACCGTTCCTGCAGTACGAGGCCTATCACATCGTGGTGGCGAACAACATCATCCATGACGTGCGCGGCGCGGGCCTGGGAGTCAACGGTGGTTTCAACATTCTGTTCGCCTACAACACGATCGTGCGCGCCGGCAACGATGAGAATCGCAACCAGTTGCTGGAACTGGCGCCGGGCGTGCGGGACTGCGCCGTCGGTGAGCCCAGCGACGAGCAGCCCGACCCGGCGCGCGGATGTCGCGATGCGCTCGCTGCCGGCGCCTGGGGCTGGACACGCGCCGATCACGGCGAGTTCGTCCCGAATCGCAACGTGTTCGTGCTCAACAACCTGATCGTCAACCCCGACACGATCAGCCCCATCCGCCTGTTCCGCGTCGATGCGCCACGCGATCCCGAATCCGACTGGAGCGGACCACGGCCGGCGCGCTTCGATGAGGGGCTGGTGGTCCAGGGCAACATCATCGCGACTGGCGGCGCTGAATTCACGCTCGATGTCGCGGCGGATCGCTGTGGTGATGCGACGTGTAACGAAGCACAGTTGCTCGCCGATAATCAGATCAACGCCGCCGCGCCGATGCAGTGGTTTATCGGTGATGCTGACTACCATCCGTCGGGCGACAGCCCGGCAGTGACGCTGGCGCCGCGCGCCATGCCGACATTCGACACCAGCCCGCTCGATGACGCGCAGCGCGAACTGGCCACCGTGGTGACTGGTGCGCCGCACCCGATTACGCACGACTACTATGGCGTTTCGCGCAGCCGCGATGCCATCGGTGCGGTCGTGCCATGAGGTGCTGGCATGCCAGACGCCGGCCGCGCTCACGGCTGACCGTGCGCATCGGGGAGCAACCGGCATCACGCGGCTGACCGTGCCCCGCCGAACCGCCGCTGTGCGGAGAACAGGAGCCCCATGGAGCGATTGCTCGACGATCATGATATCGCTGTCCTGCACGAGTGGCTGAGCGATGCTGGCCGCCTCGCGCTCACGTGGTTCAACCGGGTGACCCCTCAGCGCAAAGCCGATCGCTCGCCGGTGACCGAGGCAGACCTTGCGATCGAGCAGCGTCTCGTCGGCCAGCTGAGCGCACGCTTTGCCACCTATGGCATTCTCGGCGAGGAATCGACCGAACGCAGGCTGGATGCCGCGCGCGTCTGGGCGCTCGATCCGCTCGATGGCACCGCCGCATTCATCGCCGGCCTGCCGCTGTGGGCCATCTCACTCGGGCTGCTGCACCACGGCGAGGCGCACTTCGGCATGATTCATGTGCCGCTGCTCGGCGACACCTACTGGGGTGGGCCGGCGTACGGCGCATGGCGTGGCGATGTGCCGATTCAGGTGTCGCGCAGTACGCCCTGGCAGCCCGACGACTGGATGTGCGTACCCTCGAACATGCATCAGTCGTTCGCGAGCACGTTTCCTGGCAAAGCCCGGGCGCTCGGCGCGACGGCGACTGCGCTCTGCTATGTCGCCCGTGGCAGCGCCGTCGCCGCCCTGATCGACCACGTCTCGCTCTGGGACGTCGCTGCCGGTTTCGCCATTCTGGCGGCCGCTGGCGGCCGCATCGAGCAACTCGACGGGCGGCCATTTGCGCTGCAGGGACCGCACGGTCGCCAGCACGTGCCGGGCACGCTGGTGGTGGGCGGTGCGGGACACCTCAACGCCCTGCGCGGTCACATCACCGAGCGTGCGCCCTGATCCTGTGCGCGAGCGCGATAGGCCGGCAGGCGCGTCCGGGCAGGGCGGCTGGTCTGCCCGTCGCGACCAATCGGGTGGGCGGCTCGTGGCATCATCGGCGCCACACGCGTGATTCAGCGGCCCGAGCGGGCGTGGCGGGCGGGTTCCGTGCGCCCCCGCCCCGCGGGAGGCCGGCCGGGGCGCGCCGGGCCACGCCGAGCCGTGCGGGGCATCGCAGCGCCAGCGCCCTGTGGCGCCGTCGTTGCCGGCACGGCGCAGCGACACCGGCGGCCGCCACGAGCGCGTACCAGCCCCGGCCATCACCGCGCAGCGCGCCGCTGCGACCCGCCAGCGGGGTCGCCAGAATCACACGACCGGCCGACAGTGTGCCGGTCGGTCGTGTGCGAAACTCCACAGCACGGGGTTCCAGCTCAGCGCTTGGTGTACTGAGGCGCCTTGCGGGCACGTTTGAGCCCCGCCTTCTTGCGCTCTTTCACACGTGGGTCGCGCGTCAGCAGCCCGGCAGGCTTCAATGAAGCCCGCAACCCCGGATCCACATCGAGCAGGGCACGGGCGATCCCATGGCGCACCGCCATCGCCTGCCCGGCCACGCCACCACCACGCACGCGCACCAGCACATTGTAGGTCCCCGTCGTGCCCGTCAGTTCGAATGGGCGTGCCAGCTCGCGCGTGAACAGATCCACCGAGCCAAAGTACTCACGCACCGTCCGATTGTTCACGACCATCTCACCGCGGCCCGGAATGAGCCGTACGCGTGCGACCGCCGTCTTCCGCCGCCCTGTCCCCTGGTAATAGCGCTTCTCGGTCATATCGGTTCCATCCTAGCCATTCACTCGCGGTACAAACGCCTTCGGTTGCTGCGCCGCGTGCGGATGGCGCGGCCCGGCATAGACCTTCAACTTCGCCAGTTGCTGGCGCCCCAGGCGCGTCTTCGGCAACATCCCCTTGACGGCGAAGCGCAGAATGCGCTCGGGGTGCGAGGCCAGCATCCGGCGATACGGCACCGCCTTGAATCCGCCGGGATACGACGAGTGACGATAGTACATCTTCTGGTCCGGCTTCCGCCCGGTCAGCCGCACCTGCTCGGCATTGACCACAACGACGAAATCGCCACCATCAAGATTGGGGCTGAACGTCGGCTTGTGCTTGCCGCGCAGCAGCACGGCAATCTGTGTCGCCAGACGGCCCAGCGTCTGAGCCGACGCATCGACCACCAGCCAGTCGCGCTGGACCTCCGACGCCCGCTGTGAATAGGTCTTCATTCCCATCCTCTTGTGTCTTCTCTCGCAGCGACAGACGCTTCAGCCGCAGCGCGACCACCGTGTGGATATTCTACCATCATCAGGCACAGGCCGTGCGCTGGCGCGAGCCGCACGACATGCCGTGGTGCCTGGCCGGCGAACAGCGCCGCGAACCGCGCCGCATCGATCCGGTGCTGACCGACGAGCAATAATGTTCCCACGATATTGCGTACCATATGCCGCAGAAACGCATTCGCGGCGATCTCGAACACCACCACGGAATGGTTCCACCATTCGTCGCGCGACCAACTCACCCGATCGACCCGCCGCACGGTACTCCCCTCAGCGGGCGAGTCGGCAAACACGGCAAAGTCGTGCATCCCCAGCAATCCCTGCGCAGCCCCGGTCATCGCCTCGATGTCGAGCGGCGCGCTGATGTGCAGCGCATTGCGTCGCAGCAACGGCGACGGTGCGACGCCAGCATCGACCATATAGCGGTACACGCGACGAATGGCCGTATGCCGGGCATGAAACCCCTCATCGACTGGCCACGCCTCGTAGATCGCCACATCATCGGGCAAGATGCCGTTGAGCCCACGCACCAGCTCATGACACGACAGCCGGGTCGCGCTCCGGATGCTGGCGACTTGGCCACACGCATGCACGCCGGCATCCGTGCGCCCGGCCAGCATCATCCGCTCGCGCATGCCCGTCAGTTGCTGCCAGGCGCCCTCGAGCTCACCCTGCACCGAACGGCCATTCGTCTGCCATTGCGATCCAACGAAATCGCCGCCGTCGTATGCCAGGCGCAAGGCAACCGTACGCATGAAAATCAGACCAGCTCGATGACCACCATCTCGGCGCCGTCGCCCAGACGCGGGCCGAGTTTGGTGATGCGGCTATACCCGCCTGGGCGGTCGGCGTACGAACCCGGCACACGCGCAAACAACTGCCGCATCGCCGTCTTGCTCGCCAACTTCGACAGCGCCATACGCCGGGCGTGCGGCGTGTCTTGCCGCGCCAACGTGATCAACTGCTCGAGCTCGGGCTGAACCGCCCGCGCCTTGGCGATGGTCGTCTTGATCCGGCCATGTTCAATCACTGCGATCATCAGGCCGCGAATCAGCGCATCACGCTGTTCCTTGTCGCGCCCGAGCTTGAATCCGGTCTTTCGATGTCTCATGATGACGTGTTCACTCCACAGACTCACTCGGCACGAGACGTGCCCGATGGTGCAGGCGCGCTTCAGAAGCGCGGAATGAAATTGTGTGCCAGCAAGCGCTCGCGGATCTCGGCAATCCCCTTGTCACCGACGTGCCGTACCTTCTGGAGCGCTCCCTCCTCCATTTCGAGGAGTTGGCCAACCTTGGTGATCTCGGCGCGCTTGAGCGCATTGTACGTACGTGTGCCCAATTTCAGCTCATCCAGCGACAATTCGTACACTTCCCGCGGGATGACCAGCGGCCCCGGCGCAGCGGGTGGCTGGGGTGGATTGATCAGTTGGTTGAAATCGGCGACCGTCTGGCAATACTGCACCAGCACCTTGGCAGCATGGCTCAACGCATCACCGGCTTTGATCGTACCATCAGTCCAGATCTCGATCAACAGGCGATCGTGGTCAGTCGCCTGACCAACCCGTGTGTTCTCGACGACATAGTTCACACGTGGCACCGGAGTGAAGATCGCGTCGACGGGTATCTCACCGATGATCGTCGGATCACGTTGATCAGCCGGCAGATATCCCTTGTTGCGCTCGACCGTCAGGTCCATCTCAAGCACAGCATCTTCACCGTCGATCGTGCAGAGATAGTGATTGGGGTTGACGATCTGCACGTTACTCGGCGTCTCGATGTCGCCGGCACGCACCACGCCGGCACCGCGCTTGAGCAACTGAATCTTCACTGGCCGATCCGCCCACGAACGCAACCGGATGCCCTTGACATTCAGGACGATCTCGGTGACATCCTCACGGATCCCGCGCACCGTCGAGAACTCATGGTAGATACCCTCGAGCTTGATCTTGGTTACGGCGGAACCAGGGATCGACGAGATCAGCACACGCCGCAGCGCATTGCCCAGCGTGTGGCCATATCCAGGATCGAGCGGCTCGATCTTGAAGCGACCATAGTTCTCGGCAGCTTGAACAACCTCTATCTTCGGCATGGCGATTTCGAGCATGGTCGCCTCCTTGGCACACGATCAAGCCAGGTACCTGCCACCACCGATGTGGTGGCCTCTCCCTGGCAGCGAAACAGTCGCAGAATCAACGGCTGTAGAACTCGACGATCAGCTGTGCGTTGATCCCCTGTTCAGCATCGTCGCGGCTCGGCATGGCGACAATCTCACCAGCGAGGGCCGGCGGATCCAGGCGCAGCCAGTCAGGCACGCGTCGTCCATTGAGCTCACCGCCATCGACCAGATTGCGGAAGTAATCACGGCGTCGGCTCTCGGGCCGAACGGCAATCTTCTCGCCAACCTGAACGGTATACGACGGAATATTGGTCTTGCGGCCATTGACCGTCACGTGGCCGTGGGTGACCAACTGCCGCGCCTGGCGGCGGGTCTGCGCCAAGCCCAGCCGATAGACCACATTATCGAGGCGGCGCTCGAGCAGGCTGAACATGTACGAGCCAGTCTCGCCCGACTGGCGCTGCGCCTTCTCGAATAGCCGGCGGAACTGGCGCTCCAGCACGCCGTACATGTGACGCGCCTTCTGCTTTTCCTGCAGCTGTGTGCCATAATCCGAGATCTGGCGGCGCCGTGCGGTGGGGCCGTGCTGGCCGGGCGGGAATTTGCGCCGCGCCATCACCCTGGCAGCCTTCTCGGTGATCGCCAGATCGAGACGTCGACTGATCTTTGCGACAGGTCCCCTATATCGAGCCATCGAACAGGATCTCCTCAGTTACACGCGTCGGCGCTTCGGCGGACGACAGCCATTGTGCGGAATCGGCGTCACGTCGGTGATCGAGGTGACCTGCAGCCCGGCCGACTGGAGCGAGCGAACGGCTGCCTCGCGGCCCGAGCCGGGCCCCTTGACGAACACATCAATCGTGCGCATGCCATTCTCGAGCGCCTTGCGTGCGGCGATCTCCGAGGCGATCTGCGCAGCATATGGCGTGCTCTTGCGCGAGCCCTTGAAGCCGTTCTGTCCGGCGCTCGACCAGCACACGACATTGCCGGCCGGATCGGTGATCGTGACGATCGTATTGTTGAAGGTGCTCTGGACATGCGCCTGACCACGTGGCACATTCTTGCGCTCGCGACGCTTGCCGCGCTGACGCTTGCCCGCCGCTGCACCGCCCTTGGCTGGTTGCTTTGCCATGCGTTCCCCCTACCATCGACTCGCGTCGAGGCCGTGATTACTTCTTGACTTTCTTCTTGATACCGATTGCCTGGCTGCGGCGCCCGCGACGCGTGCGTGAGTTGGTGCGCGTCCGCTGGCCACGGACTGGCATGCCCTTGCGATGGCGCAGGCCGCGATAACAGCCGATGTCCATCAAGCGCTTGATGTTCATCTGAATCTCGCGGCGAAGATCACCTTCGACGCGGTACTCACGCTCGACGATCTCGCGGATACGCCCGACCTCATCCTCGCTCAGGTCGCGTACGCGCCTGGCAGGATCAACATGCGCCCGCTCGAGGACTTTCATCCCGTTCGAGCGTCCGATCCCGTAGATGTAGGTGATCGCGATCTCAACTTTTTTGCCCCGCGGGATATCGACCCCGGCGATACGTGCCATGGTGTAGCTCTCCTATCCCTGCCGCTGCTTGTGCTCTGGCTGTCGGCTGCAGATCACCCGAATGACACCCTTCCGTCGGATCACTCGGCAATATTCGCAGCGTGGTTTGACCGACGCCTGGACTTTCATGATCCCCTCCTACCGTACGTGCGATGACTTCCAATGCAGCATATTCACGACCACGCACGCCACCGGACACCCTCACCAGTGGCGGTACGCTCATGTCGGCGAGCGACGTCACTTGTAGCGGTACGTGATCCGGCCACGCGTCAGGTCGTAAGGCGAAAGCTCGACCAGCACCCGGTCGCCCTTGAGAATGCGGATGTTGTTCATCCGCATGCGCCCGGAGATGTGCGCCAGCACCTCATGACCGTTCTCGAGTTGCACGCGAAACATCGTGTTCGGCAGCGGCTCCGTGATCGTCCCCTCCATCTCAATGACGTCTTTGCGCTTCGACATACCCCTCCTGGATATTATGGGTGTCGCGCCGCGACACCGGACAATGCCTTGATCATCACGCCCGTCACGAGCGAGATCTCCTGCTGGCCGTCGATTTCGAGCAGCGACCCCTGCTCGCGGAAGTAAGCGATCAGCGGCATGGTCTGCGCGAAGTACACCTCGAGCCGGTGGCGTGCGGTCTCCATCGTGTCGTCGCTTCGCTGGTAGAGCCGGCCACCACACTCGTCACAGACGTCGAGACGCTTCGACGGAAAATAGTACATATTATACGTCGAACCACAGGTTTTGCAAGTTTGCCGTCCTGCAATCCGGCGGAGCAAGACGGCGTCGGGCACTTTCAGATAGATCACCACGTCGATGCGCCGGCCATAGGCTGCCAGTTCATGCTCGAGCGCACGCGCCTGGTCACGCGTGCGCGGGAAGCCGTCGAACAACACGCCATTGGCACAATCCGGTCGGCTGATCCGCTCGATGATCATTTTGATGACCACCTCGTCGGGCACCAGGGCTCCGCGATCCATGTACGACTTGGCCAGCATGCCGAGCTCGGTGCCCTGGCGCAACGCCGCACGGAACAGATCGCCGCTTGCGACATGCACCAGCCCGGTATGCTCCTCGAGAACCTTGGCTTGCGTCCCTTTCCCGGCACCTGGCGCACCGAGCAGGATGATATCCATAGTGCCACTCGCTCTGCTCGTCATTGAGCATCTCGATCAGGGCCGCAGTTCATCGCTTGATGAACCCCTCGTAGTTGCGCATCACCATCTGGGCCTCAATCTGGCGCAGGGTATCGACCGCGACCCCGACCACGATCAGCAGCGCGGTGGCACCGAGCCCGATCGGAAACCCGGTGATGACCTGGGTGATGAATGGCAGGACGGCGATACCGCCGAGGAAGAGCGCACCGACGCGCGTGATCCGGCTGACGACAGCATTGAGGTATGTCTCGGTTTGCTTGCCGGGGCGAAACCCGGGGACGAACCCGCCGTTCTTCTGCAACGAGTCCGGGATGTTCTGCTGGTCGAAGATGACTTTGGTGTAGAAATACGTGAAGAAGTAGACCAGCACGAACAACAGCAAGGCATAGATCAGCCCGCCGACCGTCTGTACGTTCCCCTGGACCGACGGACTGAATGTGGCGTAGATGAAGCAGGCGAATTGCTCGAGCCAGCCGGCACCCGCCGAGGCTACCTGCGTCGGGCAGGCGTATGAGGCGATCGTGCCGGGGAAGATGATGATGCTCTGCGCAAAGATCAATGGGATCATCCCGGCCATGTTGACCTTCAGCGGGATGTGGCTGCTCTGCCCGCCATAGACCCGGTTGCCACGCATGCGCTTGGCATATTGCACCGGGATGCGACGCTGGCCTTCATGCATCAGCACGATGCCGAGCAATGTCCCGAGCCCGATGACCAGGAACAACAGTACACCGAGAACGTTCTCGAGCCCGCCCAGGTTGATGCTCTCGAACGCCTGAATGATCAGAGATGGCAGGCCCGATACAATTCCGGCGAAGATGATCATCGAAACGCCATTGCCAATGCCATATGTCTGTATCTGCTCGCCCATCCACACCAGCACCATCGAGCCGGCGACCAGCACGATCAGCACGGTAAATGTCGGCAGAAAGTTGTTGACAATGTCGAATGGCGTGAGAAACAGGCTCGCACCGGCACCCAGGCTACGCTCCAACGTCAACGTCTGGCCATAAGCCTGGAGGAATGCCATCGGCACCGTCGCATAGAAGACGATGCGATTGAACTTCATCCGGCCCTGATCACCCTCTTTGCGCATCTCGTCGAGCGCCGGGATGATTGGCTGCAGCAGCTGCATGATGATCTGCGCGGTGATGTACGGATACACCCCCATCGCTGCGACCGACAGATTTTGCAGTGCGCCGCCGGCGAAGATGTTGAGCAACTGGGCGAGCTGATTCGTCTGCAGCGCCTCGCGCAGCTGCGCGAGCGCCGCAGGATCGATGTTCGGCACCGGAATGTGCGCGATCAGACGAAACAGCAGCAGCATTCCCAGCGTGAACACAATTCGCCGACGGAGATCCGGCAGCTGCAACGCGCTCAGAACCGACTGAAGCATGGGCGTCACTCCCCTCAGGCGCCAGTCGACGCGCGCGGGCGCATCGCCTGATTCGGGCCACGGCTGCGGCTGCGCCGCGCAACGTCCCACGGTACCTCGACCAGCGCGCCGCCGGCAGCTTCGATCTTGGCGCGCGCGCTCGCGCTGAACTTATGCGCGTGCACCGTGAGGCGACGCGTGAGCTCGCCCTCACCGAGAATCTTGAGTGGCTGCGCCGCCTCGACCTCACCCGACGCGATCAGCCGCTCGATCGTGACCGTCTCGCCGTCGGGGAGCTCGTTGAGCTGGCCGACGTTGATCACCTGATAGGCGACGCGCCAGCGATTCTTGAACCCGCGCAGGTAGGGCATGCGTCGAACCATACGGTTCTGACCACCTTCGAACGTGCGGTAGGGGTTTGGCCCCGAGCGGGCCTTCTGGCCCATCATACCCTTGCCGCCCGTCTTGCCCTTGCCGGAGCCAGGGCCACGGGCGACGCGCTTGCGTTCACGGCGAGCACCGACGGCCGGCTTCAGATCATGCAGTTTCATCGGTTCCCTCCTGGGCGGCGGCAATCACGCGTGGCCGCACGCCTGGCGCACGACGGGCCAGCACCGTGTCGTCGGCGACCTCGGCGACCGACACCAGGTGTCGCACATGAAACACCATCCCGCGCACCGCCGGCGTATCGTCATGGAGCACCTGGCTCTGCAGCTTACGCAGCCCGAGCGCCCGCACGGTAGCCTTCTGAGTCTTGCTGTATCCGATCGTACTCTTGGTGTACGTGACGAGCAGCTTCGTCATGACTGCGCCTCCTGCGCGGCAGGCTCCCGTCGCACCCGCCGCTGATTGAGCTCGTGGGTCGTCATGCCACGGCTACGCGCCTGTGCCGCCAGCGACGTCAGGGCGCTGAGCGCGAGAAACGTCGCCTTCACCACATTGATCGGGTTGTTGCTACCGTAGCGCTTCGACAACAGATCGCGAATGCCTGCCGCTTCGACCACCGGGCGCACACCGCGACCGGCGATGACACCGGTTCCCGGGGCTGCTGGCAGCAGACGCACCTTCGACGACGCATAGCTGGTCTGAACGTCGTGGGCGATCGTCGTACCGACCAGCGGCACCGCGATCAAATTCTTGCGCGCCGCCTCGGCGCCCTTACGGATCGCCTCGGGAACCTCGGTCGCCTTGCCCATGCCGACGCCGACATGCCCCTTGCCGTCGCCGACCACCACCACCGTGCTGAAGCTGAAGCGGCGCCCGCCCTTGACTACCTTCGAGACACGATTGATCTGCACAACGCGCTCTTCGAGCTCGAGCTCACTGGCGTTGATGAAAGTTCGCGTCATCACTCCTCCAATCAGAAGCTCAGCCCACCCTCACGCGCTGCATCGGCAAGCGCCCGGACGCGACCGTGATAGTGGAACCCGCCACGGTCGAAGACAACCTGCTCGATGCCCGCAGCCCGCGCCCGATCCGCAATCGCAGATCCGACCGCCTGGGCCTTCTCAGTCTTCGTCTTGCCAGCCAGGCCCGGCGCCAGGCTGTTGTCGATGCTCGAAGCCGCCGCCAGCGTCCGGCCAAGGACATCGTCGATGACCTGGGCATAGATATGCGCGCTGCTGCGGAAGACGCTCAGCCGCGGGCGGCCGGTGCCGCCGAAGACCCGTCGCCGCACGCGCCGGTGGCGGCGGATGCGCAACTCACGCGGTGTTCGCTTTGCCATGGCACCCCTCCCGCCTTACTTGGTCTTGCCAGTCTTGCCGGCCTTGCGTCGGACACGCTCACCCTGGTACTTGATACCATAGCCCTTGTACGGCTCGGGCGGGCGCAGTGCGCGCAGCTTGGCCGCTTCTTCGCCGACGAGCTGCTTGTCGATCCCACGGATGACGAGCTGCTGCGGCTCATTGGCGCTCCGCCGGTCACGCACCTCGAATGCGATCCCGTCGGGTGCTACCACGCGAATGGGATGCGAGAAACCCACCTGCAGCACGACATTCCTGCCCTCGCGCGAAGCGCGGAAGCCGATGCCGGCGATCTCGAGCACGCGCTCATAGCCGCGCGTCACCCCCTCGACCATGTTGGCGAGCAGGCTGCGCGTCAGCCCATGCAGGGCGCGCTCCCGATTACTGTCACCCGGCCGGGTCACCGTGACCACACCAGCCGACTGGGCGATCGTCACGCCCGCGGGTAGCTGCTGCTGCAGCGTACCCTTGGGTCCCTTCACCACCGCATGATTCGTCGGTGACAGCGTGATCTCCACGCCCGACGGCACGGGGATCGGTTTGCGTCCAATACGCGACATCGCTACCTCCCCGTCACCAGACGTAACACAGAACTTCGCCGCCCACATGTGCCTGCCACGCCTCGTGGCCAGCCATCACGCCCTTGGGCGTCGAGAGAATGCTCAGGCCCAGACCGCCACGAACCCGGGGGATCTCTGCCCGACCCGAGTACACCCGCAGGCCTGGCTTACTCACGCGCTTCAGCCCCGTGATCACCGGCTGGCGGTCGGGGGTGTATTTCAGTCGAATGACGATCGTATCGCGCGGCGTGCCGGGTTGCACCTCAAAGTCGTGGATGAAACCCTCGCTCTTGAGAATCTGCGCAATCGCGACCTTCATTTTGGAAGACGGGATGGGCACCGTCGCGTGCCGCGCCATGCACGCGTTGCGGATGCGCGTCAGCATATCTGCAATCGGATCATTCACGCTCACAGCATTCCTCCATCGATCTCCAGAGGCTACCAGCGAACATCCCAGCGTCACCAGCTCGACTTGGTCACGCCAGGAATCAGTCCGCGGAGTGCGTGCTCGCGGAAGCAGATGCGACACATGCCAAACTTCCGCATGTAGGCGCGCGATCGACCACAGACCCGACAACGATTGTACCCACGCACGGCAAATTTGGGCGTGCGCTGCGCTTTGACGATCAGCGATGTCTTCGCCAATGGGGACTCCTTACTGCCTGCTCAGGCTGGTGAACGTGGCGACGTTCCTGGCACTGACTAATCACGGAATGGCATTCCCAGGCGCTTCAGCAACGCATACCCCTGATCGTCGTCGCGCGCAGTCGTGACGATGGCGACCTCGAGGCCACGCAGTTTGTCGACTTTGTCGTACTCGATCTCAGGGAACAGAATCTGCTCGCGCAGGCCCAGACTATAGTTGCCGCGGCCATCGAAGGAACGCCGGCTGACACCCCGGAAGTCACGGACGCGTGGCAGCGCGATGTTCATCAGACGGTCAAGAAAATCATGCATGCGTGGGCCACGCAGCGTGACCATCGCACCGATCGCCATGCCTTCGCGCAACTTGAAGTTGGCGATCGACTTGCGGGCACGCGTGACGACGGGCTTCTGGCCAGCGATCAGCGTCAGGTCGCCGACGGCCGCCTCCAGCGCCTTCGCGTTCTGGATCGCCTCTCCAAGACCAATGTTGAGCACTGCCTTGACCAGGCGCGGCGCCTGCATGACCGAGCTATACCGGTACTCCTGGATCAGAGCCGGCAGTACGTCATCGATGTATTTCTGTTGCAGCCGAGTAGCCATATCTTCTCCTCAAGGGCTTGGAGTGCGCCAGACGCTGCTCCGGCCTTGACCCATCCGACGCCTTGCCTGATCACACCGGCTCGATGGTGGCGTCGCAGACTTTGCAGTAGCGCACCTTGCGCTGACGCCCGCGCGAATCGAGTTCCTCGAGGAACCGTGCTCCGGTACGCACGGCCCTGCCACAATGCGGGCAGATCAACATCACGTTCGAGGCGGACAACGGCGCAGCGCGCTCGATGATGCCGCCAGGCTTGCCGATGCCCCGCTGCTTGGTGTGACGCTTGATGATGTTGATTCCGTCAACCACCACGCGCCCGGCACCGGGATCGACCATGTTCACCTTACCGCGCTTTCCGCGATCTTTCCCTGCGATGATCAGGACTTCATCGCCAGTTTTGACGTGCATCACTCCCTCACTTGCCATAGCCGCCGGATGGCTGCCCCAGCCGGCACACCGGCGCTAGAGCACTTCCGGCGCCAGCGAAATGATGCGCATGAACGCACGCTCGCGCAACTCGCGCGCCACTGGGCCGAAGATACGCGTACCGCGCGGGTTGTTGTCCTTGTTGATGATCACCGCAGCATTGTCATCGAACCGGATGTGTGAACCATCCGGACGGCCATACTCTTTGGCCGTACGCACGATGACCGCCCGAACAACCTCACCCTTCTTCACCGCGCCGCCCGGCGTGGCTTCCTTGACTGAGGCGACGATGATGTCACCGACACGACCATACCTGACGCGCGACCCGCCCATGACACGAATGCACATGATCTCGCGCGCACCGGTATTGTCGGCCACCTTCAGCCGCGTCTGTTGCTGAACCATGGCTCATTGCTCCTCAACGCGCTTGATGATCTCGACCACTTCCCAGCGCTTGGTCTTGCTGAGCGGTCGTGTCTCGCCAATGCGTACAATATCGCCGATGCCGCAGACATTCTGCTCGTCATGCGCATGGAATGTGTTCGTCTTGCGAATGATCTTGCGATACAGCGGGTGCGGCTTGAGATAGTCGACGGCAACGACGACCGACTTCTCCATCTTGTTGCTCACCACCCGGCCGACTTTGAACTGTCGACGTGCCGTCATGTGTCACTCCTGCGCTGCTATGCCGAGCTCGCGCTCACGGAGGATGGTCAGCAAGCGTGCGATCTCACGCCGCACCACCCGCTGGCGCGCGGTAGCGGTCAAATTCCCCACGACCTGCTGAAACCGCAGGTTGAAGATTTCCTCGCGGTACTCGCGGATCTGATTGCGCAGCGCGGCATCATCGAGGTTGCGCAGCTCTTGCAGCTTCACTCGGTGGCCTCCACAGCAGTTGGCTCCACGACATCTTCCTTGCCGATAATCTTGCAGCGAATGGGCATCTTCTGGGCGGCGAGGCGCAGCGCCTCCTGGGCGATCTCGGGGCGCACGCCGCCGAGCTCGAACATCACCCGCCCGGGCTTGATCACGGCGACGTAGTGATCGACTGCGCCCTTGCCCGAACCCATGCGAGTCTCGGCGGGCTTGGCAGTGACTGGCTTGTCCGGGAAGATCCGGATCCAGACCTTGCCACCGCGCTTGACGTGATGGGAGATGGCACGGCGTGCCGCCTCAATCTGTCGACTGGTGACCCAGGTGGCTTCGAGGGCCATCAGGCCAAAGTCGCCAAACGCGACCGAGTTTCCACGCTGCGCCATGCCTTTGGTGCGGCCGCGCTGCTGTTTGCGGTATTTCATGCGCTTGGGCATCAGCATCGTTGTTCTCCTTGCCCGTACGTCTGCCATGCGGCCGACGCACGCAGCATCCTGGCTCAGCCGCGCCCGCGCGGTTGCCGAGTGCCACCACCACCACCGCCGCCGGCGCCACGGCCACCACGGCCCGCGCCGCCCGGCGCGCCCGCCGATGCACCGCCTGGTGCCGCGCCACGATCGTTGCCACGGCCCGCACGGCGGCGTGGCCGCTCGTCGTCGGCGGCACCGAGCGGCTTGCGCGCCTGAGTCGGCGCGACGACCGTCTGCAATGCGCCCGACGCATCACGGAAGACCTCGCCCTTGTAGATCCAGACCTTCACGCCGATCCGGCCGAAGGTCGTGTGCGCGTGCACAGTGGCGTAGTCGATGTCGGCACGCAGCGTGTGCAGCGGCACGCGACCATCGCGCTCCCAGGCGATACGCGCCATGTCGGCACCCGCGAGCCGCCCCGAGCACTTGATCTTCACGCCCTGCGCGCCCAGCCGGATGGCACGCTGGACCGCCTGCTTCATCGCGCGCTTGTACGACACGCGCTTGTTGATCTGCTCGGCGATGCTTTCGGCCACCAACTGCGCCTCAAGTTCGGGCTGGCTGATCTCCTGGATGTTCAGCTTGATCCGCTTGCCCGTGGCCTTCTCAAGGTCGTTCTTCAACGCCTCGACCTTCTGGCCACCCTTGCCGATGACCATGCCGGGCTTGGCAGCAAAGACCCACAGGTCGATGCGATTGGCCGAGCGCTCGAGCTCGATGCGGGCCACGCCGGCGCCGGTCAACGCCTTCATGATCCTGGCGCGCAGCTCAATGTCCTGATGCAACTGGTCGGCATAGCCGCGCTCGGCATACCAGCGCGACTGCCAGCTCTTGATGTATCCGACACGGAAGCCGATCGGGTGTACCTTTCGTCCCATGCGTTCTAGCCCTCCTCACCGTCGACGACGATCACGGTGATGTGCGTCGTGCGCTTGCGAATGCGATCAGCGCGTCCGCGTGCGCGCGGCATGATCCGCTTGAACGCCGGACCCTCGTCGGCATAGATCGTGCCGACCTTCAGCTCGTCGGACACCATGTCGAAGTTCTCGGTGGCGTTTGCCGCTGCCGAACGAATCGTACGGGCGACTTCGATCGCCGCCCGGTGGGGCATGTAGCGCAGGATGGCCAGCGCTTGCGAGACCGGCTTGCCACGAACCAGATCCATCACCGGCCGCACTTTGGTCGGCGAGATCCGCACATATTTCGTAATCGCTTTTGCTTCCATCGTCATCGCCCTGCTGCGAGACGGCGCACACCGGAATGCCCGGCGCCGGCGCCGCTACTTCATCTTCCCACGCTTGTCGGCTTTCTTGCCACCGTGACCACGAAACAACCGGGTTGGCGCAAACTCGCCGAGCTTGTGCCCGACCATGTTCTCCGTGATGTAGACGGGCACGTGCCGCCGGCCATCGTGTACCGCGATCGTGTGGCCCACCATCTGCGGGAAGATCGTCGAATCGCGCGACCAGGTGCGCAAGACCCGTCGCTCATTCGAGCGATTGAGGCCCTCGATCCGATCGAGCAGCCGGTCGTCGACATAGGGGCCCTTCTTGGATGAACGCGACATCCTCTCACTCCTTAGCGCTTGGCCGTCCGACGCCGCACAATGAACGAATCCGTCCGCGGGTTGTGTCGCGTCTTGACACCACGCGCCGGCTTGCCCCACTTGGTCTTGGGGGTGGCCATGCCGCGCGGCGCACGCCCCTCACCACCGCCGTGCGGGTGGTCGCGCGGGTTCATCGCCGAGCCACGCACCTCGGGCCGCCGGCCGAGCCAGCGCTTGCGCCCGGCTTTGCCCAGCCGCACGTTCTGGTGGTCACTGTTCCCGACCTGACCGATGGTCGCGCTGCATTCGATGTGTACCCGCCGCATCTCGCCGGAGGGCATGCGCAAGGTAGCGTAGCCACCATCTTTCGCCATCAGCTGGGCTGCTACGCCGGCGCTGCGCACCATGACGCCACCACGCCCGAGCTGGAGCTCGACGTTGTGGACCTGCGTACCGAGCGGGATGAGCCGCAACGGCAAGGCATTGCCGACGCGAATCTCGGCGGCGGGGCCGCTGGCGACCGTGTCGCCGACGCGCAGGCCGTTGGGTGCCAGGATGTAGCGCTTCTCGCCATCGGCGTAGTGCAGCAGGGCAATGCGGGCGCTGCGATTTGGATCGTATTCGATCGCAGCGACGCGCGCCGTGACGCCGATCTTGTTGCGCTTGAAGTCGATCAGACGATAGTGCCGCCGAACACCACCGCCCCGATGACGGGTCGTGATTCGGCCACGGTTGTTGCGTCCGCCACTCTTGCGCAGCGCGACCAGCAACGAGCGCTCGGGATCTTTTTTGGTGACCTCCTCGAACGTCGCGCCCGACATGTTTCGGCGACCAGCCGAGGTAGGCTTATAGGTGCGATTCGGCATCTCACACTCCCTCGAACAACTCGATGCGGCTCCCTGCGTCGAGGGTGACGATGGCCTTCTTCCAGTCGGCGGTGTAACCGAATGCACGGCCGCGACGGCGTAGCTTGCCACGCACGTTGATCGTGTGTACCGCCGTCACGGTGACGCTGAAGATCTTCTCGATCGCATACTTGATCTGTGCCTTCGTCGCGTGCCGATCGACCTCGAAACAGTACTTGTTCATTTCGAGCAAGCCCGTGTTCTTCTCGCTGACGATCGGGCGAATCACGATCTGTTGCGGGATCATGCATCCTCCCCGGTGGCATCGCTGCCGACCACACTCGCCGGGCCTTGTTGACCGAGATAGCCTTCGATGACGCCAACGGCCGCACGGCTGATGATGACGGTGTCGTGGTTCAGCAGGTCGATGACGTTCAGATAGCCGGCCAGCAACGTCTTGACATTCGGCAGATTGTTGGCCGATCGCTGCACGTTGGCATCGCGCTGCTCCAGCACGATCAGTGCCTTCTTGCTGGCGCCGAGGCCAGCCAGGCTGGCGAGGATGTCCCGCGTCCGCGGGCGCTCCATCGCCCAGCCTTCCAGAAAGCGGATCTCGTCGGCGGCGAACTTGGCCGACAGGGCCGAGCGCACGGCAAGCCGCCGCATCTTTCGCGGCATGTCCAGGCGATACGAGCGCGGATGCGGCCCATGCGCCACGCCACCACCCTTGCGGTGCGGTGCGCGCACCGAACCCTGGCGTGCTCGCCCGGTGCCCTTCTGGCGGAACAACTTACGCGTGCTGCCGACGACTTCGCCACGGCCACGGGTGTTGTGCGTCCCGAGCCGTGCATTGGCCTGCTGTCGCACCATCGCCTGGTGCATCACCGGCACGTTCGGCGTGATGCCGAAGATGTAGTCGGAGATATCGATCGTACCGACTGCCTCGCCGGACTGGTTGTAGAGTTTCGCTTCCATCGCCATCCTCTCTGTGCGGCGTCAACGCGCCCTGACTGCCCGGCGAACCATCACGAGGCCATTCTTCGCACCAGGCACCGAACCGCGCACGAGAAGCAGGTTCCGATCGACGAGCACCTCGACAACCTGGAGGTTCTGCACCGTCACCCGACGATTGCCCATCCGCCCGGCCATACGCGTGTTCTTCCAGACGCGGCCCGGCGTGGTGCCGGCACCGATCGAACCGGGAGCGCGGTGCCGGTCGCTCTGACCGTGCGTTCGCGGGCCACCGCTGAAGCCGTGCCGCCGTACGACACCCTGAAACCCCCGACCTTTGGATGTGCCCGTCACATCAATCAGTTGTCCGGCACGAAACAGATCAGCCCGAACCACGTCACCGACGTGGTGCTCGTCGACACGATCGGCAGCGAATTCGCGCAGATACCGCAACAGACGCCCCGCACCTGCGAGATGCCCCCGTTCTGGCTTGGTGAGGCGCTTGGCGGTTACCTCGCGGTAACCGAGTTGAACCGCCTCGTAGCCATCCCGCTCACTCGTGCGTACCTGCGTCACGATGCATGGGCCAACTTCGAGCACCGTGACGGGGACGACTTCGCCCGATGCTCCGAAGACCTGCGTCATGCCGATCTTGCGACCTAACAGCCCTTCGATCACAATTGCACCTCCACAGCATGCGCCGTCAGCGACGTTAATGCGCAGCGGCTGTTGTTGTTTCAACGAGCAACGTCACGCGATGTGGTCGCGTGGGTCGCTCACGCTAGAGCTTGATCTCAATATCAACGCCAGCCGGCAGGTTCAGTTTCATCAACGCGTTGATCGTCTGCTGGCTCGGATCGAGCACGTCGATCAGGCGCTTGTGCGTGCGTATCTCGAACTGCTCCTGCGAATCCTTGTCGATGAAGGGCGAGCGCAGCACGCTGTACTTTTCGATGCGCGTGGGTAGCGGCACTGGCCCGGCAACCTGAGCGCCAGTGCGCTCGGCTGCTTCGACGATCTCACGTGCCGAACGATCCAGGATCTTGTGATCGTAGGCCTTGAGGCGTATTCGAACCTTTTGTTTCGCCATTGAAATTGCTCCTGCGTTTGTGGCGTCGCAGCCGGCGCGAGACGAGGCGCCGGCGTGCAAACGCCACAAGGGTTGTCGACAGCCAGCCTACTTGATGATCTTCGAGACGACACCGGCGCCCACGGTGCGGCCGCCCTCGCGGATGGCGAAGCGCAGGCCGTCCTCGATGGCGACGGGCACAATCAACTCGACCTTCATCACCACGTTGTCGCCCGGCATCACCATCTCCATGCCCTCCGGCAGGGTGATCGAGCCCGTCACGTCGGTGGTGCGGATGTAGAACTGCGGCCGGTAGCCCGGGAAGAACGGCGTGTGACGGCCGCCCTCTTCCTTCTTCAGCACGTACACGTTCGCCTCGAACGTCGCGTGGGGCTTGATCGACCCCGGGATCGCCAGCACCTGGCCGCGCTCGACATCGGTTCGCTCGATGCCGCGCACCAGCACGCCGACGTTGTCCCCGGCGATGCCCTCGTCCAGCGTCTTCTGGAACATCTCGACGCCGGTCACCACCGTGCGCTTCGGCGCCTCCTCGGTCATCCCGATGATCTCGATGGTGTCACCCATCTTGACCTTGCCGCGCTCGATGCGCCCGGTCACCACCGTGCCGCGCCCCTTGATGCCGAAGACGTCCTCGATCGGCATCAGGAACGGCCGATCCACCTCGCGCGCCGGCGTCGGGATGTAGTCGTCCACCGCCTGCATCAGCGCGAGGATCGGCTTGTACTCCGGAGCATTGATGTCGGTCGAGGTCGATGACAGCGCAGCCAGCGCCGAACCACGCACGATCGGAATGTCATCGCCGGGGAACTCGTACTTCGACAGCAGTTCGCGCAGCTCGAGCTCGACCAGTTCCAGCAACTCCTCGTCGTCCATCATGTCGACCTTGTTGAGGAACACCACCATCGCCGGCACCTGCACCTGGCGCGCCAGCAGGACGTGCTCCTTGGTCTGTGGCATCGGGCCATCGGGCGCCGAGACCACCAGGATGGCGCCGTCCATCTGGGCTGCGCCGGTGATCATGTTCTTGATGTAGTCGGCGTGCCCCGGGCAGTCGACGTGGGCATAGTGCCGGTTGACCGTCTGGTACTCGACGTGCCGGATGGCGATGGTGATGCCACGGGCACGCTCCTCCGGCGCGTTGTCGATCTGGTCGTAGGCGACATATTGCGCCGCACCCTGCAGCGCGAGCACCTTGGTGATCGCTGCGGTCAGGGTCGTCTTGCCGTGGTCGACGTGGCCGATCGTGCCAACATTGATGTGCGGCTTGTTCCGCTCGAACTTCTGCTTGCCCATTGCTGCTACCCTCGACCTCTTGCATTCGTCGCGTGGCTTCGCGATGCTGTCGGCTGGTTGGAGCCCATGACGAGACTTGAACTCGTGACCTCGTCTTTACCAAAGACGTGCTCTGCCAACTGAGCTACATGGGCATGCGCCAACAACCAGCAGCCAATGCCTTGCCAAGCTCTGGCCGCTGGCTGTTGACGACGCGGATGGTGGGCCGGGCTGGATTCGAACCAGCGAAGGCGTGAGCCAGCAGATTTACAGTCTGCCCCGGTTGGCCACTTCGGTACCGACCCCTGTCGCGGCGCTGTTGAAAACAGCGTTCGCATTATACGGCGGGTCAGGCGAACTGTCAAACGAACCGACGAACTGACGAACTGTTGGATGCCTGGATGCAGTGAGGGTGGTCGGGCGGCGGCTTGCTCCGGGGAGCCCCGACTGCCGCCGCCTGCTGTGGGGAGCATGCGGAGCAGGGTATGCCGCCAAGGGTGATGCGCACGGCTGGCTGCGCCGAGCGCTGCTGCGTGCCCGCGCGTGCCAGCCGATGCGCACGCGGCGCCTATCGGCCAGTGATGCGCGCACTGCCAGACACACCTGGGTCCGCGGCCCAGCGATGTCCTGCCGGCAGCGCCCCGGCGCGATGTGGCTGTGATCGGGGACCGGTGGAGGTAGTGCAGCAGGGCATCGCGGCAGGATGTGCGTGGAGTGCCCGTGCCCGCTCCGCCAGGCGGGCTGCCCGCCGCGAACCACGCGCCGTCGCCCGATGGCTGTGACGCCAGGCCCCGGCGCCGGCGGCGCGACATCCGGTCTCGCGGCACATCGGACGGCGTGGTAGGATGGCGCGTGGCGATGTGATCGCACGCCTGTGGTGGCGTGGCGGCAGCCCGGCGAGGCAATGGCATGGATGGGCAACCGGCGCGTGGCATGGGAATCCAACCGCCACGCATCCTCCAGCATGGATTCGTCCAGCAGGCGATTCAGGTCGTATTCGCCGTCGTGATCGAGAACCCCAACCCGGCAGTCGCCCTTGATGCCGTGCAGCTACGGATGGTCGCCCGAGATGCCGATGGCGCCATCCTCGCGGCATACGAGCACGATGTACCGCGCGTCGCGCCCGGCGGCCTCACATATTACTGCGGCGAGTTCTATGTGCGTATCAATCGCCCCGTCGCCCGGCTCACGGTACAGGTGCCATCGCCCGGCCTGCCACGCCGGGCGACACCAGCCGATCACACGCCGTTCACCACCTCGCTGGTGCGGCTGCTGCGCGGCGATGCCGGCAGCCAGGTCACCGGGCTGGTACACAATCCGTTCACCCGGCCCTTCGAAGCGATGCTGGTCTGCGTGGTGCTCTTCGACGAGGCCGAGCAGATCGTAGGAGGCGGGTTCGGCTATCTCCCCGGCCTGGCCCCCGCAGGCGCCAGCGCGTTCGCGGTGATGGTGTACGCCACCGCCCGGCCATCGCGCGTGGCGGTGACGGCGATGGAGACAATTTCGGGCATGCTGGGGCCGAGCGACGCCAGCCAGATCGCCACGCTGACGCTGCTTGAGCAGGGCTGGGGGCGGGGGCGTCAGGCCGGGTTCGGCGTCATCGTCGCCAACCCCGACGAGCGGCGTACGATGCTGGCGGCCAGCTACCTCGCCGCCGCCTTTGATGCCGGTGGTGGCGTGCTGGCGGTGCGAACCGGCCAGTTCAGCGCGATCCTGCCACACAGCCGCGCCGCCGCCGCCGGCGTGCTGTCCGGGCCAGTGGGCGACGCCGCCGTGGCCCACGTCACCGTCCAGGCATTCGCCGGCATGCTGGTCGATGCACCGCGGCGGCGGCCGTTCAGCGTGACCAGCGCCGCATACCACGAGAGCCCGTTCGGTCCTCGGGTCACCTGCCGCCTGGCGAATGCCTACGATGATCCGGCGTCGGGGATCGGCGTGGTGGCGATCCTGCGCGATCAGGCGGGTGCGATCGTGGGCGGCGGCATGGAGCGCGCCGCCTTCGCGCCGGTCGGCCGCACGGTGCCGATCGAGGTCGATGTGGCGGGCGGCCCCGTCGATCGCGCCGAGGGCTATGCGGGCGAACTGGTGATCACCGGCGCCTGAGGTGGCGCCTGGCCGATGGGCCGCGGATGTCAATCGATGGTGAGGCCGAAGCGGAAGGACGAGTCGGCGGGCGCGGCGGGTGCGGCGGGTGCGGCGGGTGCGGCCGGCGGCGGCGGCGCGCCATCGTGAAACACCTCGTCGATGAGCGCGCGCGGCAGGTCATTGAGCAGATAGCGCTCGGCCGGATCGTTCTGCCGGCTGCGGCGGGACCACTGGCTGCGCATGCGCCGCGTGATGATCAGCTCGTCTTGAGCACGGGTGAGCGCGACGTAGAGCACCCGCCGCTCTTCTTCCACCTCGTCGGGGTCGTCGACACTGCGGGCGCTGGGATAATTGCCCGGCGAGACCCCCGCAACGTAGCAGACGCGACACTCGGTGCCTTTCGCCGAATGGATCGTGATCACCGTCACCGCGTCCTCGATCCCCAGACGGTCGACATTGCTCTCCCAGATCGGATTGAGCAGATACTCCTCGATGAAGCCGAGGAGCGATGTGTACCGCCGGGCCAGCTCTTCGACCATCGGGAAGTCCTGGCGCCGCCGCTCCCAGTCGTTGTTGCGGTAGCGCGCCTCGAGCACCGGCTGCAGTGCGGCGGCGGCGCTGGCGATCGCCTGTGACACCTGCTCCTGCGACTGATGCACCTGCCGCAATGCCGCATGGGCGTCGGCCGGCAGTTCGCCCGCGGCGATGCCGAGCACGCCCTCGGACGCTGCGGCAACCGGGGCGACGCGCTTGATGATCCGCGCCGCGTGGACATCGCCGATGCCGGGCCAGAGCGTCAGAAAGCGCATCCAGGCAAGCTCGTCCCGGGGATTGGCGACGATACGCAGCGGTGCGAGCAGATCGCGCATATGTGCTGATTCGAAGAGCCGGGTTCCGCCGATGAAGCGGTACGGAATGCCGCGGTCGAGCAGGGCTACCTCGATCGGGCGGGCGATGTAGCCCGAACGCACGAGGATCATGTGGTCGCGCCAGGCGGCGCCTTCCTGCCGCCGCTGCGCGCAATCCTCGGCGATCCAGCGGCCTTCCTCAAACTCGTTGCTGAACGTCTGCACACGCGGCCGGACCCCGGCGCCGCGCATCGCCACGAGCCGCCCGGCATATCCGAGCGGGCTCTGCTCGAGCAGCCAGTTCGCCAGGTCAAGGATCGGCTGCGTCGAGCGATAGTTCTGCTCGAGCCGCAGCGTGATGCTCCCCGGCACCCGCTCGCCAAACTGGTGGACATTGCGGAAGTCGGCGCCGCGGAAGCCATAGATCGACTGGGCGTCGTCGCCGACACAAAACAGCGTGACCCGCCGCTGCAGCGGGTTGAGCAGCTGCCACTGGAGCGGATTGGTGTCCTGCATCTCGTCGACCAGGATGTGATCGTAGTGATTTGCGACCCAATCGCGGATTGCCGCAGACTGCGCCATGCTCTCGGCGACCCGGGCGAGGACGTCATCGTAGTCGAGGTAGCGGTATTCGGCTTTGTGCTGCTCGTACGCGCTCAACGCCGCGCCGATCTCCTGCTTGAGCGGCAGCAGCTCTGATGCCTGCCGCTGGATCGCCGTCGTCAGCGTCTGGCCGGTGTTGCGCGCATACGAGTACATGCTGGCGAGCTGGGCAGCCTGCGGCAAGAGGACGTCCTGGCGCAGGCTGCGCACCAGGCGGAACAATGCCAACTGATCGTCCTGGTCGATGACGCTGACCCCTTCGGCGCGAAAGGTGTGTGGCGCCCGGCGCAGCAGCGACATGCACCAGGTGTGGAATGTCGAGGCGCGCAGCTCGGTCGCATGATCACCGAGCACGCCGCGCACGCGTTCGACGATCTCGCTGGCGGCGCGCCGGGTGAAGGTCAGGATGAGGATGCGGTCTGCCGGCACGCCCGACCAGATCAGATATGCTGCCCGGGCGATGATCGTCCTGGTCTTGCCGCTGCCGGCACCGGCGAGCACCAGCGCATGGCGTCGCGGAATGGTCGCGGCGTGGCGCTGGGCGTCGTTCAGCGAATCGAGCAGGGTCTGCAGTGCCATGGGCTGCCTCGCATGCAACAGTGCACGGATCGGGCGATGCCGGTGCAGTAGCGCCGGCCGGGGTCTGCCATAGCCATTATACGGCAGGAGCCACCGATGGTGCGCGATCAGTTGCCGATGATCGCCATGCTGCCGGCGGCATCGATCTGTAGCGTGAAGTGCAGCGGATCACGCTGGACCTCATTCGTCGCGTAGGTGTGGCTGCCGCGTACCGCGATGGTGACGGCGCCGTCGGCGCCGACTGGATCGGCGACGCAGAGCTCGCTCCCAATGTGGACGTACGTCTGGATGACCTCACTCCGCACCAGCACCTCGAGGATGGCCAGGTCGCCGAGGCTGCGCCGTGCCGCGGGGCGCACGCTGCCGATCAGGGCCGTCGCTCCGCGGCGCAGGCGTGTAGCGTCGACCGCCAGCAGGTCGCCGAAGGCGTCGTCGCGCACCAGCGCCTGGCGCAGGTCGGGCGAGAAGAAGAACAGCGGTGCGCCGTCGAGCGTGAACCGGGCGAGCGCGTCGATTGCCGGGCCGCGCGCGGTGCTGTCGGCGGCACGGAACAGCGTCGGGCGATCGTGCCATGCCGGCCCACGCCGACGTTGCTCGTCGAGCACCGACTCGCTTTCGGGCTGGATCCATCGCCGTGTGCAGTCGCTCCCAACCGACGCCGTGCCGCCACACGCCGCCAGGGCGGTGAGCCACCCGATGGTCAGCATCAGCCGGCACCACCACGCGATCGTCATGAAGCTTTGCATTGCCACCACGCCGCTATGCATTGCTGCTGATGACTGGAGTATACCATCCGGTGTGCCCGCAGCGCACGATCCGACGTTCCTCGGCTGGCCGCCACGCTGCAGCATCGCGGCGGCGACCATGTGCGATCGGGTGCGTGAGCGCGGCGCCACCATCGTTCATCGAGGCTGGTGCGTTGCCGACTGCAGCCGATGGTGAGGATCAGCCCGGGCCATGCGCGCTGGCCGCCGCGCCATCCCTGGTGCGTGTGGTAGGATGCGGGCAGTCATCCAGGCGAGAAGGAGAGACGACCCATGGTCGACGAGAGCATGCGGCAGGCGCTCGCCGGGCGCACCGTACTGATCACCGGCGGATCCCGGACCCTCGGCGCCGCGATCGTACGCATGATGGCCGCCGCCGGCGCACGCATCGCGCTGCACTACCACACCGCTGCCGATGCAGCCCGCGCCCTGGCCGAAGAGCTGCGCCACACCGGCGTCGACATCGCCTGCTTTGGCGCCGATCTCACCGATGCCACCGCAGCCTGCGCCCTGATCGATGCCGTCACGCAGCACTTCGGCAGCCTCGACGTGCTGGTGAACAACGTCGGCCCGTACGTCGACACCCCATTCCGCGAGCTGGCGCTCGCTGATTTTGATCGCGTCATGGCGGGCAACCTGCGCGCCACCTTCGTCCTCACCCAGGCGGCGGCGCGGCAGATGGCGCCGGGAGCGATTGTGATCAACATTGCCGCGACCGACCACCGCCACCGCAGCCATTCGGTCTACGGCCTCGCCAAAGCGGGTGTGATTCACCTGGGGGAGGCGTTCGCCCGCGAGCTGGCTCCCGCCATCCGTGTCTACACCATCGCCCCCGATCTGCTCGCCGAGAACGAGGAGATGGACGCCACGATCAGCGGGCCGGCGATCGCCGCGACGCCGATGGGCCGCCTGGTGCGTCGCGACGAGGTTGCCTGGCTGGCCTGCCTGCTGTGCACGCCGGCGTTCATCATGGCCACGGGCCACACCATCACGCTCGACGGCGCGCGCAGCATCCCGATCATCGCCAGCGGTGCGTGGTCGGGCAGCTGAGCGCTGTGGTACCGGGCGCGGGCGGCCTGGCGCGCTCCCGCCCGGTCAACCCGCGCGCCGTGGTGAACGGCCGCGTCCCGGTCGGCACGTGCTGCCCGAGCGGCCTGGCGAGGGGAGGTGGCGATGCACATCAGGTCAGCACCCCGCAGCGGATCTGGCTCCCGGTGGACGATGCCAGCCGGGCAGCGGGCCGCATTCGCACCACCCACGACGCCGCAGCCGGCGACGCCGCCATGCACCGCGCTGGGGCGCGTCGCGTCGCCATGCGGCGGCTTCTGCCGCTGACTGGCCGTACCATCCGGGCACCAGGCCCCAGCGGGCGCCCGGGCGTCGTCGCCGCCAGCGCGACTGGCCGTCCGGCGCGGGCGGCCGGGAACGCAGCGTCGCTGATGGCGGCCATGCCCCCGGCGGAAGACGCGCGCATCCATGCTATACTGCGTCGCAGGGAGAGCGATGCGGAGGACGTGCAGCACATGAGCCAACTGATGGATCAGGTCGCCGGCTGGATCGAGCAGATCATCCTGGCGCTCGGCTATCCCGGGATCACCCTGGTCATGCTGATCGAGAACCTGTTCCCCCCCATTCCATCCGAGCTCGTCATGCCATTTGCCGGGTTTCTCGTCGCCGACGGGAAGCTCGACTTCGCAGGCATCGTCGTCGCCGGAACGCTCGGCTCGGTACTCGGGGCACTGGCGTTGTACTACATCGGCCTCTGGGGTGGCGAAGCCGTGCTGCGCCCGTTCATCCGCCGCTTTGGCCGCTGGTTCATGACCAGCGAGGACGATCTCGATCGGGCGATCGGCACATTCGAGCGCTACGGCGAGGTGATGGTCTTCGTCGGGCGGCTCATCCCGATCATCCGCAGCCTGATCTCGCTGCCGGCGGGCATGCAGCGCATGGCGCTGCCGAAGTTCCTGCTATTCACCACCATCGGTTCGGCGCTCTGGACGACGCTGCTGTCGTATGCCGGGCTGGTCCTCGGCCAGAACTGGGAGCAGGTGCTCGGCATCATCGAGAGCTACCAGCGCGTCGTCGCCGTGATCCTGGTGATCGCCGTGCTCGGCTTCTTCGCCTGGAAGCTGCGCCAGCGCCAGGCGACGCGCAGCGCCTGACAATCATGCGTCGGGCTCGAGGTAGAACGAGAGCGGATACCCCGCCTCGCGCGCGGCGTCGTGGGCACGATACACCCGGTCGCGCGCTTCTTCGTAGGGGTACACGGCGACCAGCGCGCGACCGCTGGTGTGTGCCGTCAGCATCACATCGACCGCACGCTCGATCGTCAGCTCGAAGATCGCGCACAGCACCAGGGTGACGAAATCCATCGGCGTGACGTCGTCATTCTCGATGATCACCCGGTACGGCCGTGCCAGCTCGTCATCACTGGCGACCAGGTACTGTGTCGTACTGACGACCTCGGTCTCGGGCGTCGGCAGGCTCATCGCACGACTCCCGAGCCAGGTGTGCCGGGATCAATCCCCAGTTCGGCGCAGGCGAGCGCGTCGGGGACCAGTGCGGCGGGGCCGGCCGGCTGGCCGGTCACCGCCTCGAGGCCGGCGTCGAGCGCCGCGATCCGCTGTGTCAGCGCCTCGGCGCCGGCGGCGTCACACAGGAACACCGCCGTCGGCCCGGTGTCAGTCGAGCAGTACACCGCATGGCCTTCGGCGCGGAGCTGGTTGCACAGACGGAACAGCGTGATGTTGACCGGCTCCCAGCCGAACAGCTTGTGGGCATCGCCCCCCGACATCGTGATGCCATGCAGCCGGATGCTGTCGATCTCGGCCCAGCGCCCCAGTGTCTGCCAATCGCCGGCGCGCGCCGCCGCGAGGCACGCCAGCACCTCGTCGGCACGGCTGTGCATCCAGGCGCGGAACAGGCTGCTGTGCGGCGCATCGCGATGCGCTTCCTCGGTCTGCAATGCCACCGCCGAGTCGATTGGCACCGTCACCAGGCGCAGCGCATCGAGCGCGCCGGGCGGATCCAGGCGCACGGCGAAGCTGTCCTCGTGGGCGATGCCGGGATATGACAGCCACAACGACACCCCGCCGGCGGCGCTGCGGCAGCCCGAGCCAGCCAGCAAGCGCGCGATGCTGCTGACGAAACGGGCATTGGCTGCCGCCGCCGGGCCGAACAGCGCGGCAATCGCTGCCAGCGCCAGCGCCGCCGATGCCGACGCGCTGGTGCCGAGGCCCTTGCCGACCCGGCTCGCGCGCACGACGTTATGCGACACGACATGGGCGTGCGTCGTGACGCCAGCGATGGCCCGCAGCACATCCAGGCTACGGACGACGCGGGCCAGTTCGCGGCCGGTGGCGCGCCGCCCGCCGATCACCAGCGTATCATGCGCCAGATGTGGATCAAAGGCCACCCGGGTGAGCGTCGATCCCGCATCGTTGCAGACCGAGACGCTCGGCAGAAACGCGATGCGCCAGTCCCAGTCGCTCATGCCGTGATATTTCAGAATGCCCTGCATCGGATACGCCCGCGCTGCCGCGACGCCTGCCGGCGCGACGGACGTGAGCCGCGTCGGATATGCTGGCCAGGCGATGTCGCACTGGTGCAATGCGGTCAGCACGCGCTGATGCTGTTCGGCCATCACTGCCGCATCGGCAGCAAACTCCGGCGGGATCGTCGTCTGCCCCATGTCATCCTCATCCACGCGCCAGAGTGGCGCCGCCGTGGTCCGGTGTCCCGGGAACGCGACCGCCGACCGCGCCGTGCCGGCGCGTGTCGCTGCACCACGTTCCGGCTACAGTATAATGCCTGCGCGGGGCTGTTCCGTGCGCCATCGCCGCGCCGACGGCAGGCCGCGCCGTCCATCTTCGGCGCCACGTGCGGTGGTCGGCCGTAGTGAAGGAGACAGGTTCATGGATGTCGGGATCACCGGGCTCGGCCGCATGGGCGCCAACATGGCGCGCCGCTGGCTCCGCGCCGGCTATCGTGTCGTCGTGCATAATCGCAGCCGCGGGCCGATCGACGAACTCGCCGCCGAGGGCGCCGTCGCGACATACTCGCTCGAGGAGCTCGTCGCCGGCCTCGCTGCGCCGCGCGCGATCTGGATCATGCTCCCCGCCGGCGACGTCACCGAGCGCGCGATCGACACGCTGATCGGCCTGCTCGAGCCGGGCGACACCATCATCGACAGCGGCAACACCAATTTCAACGATGACATTCGCCGCGCCCGCCGGCTGGCCGAGCACCAGATCCACTACATCGACCAAGGCACGTCGGGCGGCATCTGGGGCCTCGAGAATGGCTACTGCCTGATGGTCGGCGGCACCGCCGAGGCGGTCAGCCGCCTCGAGCCGGCGTTCCGCACGCTGGCGCCGGAAGATGGCTACCTGCACTGCGGCCCGGTGGGGAGCGGCCATTTCGTGAAGATGGTGCACAACGGCGTCGAGTATGGCATGATGCAGGCATATGCCGAGGGCTTCGAGATCATGCGGGCGAAGACCGACTTCAATCTCGACATGCACGCCATTGCGGCGGTGTGGAACCACGGCAGCGTCGTGCGCTCATGGCTGCTCGAGCTTGCCGAGGAGGCCTTCCGCCAGGACCCCGACCTGGCGACGATCAAGGGGTATGTCCAGGACAGCGGCGAGGGTCGCTGGACGATCCAGACGGCGATCGAACTGGATGTGCCGGCGCCTGTGATCACGGCATCGCTGTTCGAGCGCTTCCACTCGCGTCAGGACGAATCCTACGCCGCCAAGGTGCTCGCCGCGCTGCGCAAGGGCTTCGGCGGGCATGCGGTGAAGTCGACCGAGTGACGCCCTGTGCCGCCACCCGCGAGCGATGGGCGCTGGCGTGCCCGGCGACCTGCCATATCGCAACGCTCCACCGTGCAGCATCCGCAACGGCGGACGCTGCACGGCGCTGGGCGCGGCCGCCTCAGCGGCGCGCCTCGAGCTCGGCGACCAGCAGCGGGATGATCTCGTGCACATCGCCGACGATGCCGTAGGTTGCGACGCGGAAGATCGGCGCGGCGGCGTCCTTGTTGATCGCCACGATGACCCGCGACGAGCGCATGCCGGCGAGATGCTGGATGGCGCCGGAGATGCCGCAGGCCACGTACAGCTTCGGCGTGACCGTCTTGCCCGTCTGGCCGACCTGATGGTCGTATGGCACCCAGCCGGCGTCGACGATGGCGCGCGAGGCGCCCCACGCACCGCCGAATGCCGCCGCGAGGCGTGGGATGAGCGCGTGATACTGCTCGGGTGACCCCAGGCCACGCCCACCCGAGACGACGATCGCGGCATCGCCCAGGTTCACCGCACCAGCCCGGGGGCGACGGGCGATGACGCGCGTGCGTGAGGACGTGGGTGCATCGAGCGCCACCAGCGGGACGGGGCGTGCCGCGCCGGGGGATGCCTCGGCGAAGCTCTGCTTGCGCACGGCCACGACCGTCAGGCCGGTGCACGCGATGGTGCTGATCACATTGCCACCGTGCGATGGCCGCGTCACCGCCAGTTGATCACCATCGCGCCGGATATCGGTCGCCCCGGCGACATAGCCACACGCCAGATCGGCGGCCAGCGCCGCCGCGATGTCGCGCATGCGGAACGAGGCGGCGCTCAGCACGAGCTGTGGCGCGCCGGCCGCCACCGCCGCCCGCAGCAGCGCCACCGCTGCGTCGGTCGTCGGCGCCGCAAGCTGCTCGTCCGCGCAGACATACCCGCGATCGGCGCCATAGGCGCCGCAGGCATGTGCCAGCTCGACGGCGCCCGGCCCCAGCGCGACCACCGACAGCGCGCCGCCGGCGGCATCGGCGAGGACGCGACCGTGCCCGAGCAACTCGCGCGTCTGGGCGTCGGGTGTGGCCGCATCGGCCGTGCGCGCCGCAATCACCATGATCTCGTTCACGGGACCCTCCTCACAATACCTGTGCGTCACGCAGGCGATCCACCAGCGTGCGCACCTGTGTCGCCGCATCGCCGGCCAGCAGTTCGCTCGCCGGGCGTGCCGCCGGCGGCACGCGGCGCACGACGCGTGTAGCCGGGGTGGGCGGCGCCATCCCCAGTTCCGCCAGCGTCAGCGTCGGGATCGGTGCACGCGCCACGCGCCGGATGCGGACCAGCGAGGGATACCGCGGCTCGTTGATGCCCTTGACCACCGACAGCACCGCCGGCAGCTGTACCTCGAGCTGTTCGACTTCGTCCTCGAGATGGCGCTCGACCTGCGCCGTGGCAGCATCGAGATGCTGGATCGCGCCGACATATGTCGCCTGGGCCCATCCCAGCGCGCGCGCCAGCGCCGGCACAAACGCACCGGTCTCGTCGTCGGTCGAATTGCGACCGCAGAACACCAGACCGACATCGCCGATGCGCCGGATGGCGGCGGCGGCAACCTGTGCGGTCGCATGCGCGTCGAGCTCGGCGCATGCGGCATCATGGATCAACATCGCGTCGTTCGCGCCCATCGCCAGCGCCCGACGCATGGAGTCGCTCCAGCCGGGATCGCCGATCGACAGTACGGTGACATTGGCGCCGAGCCGCTCACCCCAGAGCAGCGCCTCCTCAATGGCGTATTCGTCGAACAGGCTGATGATTGGCTCGATGCCACTGGCATCGACCGCATGATCAGCGGCAATGCGCACACTATTCTGCTGTGGCACCTGCTTCAGACAGACCACAAGATTCATCGGGGCTCCTTCCCGCCACCCACCTGCGGGGCGGCGTAGCCCCAGTATACCACGCGAGCCGATCGGGACACGGGCGCCGGGCTGCGCCATTGGTCCCCGCGCCGCACTGCCGCACTTGACGATTTGTCGCGACCGGCGTATACTGCCGACGTTCGGACACCTGCCCGCAGGTGCCTCCGGCGTGGCGTGCGTCGTTCGCGGCGCGAGCGCCGACCCTGTCGGGTGCGATGGTGCAACCCCGCCAGGTGCCGGGGGAAGAGGTACGAAGGAATATGGACGCGATCCCTGGTCATTCACAGACGCGCCCTGTCGGGCCAGTGGCAGAGTGCCTGGCGTCGTCGTGCGCAGACATCGAAGCAGCGGGAGTCGCCCTGATCTGAGCGACGCCCCCGTCGCTCCTGTGCCCGCACCGATCGCCACACGGATCGCAGATCCACCGCAGTCGCCACGACCGGCAGCGCGCACCATGCACTCAGTCGGAGAACTGGCATGAGCGTTGTATCGTTGCGTTCGCCCGCGACCGCGCGGCGCGCCTCGGCGGTCTATTGTGCGGTCTATGGCAGTGGCGCGCCACTGGTGATGCTGCACGGCATCGGCAGCAGCGGCGTGATGTTTCAACCACTCATCGACGAATTCTGTAGCAGACACCAGATCATCGTCCCGGATCTGCGGGGCCATGGACACAGCCGGCGGCTGCCGGCCGCCGACAGCATCGAGCGGCTCGCCGATGACGTGAGCGACGTCCTCGCGTTGCTACGATGCGGCCCCTGCACGGTCATCGGCCATGCGGAAGGGGCAGCAGTCGCACTGCAACTTGCACGGCAGCAGCCGGCGGCGGTCGATGGGCTGATCCTGCTCGAGCCGCGGCTGACGGTCGAGCGCGAGCGGGCCGGCGGCGTCAGCGGCATGCTGCGTGCGCTCGTCGGCAGCCAGGCGGTCGGTGCGCCGCTGGCAGCATCGGCGACGGCGCTGCTCGGGCGGTTTGCGTGCCGCGAGTGGATCAGCGCCATTCGCCAGCCGGTGCTGTCGGTCGCGCGCGTCGACGCCGGCACGACCGGGCGGGCGCTGATCCGTCAGTTGCGCCGTCGCGACGATCTGGTCATCGCCGCCGGCGAGGCAGTGCTGACGCCGCCGAACCGGCGGCTGGTGGCGGCGATGCGCGCCTGGCTCGGCCGGGGAGCGGCCACCGCGCCGACGGAGAACAGCGAGGCGCAGTGATGACCAGCCCGACGGTCGATCTCGAGGCGCTCGAAACGCAGGTTCGCACCGCGCTCGAGCATGGTGAGCCGGCGGCGCTGAAGGTGCTGCTGCGGCAATACCACCCGGCCGACATCGCCGACGTCATCGATCGGCTCGACGACGCCGACCAACTGCGGGTCTTCCGCGCGCTCGACGTGCTGCGTGCGGCCGACGTGCTCAACGAGGCCAGCGCCGATGCGGCGCGCGAGATCATCACCAGCCTGCCGTCGGACGAAGCGGCCGGGCTGCTCGGGCAACTCTCGGCCGACGATGCGGTCGCCATCCTCACCGAGGATGTCCCGGAGCGCCGCGACGAACTGCTGGCGGCGATGCGGCCGGACGACGCTGCCGACATTCGCGAGTTGCTCAGCTATCCGCCGCAGAGCGCCGGCCGGTTGATGGTGCAGGAATACGTGCGCATCCGGCCCGACGAATCGGTCGGTCATGCACTCGATCTGGTGCGTGAGGTCGGTGCCGAACTCGGCTCGCTCAGCTATCTGTACGTCATCGACCGCAGCCAGCGGCTGGTCGGCGTCGTCTCGCTCCGCGAACTGGTGATTGCGCCATCGGCGCAGCAGATCGGCGCGATCATGCAGCCGCGCCTGATCACCGTCGGCCCCGAGACCGACCAGGAGGAGGTAGCGCAGCTGGTGGCGCGCTACGACCTCGGCGCCGTGCCGGTAGTCGACGCCGACCGGCGCATGCTGGGCATCGTCACGGTCGACGACGTGATCGACATCCTGGTCGAGGAGCACAACGAGGACACGCTGCGCTTCGCCGCCGTCGAGCAAGGCCAGGCCGACGAGAGCTACTTCACCGTCCCGATCGCCACGGTCGTCCGGCGGCGCGTGGTATGGCTGCTGCTGCTGTTCGTCGGCGGCTCGCTGACTGCGAATGTGCTCGGCCTGTTCGAACAGCAGCTACACGAAGTCGTGGCGCTGACGTTCTTCATTCCGCTGCTGATCGGCACGGGGGGCAACACCGGCGCCCAGACGGTCTCGACGCTGATCCGTGCGATGGCGATGCGTGAGGTAGGCCCACGCGACGTGTGGCGCGTCATCCGCCGTGAATGCATCACCGGGATGGTGCTCGGGGCCGGCCTGGGCGTGGTGGCGCTCGGCCGCGTCCTGGTCAGCGGGCAGTGGTTTGACCTGGCGCTGACGGTAGCGCTGTCGGTGGTGGCGATCTGCTGCTGGGCAAATGTCATCGGCGCGCTGGTGCCGCTGGTGGCGCGCCGCCTCGGCATCGACCCGGCGCTGGTCTCGGCGCCGCTGATCACGACGCTGGTCGATGCGACGGGCCTGGCGATCTATCTGCTGATCGCACGCATGTTGCTGGGGATCTGACGCACGAGGGGGGAGCGATGGCGGCACACGACGAGGTGACGACGCGCCTGGCGCTGGTGCTGGGCGATGCGGCGGTGGTGACGCTGCGCAGCGTGCTGGAGCGACTCATTCCCGACGATGACTGGCCGGGCGGCTGGCGGGCGGGGTGTGGTGCCTATCTGGCGCGGCAGTTCGCTGGCGATCTGGCCGACTGGGTGCCACGCTATCGGGCCGGGCTGGCCGCGCTCGACGCCGAGGCGCGGCTGCGCCATGCGTGTGCGTTCGCCGACCTCGCGGCCGATGCGGCCGATGCGCTGCTGCGCGACATCGAGCGTGGCGTCACCCGGGCCGACTGGCCGATCGACGCCGCCGCCTTCTTCGCCGGTGCCGTCGATCATGCCGCCGAAGGATTCTACAGTGATCCGGCGAATGGCGGCAATCATGCCGGCATCGCGTGGCAGATGGTCGGATTTGTGGTGACGGGGTGAACCGATGAGCCATTATGATGTCATCGTCGTCGGCGCCGGCGCCGGCGGCGGCGTCGCGGCTGGCGTCCTGGCCGAGGCCGGCCGCTCGGTGCTGCTGCTCGAGCGCGGCGCGGCGCAGGGATATGCCGACGAGCGCCGCGATCACCTGCGCAATCACCGGCTGGCGCGCTATGGGCACTCCACTGGCCCGGCGCTCAGCGGCCACCCGCGCGTGTTCGTCGACCCGGCCGGCACCGCGCACCCCGTGCGGCCATTCGATCCGGAGTATCACAACAACGCCATGGCCGTCGGCGGCGGCACGCTGGTCTACGGCGCGCAGGCATGGCGCTTCCTGCCGCAGGATTTCCGCATGGCGCAGGAGTACGGCGTTCCCGCGGGGAGCTCGCTGGCCGACTGGCCGCTGACCTACGAGGATCTGGCGCCCGACTACGAGCGCGCCGAGTGGGAAGTGGGCGTAGCCGGCGACAGCAGCGGTGCACGCCAGATCTGGCCACGTGCGCGCGACTACCCGCTGCCGCCGGTGCCGCGCTGTGGTGCTGCGCCAGCGTTGGCGCGGGCCGCCGACGCGCTCGGCTGGCCGCACCTGGCACCACCGCTGCTGATCAACACCGCGCCGCGCCATGGCCGCGCCGCCTGCACCGGCTGCCAGCACTGCGTCGGCTTCGCCTGCCCGGTCGATGCCAAGAATGGCACCCAGAACACGCTGATTCCACGCGGCCTGGCGACCGGCCGGCTCACGCTGCAACCCGGCGTCTTCGTCGACCAGATCGAGGTCACGCCGGCGGGGCGGGTGCGCGGCGTGCGCTTCATCGACGCCGCCGGCCAGCCGCGGCATGTCACTGCCGACGTCGTCGTGATCTCGGCCGGTGCCATCGAGACTGCGCGCCTGCTGCTGCATTCGCGTTCGGCAGCGCACCCCACCGGGCTGGGCAATCGGTACGACCAGGTCGGGCGTCATCTGCAAGGGCACTACTACCCGCGCGCCATCGCCCTGATGCCCGAACCGATCTACGATGGCGTCGGCCCGGGCGTCTCGATCGCGACCACGCGGTTCAATCACGGCAACGACGGCATCATCGGCGGCGGCATGCTGGCCAACGACTTCATCGTGCTGCCGGTCATCTTCTGGCGTGGCCTGGTGCCGCCCGAGGTGCCGCGGTGGGGGCTGGCCAACAAGGCGTTCATGCGCCAGCAGTATCGTCACGTCGCGCAGGTGATGGGGCCAGTCCAGGACATCCCCAACCCCGAGGCGCGCGTCACGCTCGACCCGGCGGTGCGTGATCGCCATGGCGTGCCGGTGGCGCGCCTCAGCGGCACGACGCATCCCGAGACGGTGCGCACCGCCGAGTTCATGTGGCGCCGCGCCCACGAGTGGCTGCAGGCTGCCGGCGCAGTGCGCACCTGGGGGCCGCCGCCCGGCCTGATGCTGAGCGCAGGCCAGCACCAGGCCGGCACCTGCCGCATGGGCCACGATCCGCACAGCTCGGTCACCGATGCCAGCGGGCGGGTCCACGGCCACGACAACCTGTACATCGCCGATGCGTCGCTGCACGTCACCAATGGCGGCTTCAATCCGGTACTCACCGTGATGGCGCTGGCGTTTCGCGTCGCCCGCGCGATCGCCGGCCGCTGAGCCGGCCGCGTGCCGGATGGTATACTGCGCACGGATCCATGCCGCGGCGGCACGCCGTCGCGGCCTCGCACCACATCGAGGTGAGACAGATGACCGCGACGACCCGCACCGAGCGCGACTCGCTCGGCGAGATGCACGTACCCCATGACGCGCTCTACGGCGCACAGACTCGCCGCGCCGTCCTCAATTTCCCGGTCAGCGGCATGCGGCCCTACCCGGCATTCGTCTGGTCGATGGCATTGATCAAGCGCGCCGCCGCCGAGGTCAATCGCGATCTGGGCCTGTTCCGCGATGTTGCCGCCGGCGAGCGCACGATCGCCGGCAGCGCACTCGCCGACGCGGTGATCGCGGCCGCCGACGAAGTGCTCGCCGGGCAGCATGCCGACCAGTTCGTCGTCGATCCATTCCAGGCCGGCGCCGGCACCAGCCACAACATGAACATCAACGAGGTCATCGCCAGCCGCGCCAACCAACTGCTGGGCTTCGCCCTCGACGCGCCGCAGCGGCCGGTCAGCGCCAACGACCACGTCAACATGGCGCAGAGCACCAACGACACCATCCCTACCGCCATCCGGCTGGGGTGCCTGTGGCGCATCGATGAACTGCTCGCCGCGATCGATGCCCTGGGCGCCGCGCTCGCGCTCAAATCCGTCGAGTTCGACGGCGTCGTCAAATCAGGCCGTACCCACCTCCAGGATGCCGTGCCAGTCCGGCTGGGGCAGGAATTCGGCGCCTACGCCCATGCGGTCGTCAACGATCGCGAGCGCATCGCGACCGCCGCCGAGCGGTTGCGGCGCATCGGCATCGGCGGCACCGCCACCGGCAGCGGCCTGAACGCCCACCCCGACTACCACCCGCGCATGGTGGGGCGGCTGTCGCAGCTGCTCGGCCAGGATCTGCGCTCATCGGGCGATCTGTTCGAATCGATGCAGAGCATGGCCGATCCGGCCGACTTTTCGGCAGCGCTGCGCACGCTGTGCATCACGCTGACGCGCATCGCCAACGATCTGCGGCTGCTGTCATCGGGGCCAGCCACCGGGCTCGACGAGATTCGCCTGCCCGCAGTGCAGCCCGGCTCCAGCATCATGCCCGGCAAGGTCAATCCCGTGCTGGCCGAGATGCTCAACATGGCGTGCTTCCATGTCCAGGGATGTGACCTGACCGTCGCTCTGGCGGCGCAGGCGGGGCAACTGGAACTGAACGTGATGATGCCGATCATCGCACACAATCTGTTCGAGATGATGCACGTGCTGACGGGTGCGATCCGCGCATTCACCGAGAAGTGCGTCGTCGGCATCACGGCCAATCACGAACGTGCGTACGGCTGGCTGGCCCGCAACGCCATCCTGGTCACTGCGCTCAATGCCGAGATCGGCTACCTCAATGGTGCGTCGGTCGCCAAAGAGGCGATGGCGCGCGGCTGTACGATCCGCGAGGTCGTGCTGGAACGTGGACTGCTGCCTGCCG
Organism: Chloroflexota bacterium; assembly: GCA_018969485.1. GTDB lineage: Bacteria > Chloroflexota > Chloroflexia > Chloroflexales > Roseiflexaceae > CAIQIY01. Next base: position 48,539 of record JAGWYG010000015.1, read on the forward strand.
AGCGCATCGATGCGCTGCTGGACGTCCGTGCGATGACCGACGGCGGCATTCTGGGGATCGCGGCGGCCGGGTGAGCCGGGGCGCCAGGCTGGCATGGCTGGCGCTGGCGGCGCGTGGCCGGTGCTGCACCACGCCGGCCGGCGGTGTCTGCCACGCGCGGTGCGCCAGTGCGATGCGATTTCATCGGTTCATCGTCATTTCTTGACACAGCGTTGTGATCTGGTATACTGTGACGCGTCACAAGCATGCCCGATCGGGCATCAAGGCGCTCACCAGCATGATCGACGCACCCGCCGCGACAGCGGCGAGGGGCGTGTCGGTCGCAGTTCACGATGCAGTGGACACTCTCCCGACGACGAGTGGAGCGACCCATGCGGCGTACGACGATACGCGAAGTTGCGGTACGGGCGGGCGTGTCACACCAGACAGTCTCGCGCGTCATCAACAAGAGTCCATTCGTCGCGGCGGCCACGCGCACGCAGGTGCTGCGTGCGATCGCCGAGCTCGACTACCACCCGAACGCGAACGCGGTCGGACTGTCGCGCGACCGCTCCGACATCGTCGGCCTGGTCGTCGAGTCGGTGACCAGCCCATTCTTCGCGCAGATCATCGCCGGCGTCGAGCAGGGGCTGCGCGACCACGGCCGGCACCTGCTGCTCGGATCAACGCACGGCGCGCCGCAGATCGAGGCGATCACCGAGTTGCTCCACAGCCGGCGGATCGACGGAATGATCGTCGTGCTGCCGACGACGTCCAGCGCCGACCAGACGCAGCAGCTCGTACAGTCGGGCGTGCCGACCGTCCTCGTCGATGTCCACGACGACGTACCGGCCAACACCATCGGCGTCGATAATCACAGTGGCGCCCACAGCGCCACCGACTACCTGATCCGGCTCGGCCATCGCCGCATCGGCCTGATCACCGGCCGCAGCGACGTGCTCGTGAGCCAGATCCGCGTGAGTGGATACCGCAGCGCGCTGCGGCAGCACGCCATCCGGTTCGACCCCGGCCTGATCATCCCCGGAGACTTCAGCGACGCCTCGGGGCGACGCGCCGTCGACCAGTTGATGGCGCTGGCCGCGCCGCCGACGGCAATCTTCGCCTGCAGCGACGAGATGGCGCTGGGGGCGCTCGGCGCGTTGCTGCAGCGCGGCGTGAACGTCCCCGATGACATCTCGGTCGTCGGGTACGACGACATTCCGCAGGCCAGCATCTGTCACCCGACGCTCACCACCGTCCGGCAACCGCTCGTCGAGATGGGGCAGCTCGCCAGCCACACCATCTGCCGGATCATCGACGAGCCAGGCCAGCCGGCGATGCGCGCCGTGATGGGCACCCGGCTCATCGAGCGTGGCAGCACCACATGGGCGCGCCGGCGCGAAGGAGTTGCAGGGTGACAGAATTCGAGCAGCGGCGCCTGTGGATGTTCGCCGTGATCGTGCTCGTCGGCGCGGTGATCTTCGCCGTCAACCGATTGGCGCCGGCGCCGGCGCCGGCACCAGCCATCGTCGACGTGCCCGCGCCAGCCGATCTCGGCATCGGCGACACCGCCCTCAGCCCGGCGCAGCTCGGCGAGAGCAGCAGCAGCGACTGGGCGATGGAGGGGCAGAACCCGGCGCGCACGCGCTCGACGCCGGCGGCATTGAATCTGCCGCTCACGATGCAGCGCACCATCGGCGGCGCGCGGGGCGACGACAGCGGCTCGCCGCCAGTGATCGCACGGGGCGTCGCATTGATCGAACTGAACGACACGCTGCAGGCGGTCGACATCGCCAGCGGCCGTGAACGCTGGACCTACGCCTACCGCGGAGTCTATGTGTCGCCGGCCGTCGCCGGCGACCAGGTCATCGTCAAAGTCGAGGCTGCCAACGAGGGCCGTATCGTCGCGCTCGATCTCGACAGCGGCGCCGAGCGCTGGAGCTACGTGCCACGGCGGCTGAGCAGCGCCGCAAGCGGCTATAGCGGCGGGCACCTGACCGCGCCGTTGATCAGCGACGGGCTCGTCTATGTCGCTGCCGGGCAGGAGCTCTACGCGCTCGATCTCGCCAGCGGCGCCGAGCGCTGGGTCTTCGCGCTGCAGGATCTGGTCGTCGCCGCGCCAGCGCTCGATGGCGAGCAGATCTTCATCTCCGACTTCGCATTCACCTACGCACTCGACCGACGCACCGGCGGGCTGGTCTGGGCGCAGGCCACCGCGCCGGCGATCCATTTTGCCCCCGTCGTCGCCGACCAACTGGTCTTCATCGCCAGCGGCGATGCGCTCGTTGCGCTGCGGCGCAGCGACGGCAGCACCGCGTGGAACGTGGCCATCACCGGTGAATCGCTGGTGCCGGCCGGTGCCGCCGACGGCCAGGTGTTCGCCAAGTCCACCGTTGCGCTCTACGCCTTCGACGTTCGTGACGGGCGGCAGACGTGGTCGCATCGCGACCTCAACTTCGTCTCGCTGCCCGCTGTCGATACCGATCGGGTCTTCATCGTGAGTGGCATGGGCGCCGCCACCCGGATCGAGGCGCTTGATACCACGTCCGGTGAGCGTGTCTGGTCGACCGATGTCGCCAGCCTCGCACCGACGGCGCCGGTGATCGCCGGCCGGGCGATCTATGTCCGGCAATCGGATGGGCAGGTCGTCAGCTTCTGGGGTTGAACGGAACGGAGAGGAGCGCAGCAGTGGCAGTCAGTGCGACACATGCCCCGGGCAGGCCGAGGCGTCGACCGGCGCTATTCGGATTGATTCCGGCGGGCAACATCGAGCGGCGCGAGGCGCTGTGGTTCTGGATCTTCATCTCGCCGTGGGTGATCGGCTTCCTGGTCTTCACGATGTACCCGATCGTGATGACGGCGTACTACAGCATGACCAAGTACGATTTTCGCAATGATCCGGTCTGGCTGGGCCTGGACAACTACATCGGCCTGTTCGGCGACCGGGTCTTCTGGAAGTCGCTGCAGGTCACCGGCTACTACACGCTGCTATCGGTGCCGGTCGGCATCGTCTTCGGCATGCTGCTGGCCGTCCTGCTGAACCAGAAGGTGCCGTGGCTGGGCATGTTCCGGACCCTGTTCTATCTGCCGGCGTTGCTGTCTGGCAGCGTCGCCGTCGCGCTGCTGTTCAGTTGGCTGCTCAATCCGCAGTTCGGCATCATCAACTCGATCATCAGCAGCCTGGTGGGCGATCGCGGGCTCGTCCCGCTTGGGCTGAGCGGGCCACGCTGGCTGCAGGATCCTAACTGGGTCGTTCCATCCTACACGCTGATGTCGCTCTGGGGATTCGGCGGCAGTATGCTCATCTTCCTCTCGGCGCTGCAGGGCGTGCCGACGTCGCTGTACGAAGCGGCCGAAATTGACGGCGCCGGGCGCATCCAGCAATTCTTCAACGTCACCATCCCGATGATCTCACCAGTCATCCTGTTCACCACGATCACCGGCGTGATCGGCGCGATGCAGGTCTTCACTGCGGCGTATGTCATCAGCGGCGCTACCAACCTGGGCGCACCAGCCTACGCCAGCATGTTCTACAATCTGTATCTCTTCCTGAATGCCTTCCGCCGCTACCGCATGGGAGTCGCGTCAGCGCAGGCCTGGATCCTGATGATCATCATCCTGATCCTCACCCTGCTGATGTTCTGGGCGTCGCGGCGCTACGTCTACTACGAGGCCGACGAAGAGGGCGCGCTGTAAGTCTGGGCGCATCGCTGCGACCGTACCGAGGAGGAGATACCATGGCCGAGACGACATCCGCCGTACCGATCGCTGTCGCGACGCCGCGCCGCGGCTTCCTGTCGGGGAAGGCGCGCCAGGAGCAGATCGTCCGTATCCTTGCGACGACGCTGTGCATCATGGGTG
>JAGWYG010000210.1 GCA_018969485.1 Chloroflexota bacterium
CTGCAGGTGCTCGAAATCACCGACCGCGTCGTCGTCGCGCTCAACCTGATCGACGAGGCCGCCCGCGCCGGCATCACCATCGATGCGCGCCGGCTCATGCGCGACCTGGGCGTGCCCGTCATCCCGATGGCCGCGCGCAGCGGCCGCGGCGTCCCCGAGCTGCTGGCCGCCGTCGACGAGGTCGCCCGCGGCGTCTTCGTCTGCCGCCCACATCGCATCCGCCGCCTCGACGACGCCACCGAACGCGCCATCGCCGAAGTGCAGTCGTCCATCGACGCGCTCTTCCCCGGCCTGCCCAACTCGCGCTGGGTGGCCATCCGCATGCTCGACGGCGACCCGAGCATCCTGCGCGAAGTGCGCGCCGGCACGCTCGGCAGCATCAGTCACTCCGTCGCCGCCGAAGACATCCGCCGACAAGAGGAGACCACACGATGACCCCCGCCCCCGACCGCATCGATGCGCTCCTGCAGCGCGTCGAACGCACCCGCGACGCCCTCGGCACGGAGTTTCACGACCGCATCGTCGAGGCCACCTTCACCGAAGCCGCCTCGCTCGCCGACCGCGCCGTAACGCGCGACGACGCCGCGCCGCGCTTCGACCTCAGCCGCGCCATCGACCGCTGGGTCACCCACCCCCGCTGGGGCTTCGTCTTCATGGCGCTGCTCTTCACGCTCGTCTTCTGGCTGACCATCGCCGGCGCCAACGTCCCCTCCGCTCTGCTCGGTGAGCTGCTCACGCAGACGGTCTACGGCTGGCTGCACGCCGGGGCCGCCGCACTCGGCGCGCCGGCCTGGATCGCCGGCCTGTTCATCGACGGCGTCTACCTTTCGACCGCGTGGGTGGTCTCGGTCATGCTGCCGCCGATGGCGATCTTCTTTCCACTCTTCACGCTGCTGGAGGATTTCGGCTATCTGCCGCGCGTGGCCTTCAACATGGACGCGCTGTTTCACCGCGCCGGCGCGCACGGCAAGCAGGCGCTCACCATGATGATGGGCTACGGCTGCAACGCCGCCGGCGTCGTCGCCACGCGCATCATCGACAGCCCGCGCGAACGGCTGATCGCCATCCTCACCAACAACTTCAGCATCTGCAACGGCCGCTGGCCGACGCTGATCCTGATGGGCACGATCTTCATCGGCGCATTCGCACCGCCGTGGGCCTCCAGCATGATCGCCGCGCTCAGCGTGGTCACCACGGCTTTTCTGGGCATCCTGTTCACCCTGCTCGTCTCGCGCCTGCTATCGCGCACCGTGCTGAAGGGCGTGCCCTCGGCGTTCAGCCTCGAACTGCCGCCCTACCGGCCGCCGCAGATCTGGCAGACGCTCTATCGCTCGGTCATCGACCGCACGCTGCTCGTGCTCTGGCGCGCCATCTCCATGGCCGCCCCGGCCGGCGCCGTGATCTGGCTGATCTCGAACATCACGCTCGACGGCGGATCGCTGGCCAGCCACGTGATCACGCTCCTGCACCCGATCGGCCTGTTCTTCGGCCTCAACGGCGTGATCCTGCTGGCGTACATCGTCGCCATCCCGGCCAACGAAATCGTCATCCCCAGCATCCTCATGCTCACGCTGAATTTCGCGCGCAGTTCACTCGCGCAGCAGGGCGTGCTGCTCGAACTCGACGACGCGCAGGTCCATCAGGTGCTCACGCAGCTCGGCGGCTGGACGCTCTCGACCGCCGTCTGTCTGATGCTCTTCAGCCTGCTGCACAACCCGTGCGGCACCACGATCCTGACAATTTATCGTGAAACCAAAAGCGCAAAATGGACGGCCATCGCCACGCTGCTGCCGCTGGCGCTGGGCTTCGCCGTCACGGCGGTGGTGTCGCGGATGATGAATCTTTTGTAGAGGAGAAAGGGGAGAAGCAGGAGCCAGCGGA
>JAGWYG010000211.1 GCA_018969485.1 Chloroflexota bacterium
CCTACCTGGACGAGCTGCAGGGCGTTATCGCGACCGGGCAGGCGGCGATCAACGGTTTCCGCGCCGGCCAGTTCAACGCGGTGTTCAACATCGATCCGGGCCAGGTCGCCCAGTACAAGGCCGCGGGCGGGGATGTGCACGTCTCCTCCGCCGGCGACCAGTTCCTGCTGGTCCTGCCCAAGAACCTCGACATGGCGTGGAACGACGTGCGCGTGCGCCAGGCCCTCGCGCTCGCCATCGACCGCAAGGCGATCAACCGCATCGTCTACGGCGAGCGCGACGGCTGGACCGGCAACGACAGCCACATCTCCGGCAACGACCCGGTCTTCGTGCCGCGGCCGGTGGAGCGCGACGTGGCGCGCGCCCGCGCCCTGCTGGCCGAGGCCGGCTTCCCCAACGGCATCGAGCTGCCGGTGATCGTGTTCACCGCGAGCTTCCCGGAGGAGCCGCGGATCTTCCCGATCGTGACGGAATCACTGCGCGCCGCCGGCATCAACCTACGCTTCGAGGAACGCCCGCAGGACGGCTTCAACCAGTACCGTCTCGCCGTGAATGCCCCGGTCGGCCGCCCCGCCCGCAGCCTCGTGGGCCCGCGCAACGCCGCGATCTCGCTGCAGCGCATGACCTCGGCCAATCCCAGCGAGGCCGGCGGCTGGAGCGGTCCCGCCTCGCAGCAGTACGACGCGCTATACGTGCAGGCGATCGGCACCAAGGACGACGCGAAGCGCGCCGAGATCTACCGCGAGATGCAGCGCCTGCTGCACCGCGAAGTGCCGGCGATCATGCTCGGCGGGCGGCGTAACATGGCGGCCTTCAAGACCGGCGTGCACGGGCTGAAGGCGCATCCGCAGAACTGGAGCAGCCGGTTCGAGGACATCTGGGTAGCCTGACTTGGGCGCCACCGCGCTCGCCCTGCGTCGGCTGGCGGCGAGCCTGCTGGTGCTGCTTCTGGTCTCCGCCGTGGTCTACTGGGGCACGGCGGTACTGCCGGGCGATGCGCTGACGGCCGTGCTGCCGATGGACATCCTGCAGACCATCTCGCCGGAGGAATTGGCGCGGCGGCGCGCCGAGCTGGGCATCGACAGGCCGCACCTGGTGCAGTTCGGCGAGTTCCTCGGCCGCATCGTGGAGCTGGATTTCGGCCGCACCACCGTGACGAAGGAAGACGTGCTGGAGCGGATCGACCACCCGCTGCGCAACTCGCTGCTGCTGGCCGGGCTGACGGCGCTGGCCGCTCCCCTCGCGGCGGTGGCGCTGGCGGTGGGCAGCGTGCTGCGACCGCGCGGCCGGCTGGATGCCACGCTCACCGGCGGCACGCTTTTCGCCTATGCGATGCCGGAATTCGTCACCGGCAACCTGCTGATCATCCTGTTCGCGGTGTTGCTGCCGATCGCGCCGGCCGTCATCATGCTGCCCACCACGGCGGCGGCCGCCGACCTGCTGGGCGTGATTGCGCTGCCGATCGCCACGCTGATCCTGGGCGGCATCGCCTACCAATACCGCCTGCTGCGCGCGGCGCTGATCGAGGCGCTGGACAGTGACTACTGCGAGCGCGCCCGCCTCTCCGGCGCGCCGGAATGGCAGGTGGTGCTGCGCCACGCGCTGCCTTCGGCGCTGGTGCCGATGCTCTCGGCCACGGCGCAGTTCATCTCCGCGCTCCTCTCCGGCGGCATCGTGATCGAGTTCATCTTCGGCTATCCCGGCATCGGCCAGGAACTGGTGCAGGCGATCTCCACGCGGGACATCCCGAGCGTGCAGGCCATCGCCCTGTTCGGCGCCGCCGCCGTGGTGTTGTGCAACCTCGCCGCCGACCTCATGATCCTGGCACTGGATCCGCGTGTGCGCCGGCGCAGCGATGCCTGAAGCCGCGGCCGACATCG
>JAGWYG010000016.1 GCA_018969485.1 Chloroflexota bacterium
AGCGCCGCTACCGGCGTCAGGCGGCAGCAGCCACGGCAGCCTGGCGACTCATGCTTGGACGCACCCCGCGAGGTTGCGACCAGTTGCACCACCCTGCCACCTCTGGTATAATCCCCTCTTGCAAGTGAAGAGCGTTGCTCTTGCTCCGCCGTGTCGCGTGGCGTCGCGCTGCCACCCGAACCATGCGGCGGGGCCATAGACCACAGGAGGAACCATGCGCGAGCGTCGTCGCGACTACGAGATGATGTACATCATCTCACCCATGCGCACCGGCGAGGAAGAGATCGCCGAGGCCGTCAACCGCGTCAACCAGTCGATCACCAGTCTGGGCGGCGAGATCACCGCCGTGCAGCAGACGTCGCCGTGGGGTCGACGCAAGTTTGCCTACTCCATTCGCGAATATGCCGAAGGCGAGACCAGCCGTCGCATCTTCAACGATGGCTTCTATGTCCTGTGCAGCTTCAAACTGGCCTCCACGCAGCTGAGCGAACTCGAGCGCAGCCTGAAGCTGAACGATTCGGTCTTGCGTCACCTGCTCATCCATGACGAGTCGCATCTCACGGTTCGGCGCATCGAGGAGCGTCGCGAGCGGCCCGAGCGGCCCGCCAGCGACGGTGGCGCAGCCTGACATCCGGACGTGGTGGTGAGACAGGGCCGGTGAAGAGGAGGAGCACCCCGTGGCGAAAGACCTGAACAAGGTGCTGATCATCGGTCGGTTGGGCAAAGATCCCGAGATGCGCTACACCGCAGGTGGCAGCCCGGTGACCACGTTCTCGGTCGCGGCCGGCCGTCAGTGGAAAGATGGCACCGGCGAAATCCACGAAGAGACCGAATGGTTCAGCGTGGTGACGTGGAACAAACTCGCCGAGATCTGTCATGAGCATCTCCACAAAGCCAGCCGGGTCTACATCGAGGGGCGGCTGCAGACGCGCCACTGGCAGGATCACGACGGTGTCGCACACCATCGCACCGAAGTCGTCGCCAGCGACATGATCATGCTCGATGCACGCGCCCCCCGCGATGCCCACCACGACGATGGCGACGTGCGCGACCCGCGGGTCGCGCGTCGCGATGAGGCGGGCGATATTCAGTACTGAGCAGCCTGGATGATTGACCATGCGCGCCCCCGTGGCAACCACGGTGGAGCGCTGAATGACAGACGAGGACACCATGAGCGATGATCAGGATCGGCGGCGTGGCGGTGCCCCGGGCGGGCGCCGCAAGTTTGGGACGCGGCGCAAAGTCTGTATTTTCTGCGGCGAGAAGGTCCGGCTCGTCGACTACAAAGACGTCAAGCGGCTCCAGCGCTTCGTCTCCGAGCGTGGCAAGATCCTGCCGCGTCGTCGCACCGGCACCTGTGCCCGTCATCAGCGGACGCTGACGGTGGCGATCAAGCGCGCGCGCCACATGGCGCTGCTGCCGTTCGTCGCGGCACAGACCCGCGCGTGATGCATCGGGCGTGGCGAGTGTGCGGGAACGCTCGCCAACCGCCACGCCGCAGCGCTGCCAGAGCAGGAGGGCGCCTTGCCACCGAAACCATCTCCCGCGCCACGCCAGGGACCGCGTGCCCAGCGGACTGCCACCCGCCACGAGCGTGAGGCGCGCCGCCAGCGGGCCGTCGTGCTGCTGACGGCGGCCACGGTTGGCCTTGCGGTCTTCGCCATGCTCGTCGGGCTGGCGTACGACCAACTCTGGGTGCCGTCCCGGCCGGTCGCACGGGTGGGCGACGCGACGCTCACGAATGCTGATTACTGGACGGAACGCCGCCGCGATCATGCCAGAACGATCACCCAGAACCTGGCATTCGCCAGTTTTGGCCCCGAATTCGCCGCCCAATTCCTCGGCGACATCGGTCGCCTCGACGCTGAGGTCGACCAGTTGCGCACGGCAGAAGTGGACGAGACCGTCGTCGCTCGCTGGGTCGAACGCCAGACGCTGCGCCAGGCTGCGACGCGTGAGTTCGGCGTCGCCGTCGATGACGGCGCGGTGGCGCAGGCCTTTATGTCGCTCTATGGCGAGGCGTTCGATCCTACGCCGGACCTGACCAGCCCGGTGCCGCCGCTGCCGGAGCCGACGGCTGTGGCGACGGCGGTGCTGTCGGCGACGGTGGTGCCCGGCACGCCGACGGCTACGCTGCCGCCGACGGCTACGCTGCCGCCGACGGCTACGCTGCCGCCGACGGCCACGCTGCCGCCGACGGCCACGCTGCCGCCGACGGCCACCGCCTTGCCTGATGCCGCGCTGACGCGCGAGGCGAAGGTCCTCGATACGATCTTCAACGCCTACCTCGACCAACTGGCGCAGATCGATTCGCTCCGGCAGCCGAATCTCACGATCGACGATTTCCGCGCCGCGCTGCACGACCAGTTCGCCGACCAGGCACTGACCGATGTGGTGCAGGCGCGGCTTGTGCCCGACGAGGGCTTCGTCGTGTCGGAACAGCCACGGCAACTGCGCACGCGCCAGATCGCGTTGCGCGTGGATCCGGCTGCAACCGATCGCGAGGCGGCCTTTGTCGCACGGCTCGCCGACGCCGAAACGGTGCGGGCCGAGCTCGACGCCGGCGCCGACTTCGCCACGCTGGCCCGCGAGCGCTCCGACGACACGCGCTCGCGCGAGGATGGTGGCACCGTCGCGGCATTCGACTGGTCGGGCGCAACCGACGGCGGCGAGCAGATCGATCCGGCATATCTCGAGGTCGCGCGCGGGCTCGAGGCTGGCGCCATCAGCGCGCCGTTCCGGACGACCTTCGGCTGGCACATCGTGCAGGTGGTCGAGCGCGTGGTCGATGAGCGCCCCGCGCAGCTTCGGACGGCGCGGACCACGGCCTTCGAGGCATGGATCGCCGAGCAGCGCGACCGCACGCCGGTCGAGCGCATTCCGGCACAATCGCCGACGCCGACCGCTGAGCCGACGGGCACTGCTGCGCCGTTGCCGACGGTCGATCTGGCCGCACCGCCGTCGCCGACGCCACTACCGTCGCCGACGCCATTGCCGCTCGAAGGAGTGACCGCCACGCCTACCGGTGATTGAGCGGGCCGGCGGTTTCTGAGCGAGGGAGTGCGACATGCGCCGTTGGAGACCGCAGGCATCGAATAATCTCCTGATCGCGATCACGCTGTTCCTGGCCGCTGCCACGTCGGCGGCGGCCATCGGCAGCACGATCGCCGGGACGTTCGATGGACCACCTGAGAGTTGGCAGATCAATCTGCCAGTGTATGGCCGACTGGTGCTGACGCTGATGCTCGCGCTGGCGGCGCTGGCGCTGCTGTATCGTGTGATCGCCGGCGCGACGCTGGTGTATGATGTCGATCGCAATGGCGTCTACATCGCCAATTTCTGGCAGAAGGTGACGATCCCGCTGCACGAGATCCGCGATGTCAGCCAGGGCATCGACGGCGTCAGCCTGCCGTGGGGTTCGGCCCAGGCGCTCGGACACTACTGGGGAGCGGCGGCGCTGCCTGATGCGACGGCGCTGTACCTGTTCAGCAGCGTGCCGCCCGAACAGAGCGTGATCATCACGACGGGGCAGGGCGCATACGCCATCGCCCCGGGCGATCTCGATGCCTTCGTCCAGGACATCGAGCAGCGTCGCAAGCTAGGCGTGACCAAGCGCCTGAACCAGGCGGATGTCACCTTTGGCTGGGGCCTCGGCGGGTTCGTGGGTGATCCCCACGTACAGGCACTGCTGGCGCTGGCCGGGGTGGTGTACGTGCTCGGCCTGGGCTTGATTGCCTGGGCCTATCCGTCGCTCCCGTCACAGATCGACATGCGCTTCGATGCCACGGGCGAGACGACCGGCCTGCTGCCCCGGCATTTCATTCTCTACCTGCCGGCGGTCTCGCTGGCGGTGGCTGCGGTGAACCTGGTGCTGGGCCTGCTGGCGTATCGGTGGGAGCGTCTGGCGTCACGGGTGCTGCAGGCGGCGACGCTCATCGCCCAGTTGTTGTTCGCGCTGGCGGTGCTGGCGATCATCACCTGACGCGCTGCCGTCGGCCGGCCGTGCGCGGCAGCGGCGGCGCGCGTGACGCTGGCGTCAGGCCATCATCCGGGGAGGTGTCGATGTCACGGTTGTTGCAGCGCCGCGCGATTGAACTGAGCGATGCGGGCCATGCGCTGGCCGAACGCATGGCGGCGCTGGGGCACCGCGTGACCCAGCCGCGCCTGGCGGTGCTCGATGCGGCGGCGGCCCTGCCGGCGTCGTTCACGGCCGCCGAGCTCGAGCAGTGGCTCGTCGCACGGCAGCGCTCGCCGGGAACGGCCAGCATCTTCCGCACGCTGAAGCTGCTGGTCGAGGCAGGCATCCTCGAGCGCATCCACGGCGTGGATGAATGCCATCGCTACACGGTGAGCGCTGGCCACGGCCATCGGGTGGTATGCCTCGGGTGCGGCGCGCTGAGCAACTTCGAGCAGTGCGCCCTCGACGGGCTGGTCGTGTCGCTCGAGCAGGCGACGGGATACCGGATCTCGCAGCACCTGCTCGAGTTCTTCGGCCAGTGCCCGGCGTGTCAGCGCGGTGGCGTCGCCGTCTGATCGATCACGACCGGCTCGGCGGTGATGGCCGCGGGCGGCAGGGCTGCAGCGGCACGAACGCCGCGCACCGTGTTGATCCCCCAGAGCAGCAATGCCGTCGCACCCGCCTCATCGAGGCTGCCGATGAACGGCAGCGCGTCGGGCAGCAGTTCGAGCAGGCCTCCGGTCGGCGCGAGGAGGTAGAGTGCTCCGACGGCGATGCCGATGATTCCGGCGAAGGTGTTGCGGTGCTGAACATTCACGGGGTCACCTCCTGTGGGTTCGAGGGCGCGGCGCGCCAGCAGGACGAGCAGGCTGGCACCGGCTTCGTCGAGCTGCCCGGTGAATGGTAGCAGATCGGGCAAGACCTCGAAGACGCCCCCGGTCGGGGCGATGAGGTAGAGCACGCCGACGATCACGCCGGTGATGGCGCCGAGTCGCTTGCCTGTGCTGCTGGCCATGCCTGGATCCTCCTCGCGCGCTGCAGCCGGTGCTGTGCGACAAGTGTGACGCCCGGCGCGGGCGATGGGTTGCAGGAGCGCGTGATGGTCGAGGCGGCACGCTGGTCGCGCTGGTGGTACCTGGTCGTGGCGCTGGGGGCAGTGTGGCCGCGGGTGGACGGCCTGGGGCGCTACGCGACCGGCGACGAACTGATGTTCTGGCTGCCCCGCTCGCATCAGTTCGCCGCGGCGCTGATGTCGGGCGAGCTTGCCGGCACGGCGCTGTCGACGCACCCGGGGGTGACGACGATGTGGCTGGGGTGGGCGGGCATACGCCTGGGCGAGGTGCTGGCGCAGGCCGGCCTGATCGGGCTCGATGCGCCGATGGCGCTGCTGATGCTGCGCCTGCCGGCGGCGCTGGTGAATGCGGCGTGCGTGGTGCTGGGGTATGGGCTGCTGCGGCGCGTGCTGCCGCGTGCGGCGCTGCTGGCAGCGCTGCTGTGGGCGTGGGATCCGTTCGTCGTGGCCTACAGCACGCAGCTGCACGTGGACGCACTGATGGGCTCGTGGCTGACCATCAGCCTGCTGGGGATGCTGCTGGCAGCCCAGCGGGGGTGGCATGCCGGCTGGGTGATGCTGTCGGCGCTGGCGGCGGCGCTGGCAGTGCTGAGCAAGTCGCCCGGCGTGCTGGTGCTGCCGCTGGGCGCGCTGGTGGGGCTGCTGTGGCTGTGGCGCCCGACGGATGCGGCGCCGGCTGACATGCGGACGCGGGCCGGGTTGCTGGGCCGCGCCGCCGTGCTGTGGTCGCTGACGGCTGCTGCAGTCATGCTGCTCTGCTGGCCGGCGCTGTGGGCCGCGCCGCAGGCAGTGTGGCAGCAGTTGCGCGCCGGCGTCGAGGCCGAGGCGGCGAGCCCGCACATGCGCGGCAACTACTTCCTCGGGCGGCCTGATGCCGCGCCGGGCTGGCTGTTCTACCCGGTGGCCCTGGCGCTGCGCAGCACGCCGCTGTCGCTGGCCGGCGTCGTGCTGGTGGCGCTGGCATGGCGCGGCAGCACGCCCGCCGAGCGACGGGCGCTGGCAGTGCTCGCCGCGCTGGTCGTCGGCCTGTGCCTCGGCCTCAGCGCGTTCGACAAGAAGCTCAACCGCTACCTTGAGCCGGCCTTCGCCGCCTTCGACATCCTGGCGGCCGCAGGATGGCTGGCCGTGGTGGCGCGGCGGCCACGCGCCACGACGCTGCTGGTCGGCGCGCTGGCGGCGGCCAACCTGGCCTGGTGGCAGCCGTACCCGATCGCGGCGTTCAACCAACTGCTCGGCGGCGGCGCCGGCGGCGCGCGTACGTTCCTGGTCGGCACGGGCGAAGGGCTCGAGCAGGTGGCCGCCTACCTGGGCACGCGCGCCGACATCGGCGGCGTGGTGACCGTCGCGCCGATCGCCCGCACCGTGCAGTGGTTCATGCCACCCGGCGCACGGGTGATCGATCCGGCCGACGAGCAACTGCCCCACAAAGCCGGCTACGTGGTGGTCTACCGCCGACAGCTGCAGTTCACCCGCCTGCCCGGCCCGTATGCCGATGTCCATCAGCGTGGCGTGGCGCTGCGTACCTTTGCCATCCATGACGTGCCGTATGCCTGGGTGTACCAGGTGCCGCCTGCGACGCGCTACCGCTACGATGCCAGCTTCGCGCCGGGGCTGCGCCTGGTCGGCGCCGAGCCGGTCGGCGTGGCACAGCCGGGCGGTGCGCTGACGCTGCAGCTGGTGTGGCAGCCGCAGCAGGCGCCGCTCGAGGCCACGATGGTGTTCCTGCACCTCGTCGATGCGGCCGGCGTGCGCGTCGCACAGAGCGATGTGCCGCTCGACACCGCCGGCTGGGAGGCCGGCGCCATCGGCCGCAGCGAGCTCGCCCTGCCCCTGCCGGCCGATCTCGCCGCTGGCACCTACCAGGTGTTCCTGGGCACCTACGATCCGGCGACCGGTGCGCGCCGCCCGCTGCACACCACAGCAGCGCTCGATCCGGCGCGCAGTGGCGCCGACGCGCTGCCGCTGTTCGTCTGGAGCCTGCCATGACGCCGATGCTCCGCCGCCTGCTGGCCTGGGGCAGCATCGCGCTGGCTGCCGCAGTGCCACGCCTGCTCGACCTCGGTGGTTTTCTGACGGTCGACGAGGCCAATTTTTGGCTGATGCGCTCGGCGCGCTTTCTCGCCGCGCTCGAGCGCGGCGATGTTGCCGCCACCGCGCTGTCGACGCATCCGGGCGTGACGACGATGTGGGCCGGGGCGCTGGGCATCCGGCTGGGCGAGTGGCTCGCGACGGCCGGGCTGGTCGGGCTGGACTATCCGATGTTCCTGGCGCTGGCGCGCCTGCCGGCGGTGCTGCTGCACATCGGGTGCATCCTGGTGGGCTACGGGATGCTGCGCCGATTGTGGGGCGGTGGCGGCGCCTGGCTGGCGGCAGCCCTGTGGGCGCTGGATCCGTTCATCATCGGCTACAGCCGCCTGTTGCACGTCGATGCGCTCGCCGGCTCATTCATGACTGTCGCGCTGCTGGCGGGATTGCTGGCGGGCCGCGCGGCACAGCCAGCGCGCTGGCTGGTGCTCGGCGGCATCGCCGGCGGTCTGGCGCTGCTCAGCAAATCCCCGGCGCTCGTCCTCGTGCCACTGGCGCTGGTGCTGGCCGGCTGGCAGGTGGTCGGCAGCCGTCGGGCTCCGGCCGGCGTCGCGCGCGGCCTGATGCTGTGGGGCAGTACCGTCGCGCTCACGGTCGTACTGCTGTGGCCCGCGCTGTGGGCTGATCCACTGGCGGCGCTGCGCTGGATCGGCTCGGGCGTGGCCGACGAGGGCGCGCAGCCACACATGCTCGGCAACTTTTTCCGCGGCCAGCAGGACGACGCGCCGGGCTGGCTGTTCTACCCGGTGGCGCTCGCGGCGCGCAGCACCCCGCTGACGCTGCTCGGCGTCCTGCTGCTGCCATGGGTCTGGCGCCGCGTCGCACCAGACCACCGCGGCGACCTGGCGCGGCTGGCGCTGTTCGTTGTGGTGTTCGTCGTGGCGCTGAGCCTGTTTCCCAAGAAGTTCAACCGCTATCTCGAGCCGGCGATGCCGGCGATGGCGATCATGGCGGCGGCGGCCTACCCCGCCGCGGTCGGTGGCCGTCGGGCGCCGGTGGCACTTGCCAGCGTGGGGCTGCTGGCGGCGCTCAATGCCGCCGCGTGGCACCCCTATCCGATCGCTGCGTTCAACCAACTGCTCGGCGGCGCCGCGCTGGGCGCACGCACCTTCAGCATCGGCTGGGGCGAAGGCCTCGAGCAGGTCGCCGCCGCCCTCGCGACCCGCGACGACATCCGCGGCGTGGTGACGGTGACGCGCTTTGCCAGCAGCCTGGCGCCGTTCATGCCCGCCGGCGCCGCGGTGGCCCAGCCCGACGCGGGCGCGTGGCCGGAGCATGCCGGCTATGCCGTCGTGTACGTGTCGCAGGTCCAGCGCGGTCTGCCCTCGCCGCCGCTCGATGCGCTGGTCCGCGATGGCGTGCCGTGGCAGACGATCAGCATCCACGGTGTGCCATACGCGTGGATCTACCAACTGCCGCCGCCGGTGGCGCTGCCGCGCGCCGCGCGCTTCGGCGAGGCGCTGCAGCTCATCGGCGCCGATGCGGAGCGCGTCGTCGACGGCGCCTGGATGATGCAGCTGGTCTGGCAGGTGCGCCAGCCACCGCCCGATGATCTGATGCTGTTCGCCCACCTGATCGCGCCCGATGGTATGCGCGTCGGCCAGGCCGATCTGCCGCTGGATGCGCATGGCTGGGCGACGGGGACGGTCGCACGAACCGAGTTTGCCGTCCCGCTGCCGGCGTCGCTGCCGGCGGGCCGGTACCGGCTCTACCTGGGGGTGTATCGCCGCGGCGATGGCCAGCGGCTGCCGCTGCTCAGCGCCATCCCGCTCGAGCCCGAACGCAGCGGCGCCGCCGCGCTCCCGCTGCACGATCTGGTGTGGCCGTGATCGTTCGGCGCGTGGGGTGCGCCGCGGTCGTGATGGCAGCGGCGCGTCCGGCCAAGCCCTGAGGCACGCGCGCAGGCCATCAGGGCGGGCCGCTGCGGCAGCGTTGGCGCTCCCGGTCCTCGTGAACCGTTCTGCCACGGTCCGTGCTGCCGACTCATCCCGTGCAGCATTCGGTGGTGCGCCGGAACCGGCGGCTGTGCTGCTGGAGGTCACCAGTCGCGCGGATGACAGCCGCAGCCGGTGGGGCGATGTGCCGTGTTCCGCTCAATCGCATGTGCCAGGAGCAAGGCATGAAAATAGTTGGAATGCACGATGCAATTGCTCTGATTCATCCCGCACGGCCCTTGACAGCATCGGTGCCGTCGAGTATGATGCTGAGGCTTGATCGATATCGCTGCCGCCGACCGTCGCCCTGACGGCGTCCGGCCCGATCGGTGCCAATGCCTCCTCCGTTGTGCTCCTTGGTCGTTTGTGTTCCGTGTTCCGTCTGCCACGATCGCTGATCATCGGTGATCATGGGTTCATGCCCGAATGCGGCGCGCGATCCCCGTCGATCTCAGTTTGCGGAATGCCGCATTAGCCCTGGATTCATCCCGCACGGCCCTTGACCGCATCGGTGCCGTCGAGTATGATGCTGAGGCTCGATCGATATCGCTGCCGCCGACCGTCGCCCTGACGGCGTCCGGCCCGATCGGTGCCAATGCCTCCTCCGTAGTACTCCTTGGTCGTTTGTGTTCCGCGTTCCGTCTGCCACGATCGCTGATCATCGGTGAGCGTGGGTTCATGCCCGAATGCGGCGCGCGATCCTCGTCGATACATCGACTGGGTCGCGAGCGACCCGGCGCGGCGTGTCGCGCCCGCCGCGATTGAACGCCTGTCGGCCCTCATCGATGACGGTTTGCCCGCAGTCGTCGCCCATGATGCGCGCTGGTACGCTGTGGCGTGCCGCATGTCGCGTGGCGCGCTGCCGTGGCGGCATCACTGTGGGCCGACTGCGATGACGACTGTGAGTGAAGGAGAACCACCATGAGCGCACTGACGATCACGACCATCCGGGAGCACGGCGGGCTGTTCCAGGCCATCCCGGCCGGCGACGGGGTGCCGGCGTTCCGGCTGATGCAGACGCCGGTGACCAACGCGCAGTATCGCGCGGCCGTGCTGGCCGGCGTGGTGCCGCCGCCGGCGGCCAGCAACCAGGTGTGGCAGCTGCGCACCCACGACGACCACCCGGTGGTCGATGTGACGCTGGCGCAGGCGCAGGCCTATGCGCAGTGGCTGGGCGGCCGGCTGCCGCGGGCGGTGGAGTACGCGCGGGCGCAGGGCGCGCAGCGCTACCCGTGGGGCGACGCGGCGCCGGAGCCGCGGCACGCCAACCTGGCACAGCCGGCGCTGCTGCCGGTGGGCAGTTGCCCGGACGGCGCGGGGCCGTACGGCACGCTGGACCTGGTGGGCGGCGTGTGGGAGTGGGTGCTGCCCGAGCAGCCGGGCGAGGTGGCGGTCACCGGCGGGGCGTACTGCACGACGCTGGCGCAGTTGGCGGCGGCGGCGCGCGTGGCGGTGCGCACGCGCTACTACTGGCTGACGCCGGGGATGATCGGCTTCCGCGTGGCGGTGGGGCCGCAGCCGCCGGCGCGGGTGGCGCTCGTGCCGCCACGCCGGGGACGCGGGCGGCCGCGCAAGGACGCGCTGCCACGCGCCGCGTGAGGCGCGCGGCGCCGGGGCGGTGGCGCGCGGAGCGTGGGCGACGCGCGCCGGTGTCGCAAGCGACGACTGTGCGCGAGACCCGACGATGGCGCATGCGGGGGCCTTGCGCCAGGCGCCGTGTGAGCGCGATCGATGCGAGCCGCAACAGATCCTCATCGCCAGGTCTCGGCCATCCTCGTTCCAATGCCTCATCCGATCGACGTAATCTGGCCTGATCATCGCCCCGACAGGCATGCGCGCAGGAGCAGCCGGATCACGCCGACGACGTCGCACATGTCGGCCATCATCACGTCGTCGCGAGCCGGCTCGCGCACGAGTCGCGCATGGCCGGCGTGAGAACCGGTGCGCTTGCACGATGATGCGGCATCCGGCTGCATCGCAGGGGCAGCAGCGCACCCGGATGTGCCGGGGCTCCTGCGGCGCATCAGCGATCGGGTGCAGGGTGCGGATCCATGCGTTCCGCATCGAGCCGATCCCAGACGACGCGAAAGCCGATGTGATACCCGGATGTGTCGGCACCATAGATCAGCCGTGCCGCGATCCCGGTGGTGGCTGCATCGCAATAGAATGCGCCCCCGCGCACCACATACGCCCCATCGGCGACCCATTCCCACACATTGCCGGCCATATCGACCATGTGATGCGGGCTGACGCCCTGCGGGTACGCGCCGACCGGCGTCGTGCCGCCGGGGCCATGCGGCCGGCAGTTGGCCCGCGTCTCGTCGTGTCGCTGATTGCCCCACGGCCAGCGACGCCCATCGCTACCCTGCGCCGCCCAGGTCCATTCGGCATCGGTCGGCAGCCGCCCGCCGACCCAGCTGGCATATGCGCATGCGTCGGCCCGCGTGACCTGCACCACCGGATGGTGAGCGTACTGCGGATCCATCAGCCGCTCGGCGTGCCGTCCCGCCGGCTGGCCGCAGACCCCCGCTGTCACTGCCCGACGGTACTGTGCGTTGGTGATTGGTGCGCGCGTCATCCAGTAGGCTGGCGCTGCGCTGTCAGGCGATAGCGTGACCGGCACCGCGTCGACTGTCTCCTGCCAGCGCTCCAGCAGTGCATCCAGCCGCGCGTTGAACCACGCGGGCTCCTTGGGCTGTGACTGAAACCCGGCATGCTGGATGTCATTGCGCACCTCCTGCACAGTGCGTCTGATATCCCCAACCTCGCTGCTCCAGCGCGTCTCCTGCGCCTGCCGCTCCTCGCGCCTGTACGCGCGCCAGCCAGGGCCGGCCGCGGCGTCGCTCCCACCATACGAAATCCAGCCCTCGCGCACCACCGAGATTGCCTCGCTGTACCGTCCCATCGAACGGTACAGGCGGGCCAGCGCGATCAGCGCCTGCTGGCCCTGCATGCTGCCGAGCCCGTGACCGCGCGTTTGCAGTGGTCCGGCCATGGCGCGCAGCTGGTCGAGCACCGGCAGCAGCGCCGGCAGATGCTCCGCGATTTCCGGCCTTGTGGCGTCCAGCGTCTCGACCAGCTGTTCGGCTGATGAATGCTGGCCTCGACTGCGGCCGATCAGCAGCGATCCGGTGCGGATGGTCGTGAGGTCGCCGCTGAATGCCTCGAGGTCACGTTTGAGCAGCCCCAGCGCGCGGGGCTGCCTGCCTGCGCGCCCACCATCTCGCCAGCGCTTCATCAGCGACTTGTTGATCGCGTCCGTCGATCGGACGATCCCGCCCGCCTGTCCAGTGCGCAGCATCAGCATGAGGTCACGCGACCACGCCAGAACATCCAGAAAGGTGGTCAGCTCCCAGATCGGACTTTGGGCTGGCTGTGGTTTATACTCGGCATAGACCACGCGTATATTGGCATGACCTGGATTGATCGACTGGACGTATTGAATGCATGCGGCAGCAAAGAATGGCTGACTTCGGAAACCGTGTGTGATATCGAGCATGATATCATCTGTTTTTCTGGATAGCTCCTCGATGAGGATCGTAAACAATTACCATAGCTCGCTGTGTCCCTGTTCTGTAGGAATGTGCCTATGACAAATAGAATTTGGCGATAATGTGCTCGTTATCAGTGCTCCGTGTCTGTCCCATGCTTCTTTGGTGGCAATGAACACAATGTCATCAATATGTGTACCGTTGTGTTTGAGTGCCGTCACAATTGCTTCTATGCAATAGCATGTTGTGATGATTTGCTGGCCGTCAAACGTATAATTCACTGCCTGATAGTTGCCTGTCCCGACAAAGCTGATGACGCGCATCGCATTCCTCGCACGATTCGGCTCGGCTCGACGATTGTTGCAGTGCTGATACCAGAGCTCCGAGGTATCCACGGGATGGCCGTTCTGCGGTGCGTCGTGGCCCGCCAGAGAATCCATTCATCGATGGTCGACTACGCATCATTATAGCTGGATAGCTGGCAATCCGGCCCGGTTCAATGCCGTGGACCATTAACGGGACCATTATTGCCAACATCGCAACCATGCACGATTCGGCTCGGCCCGACGATCGTTGCAGTGCTGACACCAGAACTCCGAGGTATCCACGGGATGGCTGCGCTGCAGCGCGTTGTGGCCCGCGGACTATGCACCATGATAGCTGGCAGTACGGCCTGGTTCGATGCCGTGGACCATCAATGGGGCCATCATTGCCAACATCGTAGCCACCGTGCACGCGTCATTCCGTGCGTCCGCCCGCCGGCGCGGCGACGGGGCATTGTGGCAGCAGGCCAGCGCGGCACCCTCAGGCAGGTGGCCGATGGCCGCACTGCCGAGACCATGGGCACATGGCAGCGGCGGCCTGCGCCGGCCGCGCAGCGTGCCAGGCGCGCGGCGCCGCCATGGCGCAGACGGATGTCGCCCGCGCCGTGCTATACTGCGGCGGCGAGGAATGGCGTGGCCCGGATGGCCACGGCCGGATGCCGGGAGCCGCGATGACGATGCCGACCCCACACCCCGATGACGAGCGCGAGGCACAGTTGGTGGCGCGCATCGACGCCTGGCTGGGGCACATGACGTGGCGGCCGGACTACGACGCCTGGCGGGCGGGCCGGATCTGGCAGGAGCGGCACCAGGCGGCGCGGCTGGCGCTGATCGCGCGGTATGCCGGGCCGGTCGGCGGGCGGCGGGTGCTCGACGTGGGCAGCGGCATGGGCGGCACAGCGGTGGCGCTGGCGCTGGACGGCGCCCGGGTGACGGCGCTGGAGTACCATCGGCCGTACTGCGACATCATCCGGCTGCGCGCGGCGCGCTACGCGCTGGCATTGCCGGTGGTGAACGGCGCCGGCGAGGCGCTGCCGTTGCCCGACGGTGCCGCCGACATCGTGTTGTGCTGGGATGTCGTCGAGCACGTCCAGGATCCGATGGCGCTGCTCGCCGAACTGGCGCGGGTCATGGCGCCCGGCGGCGTGCTGCTGCTGACGGTGATCAACCGGCTGGCCTTCCGCGATCCGCACTACCACCTGCCGTGGCTCAACTGGATGCCGCGCCGCTGGGCCGAATGGATCATCGAGCGGCGCGGGCGCAGCAAGCGCGGCGCCGCCTTCCGCGACATGCAGCGGCTGTCACAGATGCATTACTTCACGTTCGCCGGGTTCGTCCGGCGTGCCCGCATGCATGGACTGGCGGTCGACGACATCGGCGAACTGGCGCTGCGCCGTGGCG
Organism: Chloroflexota bacterium; assembly: GCA_018969485.1. Lineage (GTDB taxonomy): Bacteria > Chloroflexota > Chloroflexia > Chloroflexales > Roseiflexaceae > CAIQIY01. Next base: position 14,265 of record JAGWYG010000016.1, read on the forward strand.
AGCGGCGTGCGGGCGGCATGAAGGGCCGGCTGCGCGATGGGTTGCGCCGCATCGGCGTGCTGATGCCGGCCTACCGGCTGTATCGCCTGCTGTTCCAGGGCACCTTCGAACTGGTCGTGCGGCGCGACGATGGCGATGCTGCAACGACGTGACTGGCGCTGGCTGGCGGCGGCGCTATGCGTGGCGCCGCTGGCGTGGTGGCTGGCGCTCCAGGCACCGGCGACGCTGCGGCTGCAGCCGGGCGGCGACGCGCTGACGCGCCAGCGCTGGCACGATGCGCCGTACCTCAGCGGCTTCAATGCCCCCGAGCCGGCTGATGCCGCGTGGTGGCAGGCGCCGCTGCGCTGGCGCTGGGCTGGCAGCGAGTCGCGCATCCGTGCGCCGTGGGCCGGCGGCGGGCCATGGCGCGCCGACCTGACCCTCGCCAGCGGGCGGGCCGACGGCTCGGCAATTGCGCTGCACCTGGTGTTCGGCGACACGCGCAGCACGGTGGTGGTCGGCGCGCTGCCGCGCCGCTACCGGCTGCTCGGGCCGGCGCGCGCTGGCGTGGTGGACATCGTGATGCACGCGCCGCGGTATCAGGTGCCCGGCGATCCGCGCGATCTCGGGCTGGTGATGGTCGATGCCGAACTGCGTGCGCTGCCCGGCTGGCGCCACGCCGATGCCGCGAGCCTGGGCTGGCTGCTGGTGATCGTCGCGGTGGCGGCGGTCGCCGGCGTGGCGACGCTGCCGCGCGGCAGGCGCGCGCTGCCCGCCTGGGCAGCCGTCCTGACGCTGACGGCCGTCACGCTCGGCTGGCGTTTCGCGCTGGGCGTGGCCATCCCGGCCTATGGCTGGCTGGCGCTGGCGAGCCTGCCGCTGCTGCTGCTCGTGCGCACCGGCGTGCGACGGCTCTGCCCCGACGACCCGCACGGCGCCGCGGCGGCGGCCGGCGCCTGGGCGCTCGGCTTCGTGGTGCGCCTCGCCGGCGTGCTGCACCCCGGCGCGCGCTTCAGCGACCTGGGGCTGCACGTCAACCATCTGACGCGGGTGCTCGGCGGCGATCTGCTGTTCACCACCGGGCTGCCGTGCGAGGCCGGCGCCGGGCCGCAGCCGTACCCGCCGGCGCTGTACATCCTGCTCGCGCCCGCCCGGCTGCTGGTCGACGATTCGCGCCAGTCGGCCGGGTTCCTGCTGCAGAGCGGCGTCGCCGCGCTGGAGAGCCTCGGCGCGGTGGCGTGCTGGTTCCTGCTGCGGCGCGCCGGCGTCGCGCCGTGGGGCGCAGCGGCGGCCGCGCTGGTGTATGCCGTCCTGCCGGCGACGTTGCGCTCGTACTCGGTCGGCGAGCTGACCAACCTGTTCGGCCAGGCGTTGATTGCGCCGGTGCTGGTGGTGCTGGCGCTGGGCGAGCGGCGGCAGCGCCTGGCGGCGGTGGCCGGCGGGCTGCTGGTGCTGGCCATCCTGCTCGGCCATACGGGCGCGACGCTGTCGCTGCTGGCGTGCGCCGGCGCGTGGCTGCTGCTCAGCCGCCTCGCCGGCGCCTGGCCGCGGCGCGTGCTGGTGATCGGCATCGGCATGGTGGTGCTGGCGGCGCTCGGCTACTATTCGGCCTTCGGCGATGTACCGGCGGCGCGCGAGCAGGCGGCGCGCGCGCTCGCCGCCCAGGGCGTGCGCTGCCCGCCCGGCATTCCGGTGGGCGACAAGCTGATCGGCGTGCTGGGTGGCGCTCTCGCCAGCAATGCGCTGCTCCCGCCGCTGGCGCTGGTCGCCGGGCTGGCCGGCGCGTGGCTGCTGCGCATGCGCGCCGCGCGCCACGCCGTGCTGGCGGCCTGGCTCGGCGTCGTGCTCAGCCTGGCCACCCTGCTGGTCAGCGATCAGGCAGTGCGCTGGCAGCTGTTCCTGACCCCTGCGGTCGCCATCGGGGTGGGGGCCACCGCGGCGGCGCTGCGCCGGCGGGGCCGGGCCGGCGCCGGCGTGGCGCTGGGCCTGCTGGGTAGCATCGTGCTGCTCAGCCTGATCCGCTGGATCGATCAGGTGGTCCGATATCTGCATTGAGGCCGATGCCCGCCCATGCGCGGGCGGGCTGGGGAGGTGGCGCGCGGATGGCGGCGATACGGGCGATACGATGGATGGCCGGGCCCGGACGACGGGCATGGGCTGCGGCAGCGCTGGTGCTGGCAGCCGTCGTGGCGACGGCGCTCGGGTACCTGATGCGGCCGCGGCCGGTGATTGCGCTGGGCGACCGCGACAGCGCGCTGCTGGTGCGGCAGATGCACGAGCGCGAAGTGGCCGCGACCGGCCCGGGGACCGTGCTGGCGTGGCCGGCGGGCGCCGAGACGCTGCAGGTCGCCGGCGGCCACGACGGCTATCTGCTGATCACCGTCGTCGCGCGCGACGACCAGCCGGACGACGTGTACCGCCTGGCGATGCTGGCGGTGAACGGCGAGCGGGTGGCGGTCGGCCAGCGTGGCGCACGGCAGTTCAGTGCGATCGTGCCCCCCGGGCTCGCGCGCATGGCGCAGCTGGAGTTGCGGCTGGCGCCGGCGCTGACCGGCGACGTGCCGCCGGCGGGCGCCAGCATCGCGTCGCTGACGATCGCGCCGGCGTATGCGTATCGCTGGACGCGCGGGCAGAGCGCGCTGCAGTTGCCCGGCATCGGCGCCGGCCCGTGGATTGTGGTCGCCGATGTCATCGCGCTCCACCCCGATGGCGGCACCGTCGGCGGCGTGATCAGCGCGGCCGGGCGCGTGCTGGCGCCGGTGCCGCCCACCGACGCCGCCGGGCGCCGGGTATGGCTGCTGGCGCCCGGCGCAGTGCTGGACGACGGCGATCTGACGCTGGAGTTCGGCGCGCGCGTCTACCGTGATCCGCGCCCGCTGGGCCTGGTGCTCGAGCGGGTGGCGCTGCTGCCGGCGGCCACGCCGTACGCGCCGCCACCGTGGCGCGCGCTGCTGGCCGGGCTGCTGATCGCGATCGGCGGATGCGTGGCGCTCGAGCGTACCACCCGCCGGCCGTGGCTGGCGGTCGGCGCGACGGCGGTGCTGCTGCTGGCGGGGGCGTGGGCGCTCGGCAGCGCGCGGCTCACCAGCGCGGTGATGCTGCCCGGCCTCGCCGGCCTGGCGCTCGGCAGCGCGCTGCTGGTGCTGGTGGGGCAGGCGCTGCTGCCACGGCTGGGCCGTCGGCTGGGCCTGCCGCTCGGCCGGCACCTGACCGACGCGCTGCTGCTGGCGATGGTCTGCTCGCTGTGGCTCAAGGCCGGCGCGATGCTCTATCCGCACTTCGTGGCCATCGATGTCGGCTGGCACATGGACCGGGCGCGCTGGATTCTCGATGGCCAGCTGCCGCTGCTGTACGGCACCAGCAGCCCGCTCAACGAATCCACCATGCCGGTGGCCGAGTGGGGCCGGCAACCGCCGGTGATCCCGTACTCGCCGTGGTTTCACATGCTGGCGGCCAGCTTCAGCGTGCTGCCGTGGCCGCTCGAGCTGAGCGCCAATCTGGTCAGCGCCCTGCTCGACGTCTCGCGCATCCTGCTGATCGCCCTGATCGCCCGCGGCGTCGGGCTGAGCGAGCGCCAGGCGCTGTTCGCCGCGCTGGCCTATGCCGTCACGCCCGCCACGTTCCTGCTGCACTCGTGGGGCAACCTGCCGACCACCTATGGCATGTGGTGGACGCTGGCGAGCACTGCGCTGATGGTGCTGCAGTGGCAGGCGCTGCCGCGGCCGCGCCTGGTGCTGGCGCTGAGCCTGCTGCTGCTGCTGACGTTCCTGCTCTACACCGTGATGGCGGTGTTCATGGGCGTCTTCCTGGTGCTCGCGCTGGCCGGGCTGCTGTTGCTCGGCGGTGACGACGGGCGCCGGCGCGCCCGCGCCATCGGCCTGGCCACGCTGCTGGCGGGCGGCGCGGCGCTGGTGATCTACTACGGCCAGTACCTCGGCCCGATCTGGCAGCGGACCATCCCCTACTTCCTGCATGCCGGCGCCGGCGAGGGCGTCAACGCTGTGGCGCGCCCGCCGTTCGGCGACTACCTGGCGGCCTACTGGCCACGGCTCGGGTACTTCCGCGCCGGCGGCCACTATGGCATGCAGCTCATCCTGGTCATCGGCCTGGCCGGGCTGCTGCTCGTCCGGCCGCGCTGGGTGCGCATCCTGCTCGGCGCGTGGCTGGCGGTCGGCGCGCTGTTCCTGGTCGCCGGCAGCCGCATGTCGATGGTCGACAAGCACGTGTTCTATGTCCTTCCGGCGCTGGCGCTCGGCGCCGGCGCGCTGCTCGGGCGGCTGTGGCGCCGTGGCCGCGCCGCACCGCTGGTGATCGGCGCCACCGCCGCGCTGACGCTGCTCTCGGCGGTGATCATGTGGTTCTTCCGCGTCGCGACGGTGCGCCAGTGAGCGCCCGCGATGCTGCGCCGGCGCCGGGCAGCGTGGCGCTGGCGGTGCTGCTGGCCGGGTATGTGGCGCTGTTCGGCGGGGCCGCCTGGTTCAAATACGATGCCTTCCTGATGGGCTTCGACCTCGCCGTGCACGAGCAGGTGCTGTGGAACACGGCCCACGGCCGGATCGCGGCCACCTCGGCGTTCGCCGCGACCGAGTCGTATCTCGGCATCGACCTGATCCCGAGCGAGTTGCTGCTGGCGCCGCTGTATGCCGTGCTGCCCGGCGTGCCGACGATGCTGTTCCTCAAGACGCTGGTGGTGGCGCTGGGAGCGGTGGCGGTGGAGCGGCTGGTGCGCCAGCATGGTGGCGACCACTGGAGCGGTGTAGCCTTCGCGGCGCTGTACCTGCTGTACCTGCCGGTGCAGTACACCAATCTGTACGAGTTCCAGATCCGTGCCTTCGCCACGACGCTGCTGCTGTGGGCGCTGTGGGCGCTCGGCCGGCGCGACGCCCGGCTGTTCTGGGCGTGCATCGCGCTGGCGCTCGGATGCCGCAGCGACGTCGGCCTGGTCGTGGCGGGCATCGGCGTCTGGCAGCTGAGCGAGCGCTGGTGGGGCGCCGGCCGGGCGGCATCGCAGCGCGACCGCCTGGCCTTCGGCTGGCTGCCGGTGGCCATCGGGCTGGGCTGGCTGGTGCTGGCCGTCGGCGTGCTGGTGCCGTGGTTTCGCGGCGGTGCGCCGTTTCTCTACACCCGCGTGATCTACGGCTGGCTGGGCGACACGCCGCCGGCGATGCTGCAGACCCTCGTGACCCGGCCGGGGTATGTCCTGGGGGTGATCGGCAGCGCCGACCGGCTGTGGTATCTGTTCGCGATGTTCGTGCCCTTCGCGTTCCTGGCGTTCGGCCAGCCACGGCTGCTGCTGATCACGGCGCCGATCTTCGCGCTGAACCTGCTGTCGAGCTCGCCCAACATCCATGCCTCGCCGCGCTATCACTACCAGGCGGTGATCGTGCCATTCCTCGTGCTGGCGGCGGCGCTCACCTGGCTGGCGCTGGCGCGGCGCTGGCCGGCATGGCGCACCCGGAGCCTGCTCCTGCTGCTGGTGCTGGCGATCGGCTGCAACCTGGCCGGGCGCAACCCGGTGCTGGCGCTGGCCACCCGCGACGACCGCGACCCGGCGCGCGAGGCGACGGTGGCGCGGCTGATCGCGCTGGTGCCCGAGGATGCCGCGCTGGCGACGACCAGCACGATCGGGCCGCACGTCGCGCGCCGCGAGGCGCTGTACTTCTTTCCCGGCAACGTCATCTATCCTGCCGGGAAGCTGGCCCTGGCCGAGTATCTGCTGGTCGACGCGCGCGAGGCACGCCCCGCCGGCCATGCCTGGCTGGTGGCCGCACAGCGCGATGGGCAGATCACCCTGCTGGCGGCGGCCGACGGCGTGAGCCTGTGGCGCAGGAGCGACCCATGAGCCTGAGCGAGCGGGTGGCCAGCGCCGCCGCGTGGAATGCCCTGCTGTTTCCGGCCCGGCTGCTGGTCGGGCTGGTGGCCAACGTGCTGCTGTTCAATGCGCTGACGCCCGCCGAGTATGGCGTGCTGGCGCTGCTCACCGGCCTGGCGGCGACGATCGGGCTGTATGCCGATCCGGGCATCGAGCGGGCGCTGCCGCGCTTCGTGCCCGAGGTCGAGCGCGCTCACGGCCGGGCCGGGCTGGCGCGCTTCATGCGCGGCATCGTCGGCGTGAAGCTCGCGCTGGTGGCGGTGTGCCTGCTGGCGCTGGCGCTGGCGCATCAGCCGATCATCGACCTGGTGCTGCAGCGCGAGCAGCAGCATCTCGCATCGCTGGAGGCCCAGGCCGGCGAGACTCACGATGCTGCGGGGCAGGCGGGCGTCGCCGGCGAGATCGCGCGACAACGCGATCTGATCGCGCTGATCGTCGCGCGGGGCGACTGGTTCCTGGCGGCGGTGGGCGCGCTGGTCGTGTTCGGCGCACTGTATGATGTGGCGATGCAGTTTCTCACGGCGTACTTCAAGCAGCGCGCCTGGAACCTGATCACCATCGTGGTGACGCTGCTGCAGCCGGCGCTGATCATCGCGCTGCTGCTGCCCGGCTGGGGGCTCAGCGGTGTCCTGCTCGGCCTGTGCCTCACGCCGGTGGTGGCGCTGCTGCTGGCGACACAGCAGGCGCGCCGCGCGGCTGCGGCCGTGCCGCCTGCGACGGCGGCGGTGGCCGGCGACCTTGCGCTGCTGCCGCGGTTCGCCCGCTTCGCCGGCATGAGCTGGCTGGTGCAGCTGAGCGGCTGGTTCTACGACGTGCAGTTCCTCACGTTCGTGCTGTTTGGCCTGGGAATGCGCCTCGAGCAGGTCGCCGTGCTGGCATTCGCCTACAAGTTTGCCAAGGACTACCTGGGCTATGCCTACATGCCGTTCAGCGGGGTCGTGACGCCGCTGCTGGCACGCATCCGGGGGCGCGACGACCCTGCCGCGCTGCACGAGGCGGCGGCGGCGCTGACGCGCCTGTTCGGCCTGATGCTGCTGCCCGCCGGCATGGCGCTGGCGGCGCTCACACCGCGGCTGCTGGCGCTGCTGTATCCGGCCTACACCGAGACGGTGACGCTGATCGCGATCCTGATCGCCGGGACCTTTCTCGAGTCGCTGCTGAGCGTGCCCCATAATGTCCTGATGGTCTACGAGCGCTACCGCCCGGTGCTGGTCGCGCGCGCGCTGGCGCTGGTGAGCGTGCCGCTGCTGGTCGTGCTGGTGCCAGGCTTCGGGCTGGTCGGCGCGGCGCTCGCGGTGGCCGTGGCCCGGGTGGCGTCGCGCCTGGCGACGGTGGTGGCGCTGCGGCGGGCGCTGGGGGTGAATCTGCCGTGGCGGGCGCTGGCGCGCAACGCTGCCGCGAGCCTGGCGATGGTGGTGCCGCTGGCGCTGCTGGCGCAGGTCTGGCCATTGCCGGCGAGCGCCGCCGGCCTCGACGGCAAGCTGCTGGCCGCCGCCAGCCTGGCAGTGCTGGGCGTGCTGGCGCTGGCGGGCTATCTGCTGGCGCTGCGCTGGTCCGGCGGCATCGATCCGGCCGACCGGGCGCGGCTGCTGGGATTGCGCGTGCCATTCAGCGCGTGGCTCGCCCGGGTGCTGTGACGGGGCGCGCCGGCGGTGTGGCGGCAGTGTGCGAGGATGTGATGAAGATTGCCTATTACAACCTGACCACGACGACCAAACACGGCGGCGTCGAGAGCTTCGTATGGGAGGTGGCGCGACGCGTGGCCGAGGCGGGCCACACGGTGACGCTGTTCGGCGGCGCCGGGCCGATCGATCGCGGCTATCCGGCGATTCACGTGCGCCATTACCCGTTCATCGCGCGGGAGCGCTGGGGCCGCTCGCGCGTCCTGCGGCGCTCGCTCAACCTGCTCAAACTGCTCGAGCGCTGGTCGATGGCGCGGCATGCCCTGCCCGATCTGCTGCGCGGCGGCTACGATCTCATCCAACTGTCGAAGCCGTACGACTTCCCCGTCGCTGCGCTGGCGCGCCGCCGTGGCGCGCGCGTGGTGTACAACGCCCAGGGCACCGACTTCTTCGCCGGCGATCGCTGGTTTCGTGGCGCGATCGATCGGGCGTTCGGCTGCTCGCAGTACAACGCGACGATGGTGGCGCAGCACTTCGGCTTTCCGGTGGGCGTCTCGTACAACGGCTTCGACGATGGCCGGTTCCGGCCCGAATCCGCCGACAGCGCGCTCCGGGCGCGGCTGTCGCCCGACGGTGCGCCGGTGGCGCTGTATGTCGGCCGGCTGGTGACATTCAAGGGCCTCGATCATCTGCTCGATGCGTTGGCGCTGGTGCGGCGGCGCGGCCGGACGCCGCCACGGCTGGTGCTGGCCGGCGATGGGCCACACGGCGCCGCGCTGCAGCAGCGCGTGCGGCAGCTGGGGATCGACGACCGGGTGCAGTTCATCGGGCCGCAGCCCAATCACACGCTGCCCGCGCTGCATGCCGCCAGCGATCTGCTGGTGCTGCCGAGCACCGATCACGAGACGTTCGGCATCGCGGCGTGCGAGGCGATGGCCTGTGGCCGGCCGGTGATCGCGGCGCGCACCGGTGGCCTGCCGGAGGTGGTGCGCCACGAGCAGACCGGGCTGCTGGTGGCGCCGGCGGACGCGACGGCGCTGGCCGACGCGCTCGAGCGCCTGGCCGACGACGCGGCGCTGCGTGCGCGCTACGGCGCCGCCGCCGCCGAGTGGGTGCGCACGATGTTCACCTGGGATCACGTCCTGCGCCGGGTCTGGCAGTTCTATGATGAGGCATGCGCATGATGACGGATCTGTGGCTGCGCGCCACCCCACGCGCTGCGGCGGGGCCGCCGCTGTCGTCCCGGCCGCGGCGGCTGCATCGCCAGCTCCCCGGCTACACCAGCACGCCGCTGCTGTCGGCGCCGGCGCTGGCCGAGGCGTGCGGCATCGCCTCGCTGCACCTCAAGCTCGAGGATTGCCGCCTGGGGCTGCCGGCGTTCAAGATCCTGGGCGCCTCGTGGGCGGTGGTGGCCGAGCTCGAGCGCCGCGGCGCGCTGACGCCCGGCTGGACGACGCTGGCCGCCGCGCGCGAACAGGTGGCGCCGCACCGCCTGACGCTGGTGGCGGCGACTGACGGGAACCACGGGCGGGCGGTGGCGCGCATGGCCCGCGTGCTGGGCTGTGCCGCACACATCGTGGTGCCGGCGGCGATGGTGCTGGCGCGCCGCGCCGCGCTGACCGGCGAGGGCGCCAGCGTCCAGGTGGTGGACGGCAGCTACGATGATGCGGTGGCGCTGGCGGCGGCGCTGGCCGACGGGCAGCGCATCGTGATCGCCGATACGGCGTGGGAAGGCTACGACCGCGTGCCGGCCGATGTGATCGAGGGCTATGGCACCATCGGCGCCGAGCTTGATGAGCAGGGCATCGCCCCCGATCTGCTGCTGCTCCAGATCGGCGTCGGTGCGCTGGCGGCGGCGCTGGTGCGCCACGCCGACCGCTGGCCGGCCTGCACCATCATCGGCGTCGAGCCGCGCGCCGCCGCGTGTGCGCTCGCCTCGCTGCGCGCCGATCAGCCGGTGGCGGTGCCCGGCCCGCACCCCACCGTCATGGCCGGCCTGGCGTGTGGCGAGCTCTCGCCGCTGGCCTGGCCGGTGCTGCGCGCCCGGCTCGATGCGGCGCTCGCGATCGACGACGCGGCAGTCGCACCGGCGCTGCGCGGCCTGGCGGCGGCGGGCATCAGCGCCGGCGAGACCGGCGCCGCCGGCGTGGCGGGCCTGCTGGCGCTCACCGCCGATCAGCGCGCCGCCCTGGGCATCGGCCGCCAGACCCGCGCGCTGGCGATCATCAGCGAGGGGGCGACCGATCCGGCGGCGTATGCGGCGCTCACCGGGGTGCCACCGCTGGCGTGTGCCGCGGCGCGCCGCTGCCCGCTGTGCCGCGATGGCCGGCGGCACGACTGGTGACCGGCCGCGGCGAACGCATCGGAGCGCCGCCGCCGGCGTTCACTGGCCGCACGCCAGCGGATTGACGCCCAGATCGTACAGCCGATCGAACTCGGCGACATACGCCGCGACCACTGCCGGATCCTCGATGAACACCAGATTCTCGTCGTTGCTCGTCTCGGCGCTGCCGGTGAAGTTGTACGAGCCGGTCAGCACCAGCCGGTCATCGATGATGATCACCTTGTGGTGCAGGATGTAGCAATTGCCGTCACGTACCACGTCGATGCCGGCGTCGACCAGTTTGTCGTACTCGGCGCCGGTGCCACGGGAGTTGGTCTTCTCGAACACGCCGCGCACCGGGATGCCGGCCTGCTGCTGTGCGATCATCGCATCGGCGATCGGATCGGCGGTGAACGAGAACGTCATGAACCGGATCGACTCGCGGGCTGCGGCGATCGCCGCCACGATCGTGTCGGACGGCCGATCGCGCGGCGAGAAGAACACCCGTACCGCCGCCGAACCGACGGTGATCGTCTCGGTCGGGCCATGCTGCGCCTTGCGCGGGCCGAAATTGCCGGCGTACATCGTCTCGAACTCGGTGGTGTAGGCCGCGGCGAGCGCCGGGCTCACCAGCCGCAGCATGTTGTTGTTGTTGCGAAACGTGTCATTGGCGGTCATGTTCCACGAGCCAGTCCAGACGATCGTGCCATCGACCACGAGGAACTTGCTGTGCATGAACGCCTCGCGGTCGTCGGTGACGACCGTCACCTGGCCCTGCTCGAGGATGCCGATGACCTCGGCGACCTCCGGCGACTCGAGGTGCTCGCTGTCGAGGACCACGCCGACGGCCACGCCGCGCTCGGCGGCGCGGCGGAGCGCCTCGGCCAGCGTCGGCAGGTCGAGATCGAACACTGCGACGTCGACCCGCGCGGTCGCGGCGTCGATGTCGGCGATGACATCCTCGAGCAGCGGCACGATCGGCCGGCTGTCGCGCCGGTCCGGGTAGATCAGCGACGGCGTGGTGAAGTAGACCCGCACGGCATCATTGGCTGCAGGCGGGGCATCGGTCGCCGGCTCTGCCGCCGGCTCTGCAGCGCCCTCGCTGGCGGCGGTCGGAGTGACGGGATCGGCGGCGATCGGCGCGCCGTCGGCCTCGCTCACCTCCGTGGGCGTCGATGGCGCGCCCGCCGGCGGAACCTCCTCGGCGCTGTCGGTGCCCCCGAAGAAGAATCGCAGCACGATGAAGATGAGGACGATGATGACGGCGCCGATGCCACCAACGGTTCCGGTCCGGCGACCGGTCGTGCGCCGGGTACTGCGGTTGCTCACGTTGACCTCCTCAGGGTGCGCTTCAACCAGTCGGTGAAACGCTGCCACCAGCCGGGGCGTTCTGCCGCGACGGACGCATCCGGCACGGCGGGCGCCTCAGCCACGGCGGCGGGTGCGTCAGCCACGGCGGCGGGTGCGTCAGCCACAGCGGCGGGTGCGTCAGCCACAGCGGCGGGTGCCTCGGGGGCGTCAGCCACGGCGGGCGCGGTGGGCGTGACGGCATGCAGCACCCGGCCACGCGTCGGCGTCGCCGACTGGCCGTGTCGGCCGAGCAATTCCGCAGCAGCACGCTCCACCACCGTCGCGGCGTCACCGCCTGCGCGGGCCGCGGCGCGGGCGGCAGCGCGAATCTGCTGCACCTCGATCTCAATGCCAGCCAGATCCATGGATTCATCGTCGCAGGCAATCTGTGTCTGCTGCTGAGCCCATTCCAGCAACGCCAGCGCCGCCGCATCCTCCAGATCACCACGCAGACGTTCGTCCTCCTGCAGCCGCTCCAGCCAGGCCTGACGCTGATCGTCGTCCACCATGTGCCACCTCCCATCGCGAGCCGGACGCGCGCAGTATACACGAGCGTCGCCGGCGGGCGCGGACGGCGTTGCATCGCGCTCACGGGTTGTACGGCGGGACGCATTCCAGGCGCATCGCAGTACGGCGGCGCACCTCTGGCATCGTCGGGAGTACCACGCGCGGACGAGAGCGTCGCCAACTGGATCCGCGTCGGCGGACAGGGTCAGGCGGGTGTGATGTCCGGGCGTGAGGTGAGCGCTGCCGACATGGTGAACCTGCCCGCCTCCCTGCGGACACGCAAGCCGTAGTCAGTCCGTTGGGGCGCCCACCGCGGCTCGTCGCGGTGGGCACCCAGAGGGTACCGTATGCAGGTCACTGATGCGAGCCCCCGAGGGAGAACGGCTGCGACGGCCGCCGGGTCGGCCTGGTACGCGATGACCAGCATGTCACCGACGTAGTGCCAGGGCGGCGGCGGGACCAGGTTGGCGATGCCGAGCGGCACCGGCGGCCACGCGCGCCGCATCGGCCCACACTGACTGCGCATTGTCGCGTGCGCTCTCGCCACTATGTCGGATTCCCGGCGATCGGTTCGCCGATACGCTGCCGTGACCTCGTGCGCGAAACGTGCAGCGGCGGCGGCATTGACCGCATCACGCAGCGCGTTGTGGCCAGCGACCAGCATGGCGTCGTCGGTCGTGTCGGCGTCTTCGGTCATGGTCATGCCTTCTTGGTCGTCTTGTTGGCGTAATACCGTGCACGCGCTCGGCCGCGCGCTGGTCATCGGTCATGGCCGCACGCCATGCGCGCCGATACTCGCGCGCTGCCGCGCGCTGATCATCGGTCATGGTCATGGTCATGCCTCCTTGGTCGTCTTCTCAGCGTAACGCTGTGCGCGCGATGCGGCGCGCTGGTCATCGGTCAGTGCAGCGTACCGTGCGCGCGCTGCCGGCCGTTCTTTCGCGCGCTGCCGCGCGCTGGTCACGGGACATGGCGTAGTACGTCGCGAGTGAGCGCTGGCGCTGGGCAGTGCGCCATGCTTCGAGCTCGTCATCGGTCATGGCGGCACGCCGTGCGCGCTGACGAACTGCCGCGCGCTGGTCATCGGTCATGGTCACGCCTATCGACCGCTGGCGTTCGGTGCCCAGCGCTTGACCGACCAGTGCAGAAGCGCGGCGCTGGCTTCATCAAGCGCCGCGGCGATGCTCACGTTCGTCGATGCGCTGGCGAAGCCGCGCGGCGTGCTCGTCGACCGATGTCGACTGCGCGGCCATCAGCCATACAATCGCGTAGTGCGTGCGCGCCTCGACGGCGTCGGCGTGGCGCGTGGCGGCATCGATGAACGCCTCGGCGTGCTGGCGCTCGTGCCGGTCGGCGCCAGTGCGTGCAAACGTCGTCATGTCGATGGCTGCTTCGCGCGTGCTGATCGCGCACCGATGCAGCCGTGCGATGATGGCGTCAGCGGTCTGGTCGTCGGTCATGGTCATGCCTCCGTGGTCGTCTTCGTGGCGTGGTACCGTGCACGTGCTGCCGCGCACTGTGCCGCCGTAACACATCACGCGGTCGGTGCGCGTTTTGTTCGACGTATACTAGTGCCAGTGCTTTTGAGGTCCGGTAAGTCGCGCTCGATGCCGAGCGCATCCTGCATGGCTTGCATCATGGCTCCTATTGACATTACAATCTGAATTGTAACGTGCGCGTATCCGATCAATCGATGCGCGCACTGGAAGCGTTCGTCGAATGCTACCGATCGATTGTTGACGAGCGCGATCATACCCTTTGACATTCCGCCAAAAAACACAATCATGTTGACTGCTCCCGGTACCCACACTTGCGCATATTCCATCGACATCATCGTACCACTCGTGACGAGCGGGTCAGTGGCATCCGGGTGTCGCTCTGTATACGTGTCGATGTATGTAAGCAATAAATTCGCGGACTCCTTCGCCACCTCCGCGGCATCGTTCAAAAAGGCTTCAACGTATCTCGCTTCTGCAATCGTTTCTACTTGCACCGTGTGCGGATAGTGCACTGTTGGAAGTCGCATGGCTGTGATCTCCTTCGCGCCTCGCGCTGGTCATCGGTCATGGTCTGAGGCAACTCGGGTTGATTCCTGATCCACCAGAGGCGGTTGCGCTCCAAGTATAGCTGCCGCTTCAGCGCGAGCCTGTTCGAGGATCGCGACCCGCCCTTCGAGGCTCATCGTCGACATCTGCCTCTTCCGTACATCTCTGCTTCTCGCATTCTACCCTCCCGACCGGCGCGTTGCCAGCGCCGGTGTATGTTGTGTGTCGCTGCGACACCAGAAGCCCCCCCGCGTTTGCTTCTGGTCTCAGCGACGTGTCGTGCAGGGGCATGGCGGTACGCAGGGCATCCGCTGTCCACACGGGAGCTGTGAGCGCGACCATTGACATGCACCGCATATCATGGATGGTGCACTGTATGACTCGCAGCACCACCCCCTCGTTCGCCCGTGAACTGCCGCGCGTGCTCGTCGGCGCGGATGAGCGGCACCTGCTGATCCGGCTGGATGCTGCCCGGCAGGCATACAATGCAGCGCCGGGCGAGTCGCTGCGGCGGTTGAAGCTGTTGCGCGAGCCAGAGGAGTATACCGTGCCCACACGCTGCCGCATCGCACCAACGCTGGGCGCACCGCCCGTGCCATCGCTCTCCGCCAACTGGACATCCGCTTTCGGCTGCGCGAATACGATCGCCACGCCTATGCCACGCAGTCCAGGCGATGCTGGAGGCCAGCACCTCGATGCAAACACCATCCAGACCGCCCCACGGATTGGTGCTTGACAACCACCACCTGTCGATGTAGAGTCGCGGTGTGGTATAGACCTCTGGTGGTCTCGCCTCAGCAACGAGGGCAGGCATGAGCCTGAACCGTACCAGCCCGGTGCCGTTGTATTATCAGCTGGCCGAGGCGTTACGCGAGCAGATCCGCGCCGGCGAATGGCAGGCCGGCGACCGGCTGCCACCCGAGCGCGTCCTCGCCGAGCAGCACGGCATCAGTCGCATGACCGCACGGCAAGCCGTCTCGTATCTGGTACGGGAAGGCACGCTGGTCGTACGGCACGGCCTCGGCACCTATGTCGCGGCGCCGCGCTACGGCTTCGACGCATTCCACCTGTTCGGCTTCAGCGAAGACGCGCGCGCCCAGGGTGCCGCCGTGCGATCGCGCGTGATCGAGCACGGCCCGTGCGCGCCGCCGCGGCGCGTCGCGCGACAGCTACGGCTGGCCGACGGCGACGATGCGATGCGGCTGGTCCGGCTGCGCCGCGCCGACGAGACCGCCGTGCTGCTCGAGACGTTATACCTGCCGATGCAGTACTGCGCCGGCTGGCAGCGCAGCGAGCTCGAGCAGGGTTCGATCTACGCGCTCCTCGAGCAACGTGGCGTGCGGCTGGCGCGTGCCGAGCAATCGCTCGAAGCCACGATCGCCAACGAATACGAGAGCCGGCTCTTCGGCATCGAGCAGGGCGCGCCGATGATCCTGCTCGAAGGCGTCACCAGCGACGCACACGGTCAGCCCATCGAATACTTCAAAGCCGTCTACCGTGGCGACCGCTTCACGTTTCGCTTCGCCAGCGAGCGTGGCCTCGTCATGCCACTGACAGCCTGGCATAGTGCCGTCGGCCGTGGCTACGACACCGCCGACCGGGGAGAGCGGAGACGATCATGACGTACAAACCATCGCCGCGCCCGACGTTCGATGGCCCGGCCGCCATTCCGCTGGCGAGCACCGCGCGGCACCTGTGGGGCGACGCCGAGGCCGGCGAGGTCTCAGACTGGATCTATGTCTCGAGCGACAAGATTCACCAATTGCTCTTCGGCCTGAATCCCGGCGAGATGTTCCGCCACTCGCCGGCACACCGCACGATCTTCGCCGCCGACGAGATCTACTATGTCGTCGCGGGCGCCATGGCGCTGGCCAACCCGGCCACCGGCGAAGTGCAGTTGGTGCGCGCCGGCGAAGCGGCCTTCTTCCGCCGTGACACCTGGCACCACGCGCTGGCGCTGGGCGGCGAGCCGCTGCGAGTGCTGGAGTTCTTCGCGCCACCGCCGTCGCAGGGCACATCGGGCGCCTACTCGCGCACCCGGCCGTACCTGAGCGAATCGCGCTACGTCGCTGACCAACTGCTCGGCCGCTGGCCGATGGAGCGCGCGGCCATCGAGGCCGGCTTCAGCCTGCGACTGGTGCGCGACGCCGACCTGCTCTGGCGCATCGAAGGCCACGAGCATCGCACGCTGATCGGGCTGCTGTGCGCCACCGAGCACCTGACCGTCGGGCGCGCAGACCTGCGGCCGGGAACGCGCAGCGATCCGCGGCAGCACGGCGGCGATGCCAGCCTGTACGTGCTCGCCGGCGTCCTGCACGTCTTGCTGCCGGATCACGATGGCCCGCGCTGGTTCGAGCTCCAGCCGGGCGACGGCTTTTACGTCCCCGAGGGCGTGCGGTATCAGTGGTTCAACACCGGCACGTGCCCGGCCAGCCTGCTGTTCGGCGTCGCGCCGGCGTATCTGCCGCGGAGTCAGCCGTGACTGCGGTCGATGTCGCCATCGGCGTCGACGTCGGCGGCACCAAGATCGCCGCCGGGCTGGTACGCCTGCACGACGGCGCGGTCCTCGAGCGCCTGCAGCGGCCGACTGCGGCGGCGCGTGGCGGTGCGGCGGTGCTCGACGACGCGTTCGACATGGCGCGGCAGCTGTGGCATGTGGCCGAACGCACGGCGCAGCCCCCCACTGCCATCGGCGTCGCGCTGTGCGAGCTCGTCGATCCCACCCAGCGGCCGACCAGCGGCCATGCCGTCGACTGGCGCGCTCTTGCGGCGCGCGAGCGGTTTGCCACGCTGGCGCCCACCACACTCGAGGCCGACGTGCGGGCACACGCGATCGCCGAGGCGCGCTTCGGCGCCGGGCAGGGGCACGGGTCGTTCGCGTTCATCTCGATCGGCACCGGCATCAGTTCGACGGTGATGATCGACGGCATGCCGTGGCGTGGCGCGCGCGGCAACGCGCTGGTGCTGGCCAGTTCGCCGCACCCGCAGTGGTGCGGCCGCTGCGGCGCCCACGAGGCCGTCGTCCTGGAGGATGTGGCCGCCGGTCCGGCCATCCTGGCGCGCTACCGCGCGGCTGGTGGCAGCGCCGCCGACACCGCCGAGATTCTGGCCCGCATCGGGCACGACCCACGCGCCGCGACGGTCGTCGGTGAGGCTGCCGCCGCGCTCGGCAGCGCGATCGGCTGGCTCGTCGACGTCATCGACCCGGCGGCGGTCGTGCTGGGGGGCGGCCTCGGCAGCGTCGCCGGTGTCTACCACGACTGGCTGTGCCAGGCGATCCGTGCGGCGATCTACGCCGATGACACCCGCCATCTGCCGATCGAGCGGGCGCGCTGTGGCGCCGACGCCGGCGTGATCGGCGCCGCGCTGGCGGCAGGGGGGCGCCGATGAGCGCCGTACAGCCCGGCTGGCGCAGTTGGCCGCTCGTGCGACACCTGCGCGCCATCTGGCTGCGGCGCCTCGCCCCGCTCGCCGGCGGCCGCATGCCGCGTGGCACCGTCATCGTACGCTACTACTGGGCACGCTTCCTCGAGCGCCACCGCGGCGACATCCGCGGCCGCGGCCTCGAGATCGGCGAGACCACCACGCTGCGCCAGTACGGCGGTGCCGCCATCACCAGCGCCGAGGCGCTCGATCTCGCGCCCCACCACGATGCCGTCACCGTCGTCGCCGACCTCACCAGCGCCGATCACGTCGCCGCCGACCAGTACGACTGCTTCGTCATCCCGTTCACCATGACGGTCATCTACGACGTCGAGTCGGCACTCTACCACGCGGTGCGCATCCTCAGGCCGGGCGGCGTGCTGCTGGTCAACTTCGCCTGCGTCGATTACTACCTGTACCGTGGCCTCGATATGGGTACGGGCGCGCCACTGTACATGTACTGGTGGTTCACCCCGCTGCAGGTCGAGGAGCTGCTCCACCGCTGCGGGCTCGGCCCGGCTGATTACCAGCTTGATATCCAGGGCAACCTGTTCAGCCGCATCGCGTTTCAGCTCAACCTGCCCATCGAAGATCTCAGTCACGCCGAGCGTGACACCGTCGATCCCGGTCATCCGTTGCTGATCTCGGCGCGCATCGTCAAGCCCGCAGGCTGGGCCGGTGCGCGCCCGACGCCGCGTCAGCCCCAGGTACGGCCCGGCCTGCACCCGGCGCGGCTCGATCCCGACGCCGGGCACTATGGCGATGCCTATCGTTGATCGAATCTGGAGGGACTCACCATGGATCACGACACGCACGGACCCAGCCGCTTCGGACGTCGCTCGTTCCTGCGCGCGCTGCTCGCCGGCGGCGGCGCAGCGCTGCTGGCCGCCTGCGGCCAGGCTGCAACCCCCGCCGCCCCGACGGCCGCGCCGGCCGAGCCCGCCGCCCCGCCCACCATCGAGCCGGTCTCCGGCCCGGTGACGCTCACCTGGTCGAATCGCTACTCGACCGCGACCACCCAGGAGATCCTGCCGCTGATGGTCGGCGAGTTCGAGAAGCAGTACCCCAACATCAAGGTCGACTACGAGAACCCGGGGGTGGGTGATGCGTATGTCGAGGGCTTGCTGGCCAAGATCGCCGGCGGCAATCCGCCCGACGTCGCCACGCTCTACGAGCCGCCCGCCGAGTTCGCCGCCCGCGGCTCGCTGCTGGCGATCGACGACTACATGGCCTCGGCGGCGACTGCCAAGGCCGATGCGTTCTACCCCTCGGTGCTCAAGTCGACGCAGTGGCAGGGCAAGACCTATGGCCTGCCGTCGTCGGCCGGCGCCGGCGCGATCTACACCAACACCGCCATGCTCACCGCTGCCGGCGTCTCCGCCGACCGCGACGCCTTCCCGAAGACCTGGGATGACCTCAAGGCGCTGTCGGGACAGTTCGTCACCGCCGAGAACGGCGAGGTGCAGCAGGCCGGCTTCGTGCCGTTCGTCGGCAACAGCTGGCTGTATCCCGCCTGGTCGGCGATGAACGGTGGCCAGATCTACGATTCTGCCGCCAACGCCTACCGGATCGACAGCGACCAGAACGTCGAGTGGATCGAGTACTGGGTCAAGTGGCTCGATGACCAGTACGGCGGCAACCTGGAGCAGCTGACCATCGCCGGCAACTGGGCCGGCACCTACCCCGACAGCGCATTCCACCTCGGCCGCGCCGCGATGGCCACCGAGGGCAGCTGGGCCTCGACCGACGCCGAGATTCCGTTCGACTGGGAGGTCATGCGCTTCCCGGTCGGCCCGAGCGGCAGCAAGTCGTTCACCGCCTTCTGGCCCAACTGGTGGGTCATCCCCCAGGGCGCCAAGCAGCCCGAGGCCGCCTTCCAGTTCATCGAGTTCGTCGCCACCCGCGGCTGGGAGATCTGGTACCAGTACATCATGGACACGCCGTCGTGGCGTGGCTTCCCACCCTCGGTGCTCACGACCAAGCTGGTCACCCAGACCAGCCCCGAGCGGGCGCAGAATGTCAACGCGTTCTTCGCGAATTACCTCGAGGATGCCGTCGAGATGTGGACCTCGCCGGTCGAGACGTTCGCGCAGGACACGCTGACGGCGGCCATCGACGAAGTGCTGAACAAGCGCAAGTCGGCGAAGGATGCGCTGGCCGAGGCCCAGGCGACGTGTCAGGCCAAGCTCGACGAGACGCTCAAGGGTTGACCAGCTTCAGCGGGGGTGGCCGGCGTGCCGGCCATCCCCGCTGCCGGGAAGGAGCCGGATCATGGCATCGATCACGCCGGCCGACCAGCCGCCCGTGGCGCGGCGCGCGCCACGGATCAGCAAGCAACTGCGGCGCGATCTTCAGGCCTACCTGTTCCTCGCGCCGTGGCTCTTCTCGCTGCTGGCATTCACCGCGTATCCGATGTTCGCGTCGTTCTATTTCTCGCTCACCAAGTACAGCATCCTGAACCCGCCGCGCTGGATCGGGGCGGATAACTTCGTCACGATGTTCACCAACGATCCGCTGTACTGGAAGGCGGTGGCCAACACCGCCTACTACACATTCGTGTCGGTGCCGCTCAGCATCGTGGTGGCGCTGGGGCTGGCGCTGCTGCTCAACCAGCGGGCGCGGGGCATCGGCATCTACCGGACGATCTACTATCTGCCGAGCCTGATGCCGGTGGTGGCGAGTACGCTGCTCTGGCTCGTGCTGCTCGATCCGCGGCTGGGCCTGGTGAATATCGGGCTGCAGGCGCTCGGGCTGCCCAAGCTCGGCTGGCTCAGCAGCGCCGACTGGTCCAAGCCGGGCATCATCCTGATGTCGCTGTGGACTGGGACCGGCTCGGCGATGCTGATCTTCCTGGCGGGCCTGAAGGACGTGCCGTCGTCGCTGCTCGAGGCGGCGATGATCGATGGCGCCAACGGCTGGCAGCGCCTGCGCCACGTCACCATCCCGCTGCTGACGCCGACGATCTTCTTCAACCTGATCATGAGCATCATCGCCTCGTTCCAGGTGTTCGGGCCGGCATATGTCGCCGGCGATGGCGGCGCGCGGCAGGCCGGGCCACTCAATTCGCTGCTGATGTACATGCTGCTGATCTATCGCAATGCCTTCCGCTTCTTCGAGATGGGCTACGCCTCGGCGCTGGCACTGGTGATGTTCATCGTCCTGGTGGCCCTCACGCTGGTGGTGGTGCGCTCGTCGGACTCCTGGGTGCATTACGAGGTCGGCCGACGTTGAACCATCCGGGAGGTGCGTATGACCGCGCATGAGATCGCCGCACAGGTCCGGCGGCAGCGACTGCTCTACCGCACCCTGGCGGGCGTCCTCGCGCATCTGGCGCTGAGCGGCGTGGCGGTGCTGTTCGTCGTGCCGTTCGCCTGGCTGATCGTGACATCGCTCAAGCCGCTCAACCAGGTCTTCACCGATCCGCTGGTGTGGCTGCCCGATCCGGTGATGTGGGTCAACTACAGCGAGGCGCTGACCAGCCCGGCGTTTCCCTTCCTGCGGCTGCTGGGCAACACGGTGGTCTACGCCGTCGCCTCGACGGCCGGGACGATCGTCTCGGCGGTGGTGGTCGCCTATGCCTTCGCGCGCCTCGAGTTCCGTGGCCGCGACCTGCTCTTCGGCATCACGCTGGCGACGATGATGCTGCCGGGGATCGTGACGCTCATCCCGACGTACCTGCTGTTCCGCTGGCTCGGCTGGATCGGCACCTACCTGCCGCTGGTCGTGCCGCTGTGGTTCGGCAGCGCGTTCAATATCTTCCTGCTGCGGCAATTCATGATGACCATCCCGGTGGACCTCACCGACGCGGCACGCATCGACGGCGCCGGTGATTTCACCACGCTCTGGGCGATCATGGTGCCGCTGATCAAGCCGGCCCTGCTGGTGGTCGGGCTGTTCCAGTTCATGGCATCGTGGAATGATTTTTTTGGCCCCCTGATCTATCTCGACGAGGCCAGCGAGTATCCGCTCGTGCTCGGCCTCTATGCGTTCCGGACACGCTTCGGTGTGCAGTGGCACCTGATCATGGCCGCATCGCTGGTCGTCACCTTTCCGATCATCGCGCTGTTCTTCGCGGCACAGCGCTATTTCATCGAGGGCGTGACGATGAGTGGACTGAAGGGGAGCTGACTTCGGCGTCAACGCGTGCAGGAGAACAATGCTCATGGCTCAATCCACCATTCGCATCGGCATCGTCGGCTGCGGCAGCGTGATGCGCGGGCCGTACACCAATCAGATCAAGCGCATGCTCGCCGCCGGCGCGGCGATCGAGGTCACCGCCGCCAGCGATGTCGATCCGCTGCGGCGCAGCATCGCCGAAGACCGCTTCGGCGAGATCCTGTTCTCGACCAATTACCGCGAGGTCGTCGAATCGCCCGACGTGGACCTCGTGCTGGTGCTGACGTCGATGCAGCAGCACGGCGAGATCACGCGTGCGGCGCTCGAGGCCGGCAAGCACGTGCTGGTCGAGAAGCCGATGTCGACGTCGCTGAGCGAGGCGGCCGAGCTGGTCGAGCTGGCGAAGCGCAGCAAGGGCCTGCTGGTGCCGGCGCCGCATGTAGTGCTGAGCCCGACGTTCCAGGAGATGTCGCGGCGGATCCACCGTGGCGAGATCGGCCAGGTGCTGCAGGCGCGCGCGATCTACGGCTGGAACGGCCCGTCGTGGGGCAAGTGGTTCTACAGCCCGGGCGGCGGCTCGATGTTCGACCTGGGCGTGTATAACGTGACCAGCCTGACGGCCCTGCTCGGGCCGGCGCAGCGCGTGACGGCGATGACCGGCATCGCGCGGCCGGAGCGGATCGTGGACGGCGAGCCGATGAAGGTCAACGCCGAGGATACGGCCCACATCCTGATCGATTTCGGCCGCGACGTGTTTGCGGTGGTCACCACCGGCTTCACGATGCAGCGGTATCGCTGCCCGGCGATCGAGATCTATGGCAGCGCGGGCACCATCCAGATGCTCGGCGACGACTGGGACCCCGAGGGGTTCGAGCTGTGGCGCAACGATGTCGGCGCGTGGCAGCTGTTCGACGAGACGCGCCCCGACTGGCCGTGGACCGATGGGCTGCGCCACATGGTGGAGTGCATCCAGCAGGGGCAGCGGCCGATCATCACGCCGGAACATGGCTATCATGTGCTCGAGATCATGCTCAAGGCGGGCGAGGCGGGCCGTACCGGCCAGGCGTTGCCGATCGAGAGCCGCTTCACGCCGCCGAGCTTCCTCGCCGCCGGCGAGCGCGTCGCGGCGCACCTGGTCCACGATCCCGACAACCAGTGATGCGGCGATGATGCTGCGGGGCGTCGCCCGGCCTGTGGCTGCGCCCCGCGAGGAGCGACATGCATGACGATCCTGATCACTGGCGCGAGCGGCTATGTGACGGCGGCGGTGGCTGCAGACCTGGCCCACGATCACGCGGTGCGGCTGGTGGGCCGGCGCCCGCCGGCGGCGCTCGGCCGGCCGGTGCCGGCCGGCGCACACTTCATGGCGGGCGATCTGGCGCAGCGCGAGGACGCGCGCCGTGCCGTCGCGGGGGTCGATGCGATCGTGCACATCGGCGCGGATAACTGGATCTCGCCGGACACGTTTCGCAACAATGCGCTGAGCACGTATTACCTGCTCGAGGCCGCCGCCGAGGTGGGGGTGCGTCGGGTGGTGTTCGCCTCGAGCAACTGTGCGCTCGGCCATTGCGCCAGGCCGGCCGGCGTGCCGTTCGTGCCGCAGCGGTTTCCGATCGATGAGCAGCACCCGGCCGACGTGACCGACAACTATGGCCTGTCGAAGCAGGTCAACGAGCAGACGGCCGCTGCCTTCGCGCGATCGCATCAGATCGACACGATCGCGCTGCGCCTGGCGTGGTGCTGGGGCGCCGGGGAGCTGCGGGCGCGGCTCGCGCGCGCGCATGCGCCGGACGACGGTGTGGGCGGGTTCTGGGCGTATGTCGATATGCGGGATGTAGCCCAGGCGTTTCGCAAGGCGCTCGCGGCGCCGCTGCCGGCGCAGGCTGCGTGTCGCGCGTTCTACATCAACGCCGCCGATACCTTCGCCGACCTGCCCTCGGCCGAGCTCGTCGAGCGCTACTACCCGGCGCTCGCCACATCGCACCAGCTCGACGGCCACGAGTCGTTCTTCAGCTGGCGCGCCGCCGAGGCGGCGTTCGGCTACCGGCCGGAGTACTCCTGGCGCGCGTAATGCACGGTGTCCGTCGGCGGCGGGGCGTCAGCCTGCCGCCGGCCGGCACAGGGCGGTGCTGGCGAAGCGCTGCAGTGCCGTCGCATCGATGCTGACGGCTGCTCCCCGGCGGGCGGCCAGCGCGGCGTCGATGACCGGACGGTGCGCGGGCCAGGCCAGCCGGCCCCAGCGCGCGCCGGCGTCCTTCGACAGGATCAGGCCGTGGTGTGCCGCTGCAACGCGGCACAGGTTCAGCGTGACGTAGACCGGCTCGGCGGCGATGCGCGCCGGCGCGTCGGCGACATCGCCATCGATCGCATCGAGGTAGTCGGCCCACGGCACCACCGGCAGCACACGGCGGGCATCATCGCCCCAGACCGTCAGACCGCGCGCCCGGGCCACCGTGATGTGAGCCGCCAGGTCGGGATCGACGCGCACCGCCGGCGCCGATCCCGGCGGCACGCCATCGGCCAGTTGCTGCAGCGTCAGGGTGCGCCACGTCTCGCCATAGTGCAGTTCGAACGGCGCGGGATGCCGCCATGGCTGAAGCTGGTCGGTCGTGATGACCGAGAGCTCGAGCGGCTGCGGCGCGCCCGAGGTGGCGAGCAGCAGTTGCGCCAGCGCCCGGCGCTGTCCGTCCCCGAGCGCCGCATCGGCCACCACCAGCACGTCGAGGTCGCTGTGGGCCGGGTGGACGCCACCGAGCGCCACCGAGCCATGGACGATCACCGAGCGCAGCGCGGCGCCGAGGATCTGCCGGCAGCCATTGGCCAGCAGCGCACACTGGGTCGTCAGCATCGCCGGCGGCGCTGCGTGCAGCGGCCGGCCCAGCCAGTGCCCGGCGGCGCCGTCGGCCACCATGCCACCCCGACGCCGCAGCCAGCCGTCGGCTGGTGCGCGCAGCCAGCAGGCGCCGTGCTGGCCGGCCAGCGCCAGCGCTGCCTCGAAGAGCACGCCGCCGATGCCGTCGCCGCGCGCTGCCGGCGCCACCACCAGCCCGTGGAGCAGCGCCGCGTCGCCATCGAACCCGAGCATGGCGCCGCCGACGATCTGACCAGCCGCGCGCGCGACCAGCAGGGCCGGCGGCGCGGCATGGCCGGCCGCTGGCATGCCCTCGGCGGCCATCAGCGCCGCAAGCGGCGCCAGATCAGCGTCGCCGCCACGGGCGATCACGACTCCGCCCGGCATCATGCCCGCATCCGCCGCATGCGGGCGCTCAGAGCAGCCCCAGCTTGCGCGCCTCATTCACCGCCACCCGGCGATTCGTCGCGCCAACCGCCTTCAACACATGCTCGACATGCTTGCACGCCGTGCGGTACTGAATCCCCAGGTGCGCCGCGATCTGCTGGTTCGTCAAGCCCTTGTCGAGTAACCGCAGCACCTCAACCTGACGATCCGACAGGAGCGTCCGGTGCGGTGCGTCTCCGCCCAGTTCGGCAAGCTGCTCGGCGGTGAAGCCCAGACGTCCATGATGCACCGCGCGCAGCACATCGATGATCTGATCCGATGAGCCGTCCTTGCTGAGGAACCCCACCGCACCTTCCTGCGCCACCGTTCGCAGCCACTGCTGCTCGGGCGCCGATGTGAACATCACCACCGCGACATTCGGATTCGATGCATGCAGCTCGTGCAGCAACGCCAGCCCGTGGCTGGCATCGGCCCGCTCGTCGCCGCTGCGACGCCGGATGCGCAGATCCAGCAGCACGATCGCCGATTCGAGCTGACGCAGGACGCTGTGCGCCTCCTCCGCGGTGCTCGCCGTGTGCATCGCACCAATCTCCGGCACCAACTGCAACAGACTGCGCATCGCATCGCCAATGAACCCGCTGTCGTCGACGACGAGCAGCTGACTCGTGCCGATCTCTGATGCCGTCGATTCATCGATCATACGAGACATCGCATTCTCTCCTCCCTCAGAGCGGGATCACGGCGCGAAACCGCGTGCCCGGCCGCAGGCCCTCGACCAGGAACGCTCCACCCAGATGTGCGACGCGCGCGCGCGCCGTCGCCAGTCCGAGCTGGCGGCGCACCGGCTGGCCAGTGCGCTGCGCCGGTTCTTCGCGAATGCCGACGCCGTCGTCGGTCACTGTCAGCACGACGTCGAGCGATGTGGCGCTCAGCTCGAGCCAGCAGTGCTGCGCCTCGGCATGATCGCGCACATTGTTGAGCGCCGTTCGTGCCAACGAGAAGATCGTCTCCTGGATCGACTGTGGCACGTCGTCGAGCTCGGCCGAGATCCGGCAGGTATAGCGCGTCGCCCCCCCCGCGTTCATCTGGAACACCAGTCGTTCGAGGGCGCTCTCGAGGCTCTCGACGCTGAGATCGACCGGCTTGGCGCCATCGACAGTCTTGCGCAGCGTGCGCCCGAGCCCGACGCCCTGCGCGTGGATGGTGCCGAGCGCATCGCGCAGGCCGCCGGCATCGATGCGCCCCTCGGTCGTCTGGCGCAGCAGGGTGTAGAGCCGGATCTCGAGCGCCTTGCTCTCGGCCAGCGCACTGTCGTGCAGCTCCATCGCGATATCGTCGAGCGCGCGCTCGCGCAGCCGCTGCAGCTCGTCGAGCTGTTCGAGCAACTGACCGCGCAGCTCGTTCTTCTCCTCGAGCTCGGCGATGAGATCCGAGCCGGAGATCGCCAGCACCAGCCCGATCGGCATGATCGCGGCGACCGCCGTGACCAGATCGTAGGGCACGACGACGCGCAGGTTGGCGGCGCCGAGCGCCAGCACCAGGATGCTGCCGGCCAGGCTCCACGACACCGCCATGATCCGCATCTGCCGCCGCTCGGTCTCGCTGCGCTGGTCGTTGTTCAGCAACTCGAGGGCGCCACGCACCAGGCTGGCGGCGAATCCGGTGGTGAGGAAAGCAACACTGGTGGCCTGCACCGGGAATTGCAGTCGCGCCATCTGCCGTATGCTGCTGAAATAGAACGTCAGCCCGAGCAGGACGCTGATCGCGCTGCCGCTGCCGTAGATCACCGGCACCAGCCAGCGGTGCTGCTCCAGTAACGGCGACTTGCGCGGAAAGGCGAACGCCAGGTGCCACAATAGCGCGCCGAGCATGCCGTTGGGCGGCGAGCCCATCACCGCCGGGAAGATCGGCCGGTTGTAGAACCGGTCGACGTTGCCGTTGTGGCTGTGATAGAACGCGGTGTTGGCGGCGAATAGCATCACGAAGCCAATCAGCTGGCGCCCGGTATTGCGCGCCGAGGACAGCAGGATGTAGCCGCCGATGCTGAAGGTGATGCCGACCAGGAAGATGATGCCGTAGCCTTCGAGCAGATGGCTGAGATTGAAGGGCGTGATCGGGACAACGGTGCGCAGTTGCCGCCCGTCGGTGGTGACGACATCGTAGGTGACCGGCGCACCGATCGGCTGCGTCGCGTAGATCCGCGAGAACTCCATCGGATCCTGGCCGTTGATCGCGGTGATGTGCGTGTGCGGCCTGAGCCCGGCCTGCGGCCCCGGCCAGTGTCGCGGCACCTCGAAGCTCACGGTGTGCCCGCGCGTCGGATCGTACTGCCAGATGAACCCGCCGAAGCCCCGCCGGAATGCGGTGCGGAACCGCGCCAGACCGATCACGCTCGCGATCAGCATCGCGATCGCCAGGAGTTGGTAGAGCCGTAGCGCGAACCGTCGCTGGGCGTCCGGCATCGAAGGTGCGAAGGGCCGTCTGCTCGTCACCACGCCCGCCAATCTCTCCAGCGCCGCTCTTCGTGCAGATACCCACAACAACGCACGTATCTGCCAGTCGAAGATGACACCGCGTGCCTGAACACTCGCTTCCCCGCAAAGTATAGCATGATCAGGTGCCTGAGACAATGCACGAATGGCAGGATTGTGCGCGCGCGTACGGCAGGCAGTCACCCGCGTGCAAGTCCTCGAACAACGCCTCAGGATTGTGCGTGCGCGTACGGCAGGCAGACGAGCGCTACGGCGGCGACCAGCGCGGCGGTGGATTGTGCGCGCGCGTACGGCAGGCAGTCACCCGCGTGCAAGTCCTCGAACAACGCCTCAGGATTGTGCATGCGCGTGCGGCAGACAGCCGGCGATGCGGCGCCGGGCGGGCGCCGGCGGGGCGGCATCACCACGCCGGCGCGACACACACGGCGCCACGCGCCATGCCGACTGGTATATACTGGGCGGGGACAGCAGCGATAGCGGGCTCAACGATGACCGAGGCACCCCAATTCGATCTCACGCCGATCCGTGCGCTCTACCCGTTCACGTCGCGCTACGCGCGCACCCGGCGCGGTGTGATGCACTATCTCGACGAAGGGAGCGGCCCGGGCACGCCGGTGCTGCTCCTGCACGGCAACCCCACCTGGTCGTTCGCCTACCGCGACCTGATCCGTGCGCTGTCGGGGGACCGGCGCGTGATCGCGCCAGATCACCTGGGGCTGGGGCTGTCGGCGCGGCCGGGCGGCATGCGGCTGGCCGATCACATCGCGGCGCTGGGCGAGCTGGTGCGGCAGCTGGGCCTCGACCGCGTCGATCTGGTGGTACACGACTGGGGCGGTGCGATCGGGTTTGGCGCGGCGGTGCGGCAGCACATCCGGCCGCGGCGCATCGTCGTGCTGAATACGGCGGCCTTCCTGTCGCCGCGCGTGCCGCGGCGGATCGCGCTGTGCATGCCGCCGGTGCTCGGCGAGCTCGGCGTGATCGCGCTCAACGGGTTCGTGCGCGCGGGCACCGTGATGACGGTGACGCGTGCCCTGCCGCCGCTGGTGCGCGCCGGCTACCAACTGCCCTACCGGCGGCGCGCCGATCGCGGCGGCGTGCTGGAGTTCGTCCGCGACATCCCGCGGCGCCCGCAGCACCCGACGTGGCCGGTGGTGGCGGCGATCGACGCCGGCCTGCCGGCGCTCGCCGGGGTGCCGCTGATGCTGCTGTGGGGCGGGCGTGACTGGTGCTTCGACGATCATTTTCTCGGCGAGTGGCGCGCACGCTTCCCCGCTGCGCCGGTGACGCGCATCGCCGAAGCCGGGCACTACGTGTTCGAGGACGCCGCCGAGGTGCTGCGTACGCGCGTGCGTGCGTGGTTCGCCGACGGTGGGGCCGGTGCAGGAGCAGCCGATGCCTGAGACGACCGGCACGCGCAATGTGGCGCGCTATCTGCCGCTGATGGCGCGCGAACGCGCCGAACAGACCGCCATCGTCAGCGTGGCGCGCCGGGAGCGCAGTGGCCGGCTGCACTACGTGCGCTGGACGTATGCCGAGCTGGATCGCGAGAGCGACGCGTATGCCCATGGGCTGCTCGCCGCCGGCATCTGCCGCGGCACCCGCGTGCTGCTGATGGTGCGGGCCGGTCTGCCGCTGATCGGGCTGACATTCGCGCTGTTCAAGCTCGGTGCCGTGCCGATCGTCATCGATCCGGCGATGGGTCGCCGCAATCTGCTGCAGTGCATCACCGAGTGTGCGCCGCAGGCGCTGATCGGCGTGCCGCGGGCCCACCTCGCGCGCCTGCTGTTCCCCGCGCCGTTCCGCACGCTGCAGACGGCGGTCACCGTCGGGCCGCGCCTGGGCTGGGGCGGCCCGACGCTGGCGGCGTTACGCCAGCAGGGGCTCGGGCGCGGCGCGTTCCCGCCCGCCGACGCGCCGGCCGATGAGCTGGCCGCCATCCTGTTCACCACCGGCAGCACCGGCGTCCCCAAGGGCGTCGAGTACACCCACGGCATCTTCGATGCCCAGGTGCAGCTCATCCGCGATGTCTATCACATCACGGCGGGCGAGATCGAGATGCCGGCGTTTCCGCTCTTCTCGCTGTTCAACGTCGCGCTCGGCCTGACGTCGGCCATCCCGCCGCTCGATCCCACCCGGCCGGCGCAGTGCGATCCACGCGGGATCGTGCGCATGATCCACGACCTGCAGGTGACGTCGAGCTTCGGATCGCCGGCGATCTGGCGGCGCGTCGCGGCATACTGCCTGTCGGCGCGGCTGACGCTGCCATCGCTGCGGCGGGTGCTGATGGCCGGCGCGCCGGTGCCGCTCGAGGTGCACCGGCAGCTGCATCAGCTGATGCCGGCCGATGGCGACAGCCACACGCCGTACGGCGCCACCGAGGCGCTGCCGATCGTGAGTGCGCCGGGCCGGGCTATCCTCGCCGCGCACGCCGAGCACCCCGGGCCGCTCGGCGGCACCTGCGTCGGCTGGCCGCTGCCCGGCACCACCGTGCGGATCATCGCCATCGACGACGCCGCGATCGCGGTGTGGCACGACGCGCTGGCGCTGCCGCCGGAGCACGTCGGCGAAATCGTGGTGCGCGGGCCGACCGTCACCGCCCGCTACCATCAGCGCCCGGCGGCGACGCGCCTGGCCAAGATCGCCGATGGCGATGCGGTATGGCACCGGATGGGCGACATCGGCCGGCTCGACGCGGCGGGCCGGCTGTGGTTCTACGGCCGCAAGAGCCACCGCGTGATCCTGCCCGACCAGACGCTGTTCACCGAACCGGTCGAACTGGTGTTCAACAGCCACCCCGCAGTGCGCCGTACCGCGCTGGTGGGCGTGGCCCACGGCGACGGTATCCGGCCGGTCGTGTGCGTCGAGCTGCCCGATGGCCGCATCCCCGGCCGCGCCGACGCCGCGCGGCTGATCGACGGGCTGCGCACGCTGGGGGCGGCGTACGCGCCGACGGCGCAGATCGATACCTTCCTGTTCCATCGCGGCTTCCCCGTCGACATCCGCCACAATGCCAAGATCTTCCGCGAGCAGCTGGCCCGCTGGGCCAGCGCGCGGCTGGCACGCCAGAGGGGGCCATGACACGACGACCGCTGACGCTCAGCCGGGGCAACAAGCTGCTGCTCGACATCGTGATGGGCGCCGTGATCCCCATCCTGGTGCTCAACTACCTCACCGAACCGCTCGGCGCGCCGGCAGCATACCTGCTCTCGGCGCTGGTTCCCGTCGCCTGGATCGCCATCGACCTGCTGCTGCTCACGCGTCAGTTCAATTTCATCACCGCCTACATCGGCATCGGCGCGATCGTGCGCGGCATCCTGGCGTTCTGGTTCGTCGACGGCTGGCGCTTCGCGCTGAAAGACAGCGCCGGCCTGGCGGTGGCGACCCTGATCTTCGCGGTGACGCTGGTGCGCGGCCGGCCGATGCTGCAGCACTTCCTCCATCAGGCGATCGGCCCCGACACCGCCGAGCGCGAGGCGATCTTCGCCGACGCCTGCCGCCATGCGGCGGTGGCTGGCGCGCTGCGCCGCGGCACCTGGATGCTGCTGCTCGTCAACGCCGCCAGCACGCTGGCGAACGTCTGGCTCAACCTGGCGATCGTGGTGGCGCCGTTCGGCACCACCGCATTCAACCTGCAGGTCGCCGAGGTCAATGCGATCACGCGCATCGCCTTCGTCGTGCCCGACCTGATCGCGTTCGGCATCGCGTTTGTGGGCATCCACCGCGCGATCTTCGCCGGACAGCCGATCGGCGCCGAGACGCTCGAGGACGAGGACGGGCTGTGGCGGGCGCTGGCGGCGCGGGTAGGCACCTGATGCGCGCGCTGGTCACCGGCGCGGCGGGTTTCATCGGCGGCGCGCTGACGCGCCAGCTGCTCGCCGCCGGACACCAGGTGGTGGCAGTGGTGCGGCGCGACGTGCCGGCACTGCGCGCGGCCGGCGTCGCGTTGCACCACATCGACCTGGCCGCGGCCGACGGTGCGGCCGTCGCCGGGGCCCTGCGGCAGGCCTGCGACGGCTGCGATGTCGTCTACCACGTCGCCGCCCGCGCCGGCGTCGCCGGGCCGATGACCGCATTCTACGCCGCGAATGTGGTGGCGACCGTGCGCATGCTCCAGGCAGCGCGCGCCGCGGCGGTCGCGGCGCTGGTCTACACCTCGACGCCGTCGGTGGTCTTCGGCGACGAACCCATCGCCGGCGCCGATGAGTCGGCGCCATATCCGGCGCGGCTGAGCTCGGCCTACGCCACCACCAAAGCGCTCGCCGAGCGCGCCGTGCGCCAATTCGCCGACGTGCCGACCGTCACCATCCGGCCGCCGCTGGTCTGGGGGCCGGGCGACCCGCACCTGATCCCGCGGCTGGTCGCGCGGGCGCGCGCCGGGCGGCTGGCGCAGATCGGCGATGGCACCAATCGCGTCGACGTCACGTTCGTCGAGAATGCCGCCGAGGCGCACCGTCTGGCGGCGGCGGCGCTGCTCGCCGGCCGGATCGCCGGCGGACGCGTCTTCTTCATCGGTCAGGAGCAGCCGGTTGCGCTGTGGCCGTTCATCGGCGAGATCCTGCGCCGCTCCGGTGCGCCCGCCGTGCGCCGCCGCCTGTCGCCGGCGCTCGCCTGGCAGTTGGCCGGGGCATTCGAGGCGCTGGCCGGCATCACCGGCCGCGAGCCACCGCTCACGCGCCTCGTCGTCGCGCAGCTCAGCCGCGACCGCTGGTTCGACCAGACGGCGGCCCGGCGCGAACTGGGCTACGGGCCATCCATCTCGCTCGAAGCCGGACTCGAGCATACGTTTCCCGGCACAGCTATGGTATGATTCCTCCAATGTCGGAGGGAGTTCGCAGTGATACAGTTTCAACATGTCACGATCGAGTCGATCGGGTACGAACTGGCCCCGCATCGTGTTGCATCGTCGTGGATCGAAGAGCAGATCGCTGGCACGATGCAGCGGCTGCACATCCCGCGCGGCCGCCTCGAGGATCTGACCGGCATCCATGAGCGCCGGTTCTGGGATCACGGCACGATGCCGAGCACCGTCGCCACCCGCGCGGCCGAACGCGCCATCGAGCTCGCCGGCATCGATCGCGCGCGGATCGGCTGCATCATCAGCACATCGGTCTGCCGGGACTACGTCGAGCCGTCGGTGGCGTGTCTGGTGCATGGCAACCTCGGGCTCGCGTCCCACTGCATCAACTTCGACATCAGCAACGCCTGCCTCGGGTTTCTCAACGGCATGACCAGCGCCGCGCAGCTGATCGATGCCGGGCTGATCGACTACGCGCTGGTGGTCGATGGCGAAGGCTCCCAGGAGGCGGTGACGGCGACGATCCAGCGCCTGCAGGCGCCGAACATCACCAGCCAGGAGTTCCGCGACAACTTCGCCACGCTGACGCTCGGCTCGGGGGCGGTGGCGATGGTGCTCAGCCACCAGCGCCTCAGCCGCTCGGGCCATCGGATGGTCGGCGCGGTGACGCTGGCCGACACCGCGCACAATCGCCTGTGCTACGGCCAGGTCGACTGGATGCGCACCGATGGGCCGGCGCTGCTGCTCCACGGCGTCAGGCTGGCGGGCCGCACCTGGCAACTGGCCAGCACGGCGCTGCCGGACTGGAGCGATGACCGGATCGCGCTCTACGCGCCGCATCAGGTGAGCGCCCGGCATACTGCCGCCGTCGCCGAAGAGATGGGCGTGACGATCGACAAGATGTTCCTCAACTTTCGCACCCTCGGCAACATCGGGCCGGCGGCGCTGCCGATCACGCTGGCGCAGGCGACCGAGGCCGGGCGCGTCCGGCCGGGTGATCGCGTCGGGTTGCTGGGGATCGGCAGCGGGCTCAACTGCTCGATGATGAGCGTCGTCTGGTGATGGCGTCGCATGGCATGCGGCACTGAGCCCGCCGCTGGCACCGGCTGATCGCCCGGTCGCCGGGTGTCCGCCGCGCCGACAGCCCTTGCGTCTGGATGTCCCTACTTGAGCGCCTGAACCCGACTATGCTGATGACTGCGGGCATCAGCAGAGCCGGGTTCCGCGAGTGAGGAGGGCGTGATGGGACATGACGCGCTGGCGCGCGCCACACCAGCCAGGGCCGACGACGCATGGCTACATCGCAGCATCGAGCTGTGGCTGCCGCTGGCCACCGACGCGAACGAGCGTTACGACTGGGGATACGGCGGGCACGACATCGAGCGCCTGATCATCGTCGCATTGCCGGACCTCGAGCGTGCCGATTCGAGTGACGCCGCACGGGCGGTGCTGTGGTTCTGCCATCGCAGGCAGCACAGCGCGGGGGCAGGGCGATGACGGCACACCCACGGGGCAATCGGCGCAGCTCCCTGCATACCTTCAGCCGGCGCCTGCTGATCATCCGCGCGCTGTTGCGTGAGCCGCTCGACCGCGAACAGCTCATCGCCGTGATCCGGCGCGAGCTCGGCGACGAAGCCTACCCCGAGCAGGCCACGATCGCCCTGAAACACGATCTCGATGCGCTGAAACGCGAATACGACTGCGTGATCCGCCACCAGCGCGAGACCGGCCGCTACGAGCTGCGCGATCTCGGCAAGCTGGCGCTGCTCGATCTGCCCGATGCCTGCCTCGAGGCGCTGGCATTCATCGACAGCAGCTTCCCCGAGGGTGCCGCCGTGCCGGCCACCATCGCGATCCGCGCGCTGCTGCAGCGCATCGAGCAGCTGCTCCCCGACGAGCGGCGCGCCGCGCTGCGCACGCCCAGCCCGGTTCAGCTGCAGCTCGGCGCCGGCGGCGATCCGGCCAGAATCGACCAGGCGACGCTCAGGGCGCTGCGGCGCGCGATCACCGGGCGGCGCCAGCTGCGCTTCGCATACTTCAGCTCGCACGACACCGACACGCCGCGCACGCATACCGTCGAGCCATACCGCATCTTCTTCTCCGACGTCGGTCACGGCTATCTGGATTGCACCCACGTCGGTGCGACGCCGTCGCGCGGCGAGCTCCCCGGGCAGTGGATCAACTACCGCCTCGACCGCATCGTGCCCAAATCCGCGACCGTGCTGGGCCAGATGCTGCCGCCGACCCGCCGGCAGCCGCCGAGCTACACCGTGAGCTACACCCTCAGCGCGCGGGTGGCGCGCCACCGCAACGTGGCACACCTCTTCCCGCACTCACAGTTCGTCTGGCATGATGATGGCAGCGCCAGCGTCACAGCGACGGTCACCGACCTCTGGCAGGCGCGGCTGACGCTGATGCGCTATGCCGGCGCGTGCGCCGTCACCGGCCCGCCACAGCTCGTCACGATGATGCGGGAGGCTGTCGCCGAGATGATGGCGGTGTACGGCCTGGCGGGCGCGCCGGCGCCGGAGTAGCGCGATCGTGGCGCAGTTGCGGAACTTTTGGGCGCGCGCCGTCGTCATGACGGTACGGCGGGCGATCCGGTCCCGCACGTGCCCGGAAGGAGCAGATCATCATGGACGCAAGACAGATTGCCGGCGTGAGCGCCGCCGTCGCCGCCCTGGCGCTGGTCGTCGCACTGGTCGTCAGCATCGGCGTTGGCGCGGCACCGACGCCGGTCGCGGCGCAGTCGGCTGCTGCGACGCCGCTGCGCACCATCAGCGTGGCGGGTCAGGGCGTCGTGTCGGGTACCCCCGACATGGCGCAGGTGCAGATCGGCGTCGTGACCACCGCCAAGACCGCCGACGCGGCGCTGGCGCAGAACTCGACCCAGACCAAGGCGATGCTCGACAAGCTCAAGGCGCTCAAGATCGACGCCCGCGATCTCCAGACGTCGGGGTTCAGCATCTATCCAACCTACGACAGCAGTGGCACGACGATCACCGGGTACCAGGTGAGCAACACCGTCACCGTCACGATCCGCGATCTGACGAACGCCGGTACGCTGCTCGATGAGGTGGTGGTGGCCGGCGCCAACAGCATTGGCGGGATCTCGTTCGGCATCGCCGATACCAGCGCGCTGATGAACGACGCGCGGAAGGCCGCGGTCGCCGATGCGCAGGCGCGTGCCGCCACGCTGGCCACCGCCGCCGGCCTCAAGGTGGGCGATGTGATCTCGATCAGCGAGTCGGCGTCGTATTCGCCGATGCCGGTGATGGCGGCTGCCGACATGGCGATGGGCCGCGAGGCGGTGCCGATCCAGCCGGGCCAGCAGCAGATCACCGTCGACATCCAGATGTCGTTCGTGCTGCGCTGACGGGCCGACCGCAGGCGCGGCGCCGCTCCGCACGGGCCGGCGCCACCCGATCCCCGGCGCCACATCTGCCGCTACCCGGCGGCCGGTGTGGCGCGCACTCGTATGGCGTGCAGTCATCACAGGAGGCCGACCGATGGTTTCGACGTCGCGGTACGAGCAGTTGCTCCCCGGTGCGTTTCGCGCCCGGCTGGCGGCCGCACCGATCGCCTGGCTGCCGCTGGGCACGCTCGAATGGCATGGTGAGCACATGGCGCTGGGCAGCGATGCCCTGATCGCCCGCGGAATCTTCGAGCGCGCTGCGGACCGCTTCGGCGGAATCGTGTTTCCCGCCATCCATCTGGGGCCAGACCGAACCACCACCATGCCAGACGGGCGCATCCTGCAGGGGATGGAGTTCGACCAGACGACGGCGCCGCCACAGCAGCTGGACGGCAGTTGCTACTGGGCGCCCGAGGGGGTGTTCCTGGCGATGTGCGAGGCGATCGTCGCCCAGGCCGCGCGCGCGGGCTTTCGCGTGCTGGTCGCCGATGGGCATGGCCCGTCGCGGCGCTGGTGGGGCCACGCCGCCGCCCTGTGGGAGTCGCGCTATCCGCTCCGGCTGGTCAGCGTCGCGCGGGATCTGGGCGCGGGCTGGCGCTGCCAGAATGATCACGCGGCCCGCAACGAGACATCGCTGCTGCTGGCTCTGGCGCCGACGCTGGTGGACATGGCGCGCCTGCCGGGCGATCGCGCCAACTGGCCGCTGGGGGTCGGCGGCGAGGACCCCCGCGATGCGTCGGCAGCCTACGGCGAGTCGCTGATCGCCGAGTCGCTGGACTGCCTCGCAGCGCACCTGCGGCGCATCGGCGCCATCGCCGGCGCGTGACATCGCGGCGTCATGACGGCGGCGCGTGTGCCAGCAGCCAGCGCCGCAGCACTCCAGGGATCTGGTAGCGCCCCGGCGTGGTGGTGGCGAGCAGCGACCAGTCGCCGGCGATGGACAGCAGCTCGGCGGCCGCGGCGGCGCCGAGCAGTGCGGCCGCGTCCTCGCGCTGAAACGACGCGCCGAGTGCCGCCAGGCGAACGAATGCACTGCGCTGTGCGTCGTCGAGCACCGCGAGCGTCGCGGCGAAGATGGCGGTCAGGCTGCGCTGCCGTGGCGGCACATCGATCAGCGTGGTGACGAGCATATCCAGCTCGCCCGCTTCGATCATGGCGCAGAGTTCATCGCAGAGGTAGAGGCGCAGCAGCGGTGCAACCAGCTCGAGCGCCAGCGGAACGCCATCGAGCGCGACGCATAGCGCCAGGCAGTGCGCGGGGCTGATGCGCACCGCCGCATCGCGCGCCACGCAGCGGTCGAGCACGGCAGACGCAGCCTCGGGTGCCAGCCCGCCGAGGTTGAGCTGTGCGGCGCCCACGAGCGCCAGCCGTCGTCGTTGTGTGGTCAGCACGCTCAGCCACGGTGCTGCGCCGCGCACGTCGAGCACAAGCGCCGCGTTCGCCGGGTCGCCATCGAGCCCATCGAGAATCAGCAAGCCATCGCGCGGCGGGTGCCACGCATCGGCCGGCGTGTCGGCCGCCAGCGCGATGCCGCGCGCGCCGCAGCGCCGCACGATCTGCTGCCAGAGCCGCTCGGGCTGCGTGATGCCGTGACAGTCGACCAGCACGACGCGTCCATCGAACATCACGTGGAGCTCGGCGTCGAGATCGGCGATCAGGTGGCTCTTGCCGATGCCGCCCAGCCCGCTGACGCAAATCAGGCACGGGAGCGGCTGGTTGAGCCAGTCGAGCAGCGTGGCGCGCTCGTGCTCGCGGCCGAGGCCGGCAGGCGATGGCGGTGCCGCGGCCACGCGCGGCGTGAGCGCATGCTGGCGAATCCGCGCACCGAGCTCTGCCAGTTCCGGCGGCAGGCTCGCGCCAAACTCCTGCAGCAGCATCTGCCGGCACGCCTCGAGTTGTCGCAGCGCGGCGGTGCGCCGCCCGCTGTAGGCCAGTGCGAGCGCCAGTTGGCGATGCGCCTGCTCGTTCCATGGATCGATCCGCAGCCAGGCGCTGCACCAGTCGATCGCGTCCGCATCGTCGCAGCGACGGATCGCCTGCGCCACACGAATAGCATACAGCTCGGCAGCCGTCCGCATCAGCCGCGCGCGGCGTTCGACCAGCCAGTCATCGAACCGGTCGCCTGGCACCGGGACGATGCCATCGAGCAACTCGCCGCGATACATGCCGAGCGCCAGATCCAGTACGTCCCGGCATTCGCGGCATCCTTCGGCCGAGCGATGGCCGTGCTGCCGCACCCGGGCACGTGCGTCCTCGATGATGCGCGCGTCCACCCGGACGAGGGTGGTGTCGAGCTGGACGGTGTGGCGATCGATGCGCAGCGGCGCGCCTGCCTGGCCACCGACGTCGAGCAGGGCCGCCAGGCGGTAGAGCGTCTGGCGCAGCAGGCGAAGCGCCGCCGTCTCGTCCAGATCGGGCCAGAAGAGCGCGGCCAGCGAACTGCGCAACTGCGCCCGGTCGGCTTCGAGCGCCAGGTATGTCACCAGTGCCCGCATCCGGCCGCTGCCCAGCTCGGGGAGCGGCGTCAGCCCGATCCGGGCTTCGAAGGCGCCGAGGACGCGGATGTCGACGAGGCTCATCAGCTCCACCCGGACGAATCGTTCAAGCGATGCCGTCGCCATGCGACAGACGCACGCCATCGGCTGGCGCTATTGTCGCACACCGAGACGATCGCTGTGCGGCGATGTGTCGAGTGGTCCGGCAGCCCGCCGCAGACGGCGGGGCCATGCGCGTCACGGGAGACGGGGGTCTC
>JAGWYG010000017.1 GCA_018969485.1 Chloroflexota bacterium
GCGACGGGCGCACGCCCAGCGCGGCGGCGAGGCGCAGCGCCTCGGGCGCCACCACGCCGCTCTGCGCCAGCGCCGCGGCGTCCGCGAAGCATGCGTCGGGCGTCGTGTCGGCGATCACGCGCCCGGCTGCCAGCACGACGACGCGGGTGGCCCAGCCGGCCACCAGTTCCATGTCGTGGCTGGCGATGAGCACGGTGGTGTCGGCGCCGAGTCGGGCGATCAGGGTGGTGATCGCCTCGCGCTGCGCTGCATCGAGCGAGGCGGTGGGCTCGTCGAGCAACACCAGCGCCGGCGCGATCGCCGCAGCGATCGCCAGCGCCGCCCGACGCATCTGGCCACCGCTCACCAGCCGGCCATTGCGCTGCGCCAGCCCGTCGAGGCCGAAATCGTGCAGCGCGCGCCGCACGCGCTCGTGGGCATCGGCGATGCCGCGCCCGCCGAAGTACAGCGCCACATCCTCGGCGATGGTCGCCTCGAGAAACATGCGCTGGGGATCCTGCGGCACCCAGGCGATGCGGTCGGCCAGACGCTCGGGTGGCGTCCGGGCGATATCGTCGCCGGCCAGCCGGATGCGACCGGCGCTGGGCCGCGCCAGGCCGGTGAGCAGTCGCACCAGCGATGTTTTGCCGGCGCCATTGGCGCCGATGAGCGCCACGCGCTCACCTTGTGCGATGCGCAGGCTCACGCCGTCGAGCACGCGGCGCGGCGCGTCCTGCAGCGTCGCGAGCGTCAGCACGACATGCTCGAGCTCGACCAGCGCCGGGCGGGCGGCAGCGGCGGCGGCTGGTGGTGCCGCCGCAGGCTGGCCAACGCCGGACGGCTCCAGCACGGCCGCAGCATCGGCGATGCGCAACGGCAGCCTGGCATCGGCGATGCCGGCGTGCTGCGCCACCACCCGCGCGATCTGTGTCACCACCGGCGGCGCCAGGCCAGCCCGGCGCAGCTCGGCAGCGTGCTGGAATGCTTCGGCGACCGGCCGGTGCCAGCGCACCGCGCCATCATCCAGCAGCACCAGCGAGTCGCAGTGCTCGACGATCAACTCGGCGTGATGCTCGATCACCACGATGGTCGTCCCCCGGCTGCGCCGCAGCCTGGCCAGCAGCCGGTAGACCTGATGGGCGTGCGCCGGATCCAGTTGGGCCGCCGGCTCGTCGATCACCAGCACCGCCGGGTCCAGCGCCAGTGCCCCCGCCAGCGCCACCAGATGCTGCTCGCCACCACTCAGCTCCCACACGATCCGCCCGGCCAGCCCGGTCGCGCCGACGGCATCGAGCGCCCGCGCGGCGCGCTCGCGATGATCCTGGCACCCCAGATTCAATGGGCCGAATGCCACGTCGTCGCCGACGCGCGGCTTGAGCAGCTGGTTCTCGAAATCCTGGCAGACATAGCCGACGTGGCGCGCCATCGTGGCGATCGAGGTCTGCGCGACGTCGTGCCCGGCGACCAGCACCGTGCCGTGCAGCGTGCCCTGGATGGCGTGTGGAATGATCCCGGTGAAGGTCTTGACCAGCGATGACTTGCCCGAGCCGTTGCTGCCGGCGATCGCGACGAAGGCGCCCTGCGCGATCTCGAGGCTGAGATCGCGCAGGGCTGGCCGGCTGGCGCCAGGATAGGTGAAGCTGACGTGCGACAGGTGAATCACGGCTGGCGGCGTTCGCGCACGGCCATGAACCCGCTGATCAGCGCGACCACGGCGCTGATCGCCACTGCGACCCACACATACCACTCGCCGATGCTCTCGAGGAACTCCGGCTCCCATTCGATCAGCGTCATGCCCTGCGCCGCCACGATGGCGACCAGCGTACTGATCACCACGCCGACCACTACTGCGATCGCCAGCGTCGCCGGCGCGTCGGCATCGCTGCCGTCGCCCGGGCGCGGCTGCAGCCCCAGCAGCGGCTCGATGGTGCCGTACAGCCGCGGTGCCAGCCACATCGCCGGCAGCGCACCCAGCAGAATGCCGGTCACCACGTACTCCACCAGGAAGTCGAGCCCTTCGACGACGACGATGCTCGCCGGCAGGCCTTCGACTGCCTCGAACTCCTCCACGCCGATCACTACTTTGAGGATGTCGATCACCGTGCCGGCGAGCTCGGCCAGCCCGTACGCGACCAGCCCCGCGATCAGGACCTGCATCCGGTCGCGCGGATTGCGCACCAGGCTGGCGGCCAGCTTCAATGCGACGGTAACCAGGATGACTTCCTCGAATTCGCCCAGGCCGCCGAATTCGCCGAGGACCAGATCCGAAAAGATCAGCTCGCCGACTGGTGCGGCGAGCGCGGCCCACCATGAGTTGAACAGGATGACCAGCACCAGCGGGACGAAGAAGAAGCTTGAGATGCCGATCTCGATCGGCCCGAGCTCCACTCCCGGGATGAGTTCGGCGATCAGGTTCTCGAACCCCGACAATGCCAGTACGAGCATGAATGCCAACAACGTCCGCGTGCGATTCGACGATCCCTGGCTAGTGATCGACTCTGCGCTCATCATGCTACTCCACCGCTCGGTGACCCCATGTCGACGATCGCATGAGTGGATAAACGCCCGATCAAGCATTGGTTAAGAGACGACTCACGCCGCCGTCCTCGCGGTCGGCAGTGTGTGATCATGCGCCGCAGGCGTTCCGCTCGGCCGGCCAATGCCGATCGCTCCCTATCATCGATCCGGATGGTTCATCATGCATACGCACATTCGATACCCAATATCGGCCAATATATCATACAATGAATCGTGTGTTCCGAATAATCCACCACAATGACGTCAATCACGGAACAATGGAGTATTTCGCGAAGATGAGTTACATATTCGCCTCCAATCACGACAACATTCGGTGGATCATCAACTGCATCAGGTATTGGCGATCGTTGATGACACATCCGGGCTGCGCGCGCCAGCCCGGCGTGCCGCCTCGCGCGTCACGTCACTAGCAGCGTCACGACACCAATGATTCGAACAGACTGCTACGACGGCAGTCCGTCGCTATCACGCGCCGCCATCATCGATCACGTCATGATCAGAATATTGGGGCAGTATCGTCGTTGCCAATGATACCCGTCATCAGTCGCCGGACAGTGCATCAGATCGCGACGCACATGCCCATCAGACTGCAATCGTATTGCCAATTCGCAGCACCCTATGGTATTCTGGTGGTCATGCAGCGCCAACATCCCTGCGGCCACCAGGGTGTTCGTGATGTTCGTGCAACAGTTTGACGAGATCCACGGATCGTTAGTCCACCAGGGAGTCATGATGTATCGGACATTACTCGCAGCATTTGGCGGGTGCGTCGTCGCACTCCAGGTTCTGGTCACGATCTACGTTGCAATGATCTGGTTGCAGCCGGGCAAATCGTCACGGTACGATCGATTTGACCATCAGATGGCTCGCAGCATGTCGAGACACCGGATCGGTCAACGCGACCGCGTCTGACGCGATGTGTCATGCGACCAGGCGACACAAGCTGCCATGGTCCAGGTTCCGACGCCAGCACCCGCGTTGCTGCCGGCGTACTGGCCGCTGGGGCAGCAGACCATCGTGCGAGCGCGCCATGCTGGCGGAAGCATTCGCGGCACGCTGCGCGCGATCGCGGCTACAGCCACCGGCAATCGCATCGCTGGCGCATCCCTGAGCCGGGTTCGTCGGGCGACCGACCGCGAGGAGGGACACCGTGACATTGAAACCATCCCGAACCGACCAGGCAGGTGCGGAGTACGTGTGGGTACCGGCGGGCGCGACGCTCGCCGGATTCTGGATGATGCGTACGCCGGTGACCAATGCCATGTGGCGCGCGGCAGTCGAAGCGGGGGCGGTGCAGCCGCCGCAGAGCACCGAAGCAGGCGACGACCCGGCCGGAGAGGCATACGACGATCCGGCCAAAGCTGACCATCCCGTCGTGGGCATCACGCGCTACCAGGCCCGCTGGTATGCCGGCTGGGTCGGCGGGCGGCTGCCGCGCGACGACGAGTGGACGCGGGCGGCGCAGGGCGATGACGGCCGCATGTACCCGTGGGGCGACCAGCCACCGGACGACACGCGCGCAAACTTCGGCACCTTCCTCGCCCTGGGTGGCGACACGACGCCGGTGGGCAGCTATCCGGCGGGCGCCAGCCCGTATGGCCTGCTGGACATGGCCGGCAATGTGTGGGAGTGGGTCAACTCGGCACGCCCAGGCAGTGACGCGGAAGTCGGATACAGCGAGCAGCCCGGCATGCGCGGTGGCCCATTCATCGTCCGTGGCGGCGCATTCACCGTGCCGGGCGACTCGCTGCGGTGCACTGCGCAGATGGTATACGTCACCGATCTCGCCCAGCGCACCATCGGCCTGCGGGTCGTCATCCCCGCGCGGTGATGGTCAGCAATCACGGGAGGGCATGACATGTCGCTTGACGCGTTGCTGGAGTGCATTCGTCGCCATCCGGAAACCCCGGGCTGGGGCATGGGCCGCTGGGAGGCTGCGCTGGACCGCGACGTCGCGGGCTGGCGCACGATCGTGGCCGGACCGGATTGCTGGCCCGCGCTGGAGCGGGCCAGGCCCAGGAGTGACTATGACGACCTGACGCGCGTGCTGGTCCGTTGTGCCGGCGACGACCTGGCATGGCGCTGGCGCAGGTCTGACGATACGCATCAGCGCCGCGCAGCCGAGGAATGGTTGCGGAGCAACTATTCATCGCACGATGACGGCTGGCGCGAATCCCGGCTGATGGGCGCGATCGAGCATCGCATCGCCAGTCTGTTTGGTCGGCTTGAGCAGCGCCTCGACGCGCTGGTGGAGCGGCTCGGCCAGCGCGTGAGGTACGGCGGCATGCCGGTGAGGCGCGGGACTACATCGGCAGCGGGTGGATCAGGCGGCGGCATGGCCGGCCCAGCCTGGGCGTCGGCGGCGCCTGCTGCGCTGTACCTGCCGAGCCGCGCCGAGCGCGAGCTGATTGCGCGGGTGCTGGACTACCTGCAGCACGGCGGCTATGAGACGGCAGCGCTGCCACCGATCGTGCTGTCCGACGAGCCGCCACCGCTGTTCATCCGCTACCCCGAGCTCGAGGATGACGAGCCGCAGCCGCGGGGCGATGACCAGCCACGTCCGGCCAGCCTCGACATCCCGCGCAATCGCAAGCGTGGCCGGCCGGAGACATACCCGATCGAGCAACT
This sequence comes from Chloroflexota bacterium, assembly GCA_018969485.1. GTDB lineage: Bacteria > Chloroflexota > Chloroflexia > Chloroflexales > Roseiflexaceae > CAIQIY01. The sequence continues at coordinate 5,146 of JAGWYG010000017.1, forward strand.
GCTCGGCTGCTACCGGCCGGGCGACCAGACGATCGTCCTGTACGAGCGCGGCATCGGCTGGTACGGCCGGCAGGTGGGCGCCGACGCGCAGGCGCTGCAGGCGGTGGTGCTGGTGCACGAGATCGCCCACTGGGCGGCGCACGTGCTGCCGCACCCGGAGGTGCCGCTCTGGCCGCTGGACACCTACGTCGCGACATCGACCGCTGTGCACGAGGGCTGGGCACAGCTGATCACCTGGTGGATCGTGCGCGACGTCGGCGGAGCGGTCAAGGACAGCTTCGAGACGCTGAACCGGCGGCAGTCGCCACCATACCTGGTGTTCAGGGAGTTCGCCGGGCTGCACAGCGCGGGAGTGGTCGCCTCGCTCGCCATGCTGCGGCAACTCGGCCGCGGCGCACGCTTGCCGGACTGGCGGGCGGCGCTGCAGCCGGCGGATGCGGCGGGTAGTGCGGTGCAGCCGCAATCGCCCCGGACCGACCGCGTGGGCGCGGAGTACGTGTGGGTGCCGGCGGGCGCGGGGCTGGCGGGGTTCTGGATGCTGCGCACGCCGGTGACCAACGCCATGTGGCGCGCGGCCGTGCAGGTGGGGGCGGTCAAGCCGCCGAGGAATACTCACGCGTATGACGATGCGGCAAAGACGCAGCACCCGGTGGTGTATGTGACGCGCGAGCAGGCGCGGGCGTATGCGACGTGGGTCGGCGGGCGGCTGCCGCGCGACGCGGAGTGGACGTGGGCGGCGCAGGGCGACGACGGGCGGACGTATCCGTGGGGCGAGCAGCCGCCGGACGCGACGCGCGCCAATTGCCGGCCGCATGGCCCGGGTGACACGACGCCGGTGGGCAGCTATCCGGCGGGTGCCGGCCCGTATGGCCTGCTCGACATGGCCGGCAACGTGTGGGAGTGGGTCGACCCCGATGACGGCGGCGACCAGCCCTATCTGGTGCGCGGCGGCGCATGCTTCGACGGCCCGGCCACCGTCGCCTGTGCCGCGCGGGAGACCGGCGACGCCGATACGGATGATTGCTACGACGGCTTCCGCGTCGTCATCGCGCGGGAGCTCGCCGGCATGTGAGGCCGGTGGCCGGCGCAGAGGCATACGATGGCTGAGCTGATCCATCACGATCGTGTGGGCGCGGCCTATGCCTGGGTTCCGCCGCGCCATGAGCCTGCGCCCACCACCCCGGACCCCGCGTTCCTCCTGCGCCGTGCCACCCGACTGATCCGGCCGGGCGGGTGTTTCGTCATGCGTACGCTGGTGACCAACGCGATGTGGCGCCAGGCGGCAGCGGCCGGCGCATGCCGCGCGCCGCTCAGCACCATGCGCTACAACGACCCGGCATTCGCCGACCATCCGGTCACCTACGTGACGCGGGCGCAGTCCCGCGCGTATGCGGCGTGGATTGGCGGCCGGCTGCCGCGCGACAGCGAATGGACGCGGGCAGCGCAGGGCGACGATGGGCGACTCTGGCCGTGGGGCGATGAGCCGGCAGACGCGACGCGCGCCAACTTCGACGAGCACGTCGATGACACGACGCCGGTGGGCAGCTATCCGGCGGGCGCCAGCCCGTACGGCCTGCTCGACATGGCCGGCAACGTGTGGGAGTGGGTCGACCCCGATGGCGGCGGCGATCGGCCATACATCACACGCGGTGGCGCGTTTCTCAATTCCGCACTCATGGTCCGATGCGACGCGCGGTTCACATTCGAATCCAGCGATGGCGGCAGCTACTTCATCGGCGTGCGCGTCGTGCTGCCGCGCCCCTGAGCAGCACCCGCGGCGGCGGGCACTCCGGCCGCGGCGAGCGCACACCCGTCTCGTGCGTCGATCGCCGCAGATCCGTATAATCGGGCGATCATCCGATGATTCAGGAGGAAGCACCCGTGGCGTTGATTGATCTGCCATATGACCAACTGGTGCGCTACACCGCACCCGACGATGCTCCGGCCGACTTCGATGCGTTCTGGCGCGACACGCTCGCCGCCGCCGCCGCGCACCCGCTGGCGCTGCAGTGCGTCCCCGTCGACACCGGCCTGCGCTGGATCGAGAGCTTCGACGTGACCTTCGCCGGCTATGGTGGACAGCCCATCCGTGCCTGGCTCAACCTGCCGAAGGTACGCACGGCGCCGCTGCCATGCATCGTCGAGTACATCGGCTACGGCGGCGGCCGCGGCTTTCCCAGCGACTGGCTGCTGTGGAGCAGCGCCGGATACGCGCACCTGGTGATGGACACGCGCGGCCAGGGCAGCGCGTGGCTCAAGGGTGACACCGCCGATCTCGAGCCCGACGGGTCGAGCCCGCAGTTTCCCGGCTTCATGACGCGCGGCATCCTCGATCCGCGCACCTACTACTACCGGCGGGTCTTCAGCGATGCGGTGCGCGCCATCGAGGCGGCCCGCAGCCATCCGGCGATCGATGCCGCGCGCATCGCCGTCACCGGCGGCAGCCAGGGGGGCGGCATCAGCATCGCCGCCGCCGGCCTGGCGCCCGACGTCGCGCTGGTGATGCCGGACGTGCCGTTTCTGTGTCACTACCGCCGCGCCACCGAGATCACCGCCGCGCACCCATACGAGGAGATCGCGCGCTTCTGCATGACGCACCGCGACCGGGTCGATCAGGTGTTTGCCACGCTGGCCTACTTCGATGGCGTCCATTTTGCCGCCCGCGCCACCGGTCGGGCGCTGTTCTCGGTCGGGCTGATGGACGAGATCTGTCCGCCGTCGACGGTGTATGCCGCCTACAACCGCTACCACGGGCCGAAGGAGATCTGCGTCTACCGCTACAACCATCACGAGGGTGGCGGGCCGTTCCAGGTGCGCGAGAAGCTGCGCTTCGTCACCAGCCACTGGCCGCTGCCGTGACCCGCCTGGCCCGGGAGCAGCGCTTCGCGGCGCCCTGATCCGCCGGCAGAAACCGGCGACGATGCGACGACGCCACCGATTGCTCGGTGGCGTCGTCGGGGATACGGCCAGACCACCGTCGTGGTCAAGGGAAGTTCAGCACCAACTGCGGCTCGTCGGACCAGGGCTGACCGCGATTGAGCCAGTCGACCGCGCGGGCGCGGAAGCCCCACTGGCCGGGCTCGGGCGGCGCGAAGATCGCCTCGGCGAATACCGCCCCCATGTACCAGTCGGTCCACTGGCCATCGGGCAGCCGACGGATCTGGAGATCATAGTGCGAGATGCCGATCACGTCGTCGTAGCCACCCCAGCGCACCAGCACCGAGCCATCGGGCTGGGGCAGCGCATCGCGCACCCGCGCCAGCGGCGTCAGCCGGTCAGTCTCGACGGGGTTCCACGGATCATGCGGCGGTGGCGGCCCGGGATCGGCGCCCAGCCAGAGGAAGCTCACCTCGACCCAGTCGGAGTGCACCATCCCCAGATCGTCCCAGAAGGCGCCATCAGCGATGTCGATGCCATTCGGCGACAGGATCTGGCGGCCGAACACATCGAGGCCGCCATTGTAGCCGAAGCGCCGCGCCGCATGCGCCATCGGCAGCCCGACCGGCAGATCGTTGTAGCGCCGGTCGGCATTCCAGTAGTCATCGTTGGTGTTCCACGGGCCGACATCCCACACCGGCAGCACCACGCTGCGGTCACGATAGGTGACGCGCACCTGGAATTCGTAGCCGTTGCGGCTCGATAGCGCCTTCCACGACGGCAGGGCGACGAAGCGGTCGCGCGGCTGGATGATGTGGCCGTTGGCCGTGCGGTAGCCCACCAGGCCCTCGCGCGTCGCGTAGATGCGATAGGTCGGCGCCAGCGGCGTCGTCTGGGCGTCGGCGGCCGGCGGCGCCGCCGGCTGGCTCTGCGCGTCATCGGCCTGCGCCGGCACGACCACCGCAAGGATGGTGCCGATCGCGGCGATGATGCTGATGCCGACCAGCACACGTGCCCACCGGGGTAATCGTCGTGACATCTTCACTCCTGTCGTCTCTGCAGTCGTCACATTCGGATGAGACGGCATATTGTTGGACGCCCCCCGCCGGCCGCGCAGCGCGTGCGCCGCATTCGCGTCGGCGCATGCTGCGCCCGACCAGCCGGAGGTATACCTCCACAGACTCATCCTAAGAGAAAACGACCGTCTGTCAATCAGGATCTGAAATTAGGCTGATTACGTTCTGATGACTCTCGCCGCTGGATGAGCCGCAGCAGCACTCCAGCGTGACAGGGTCGTTGACCAGCCCCCATCAGCCACGACGTCCGAGCAGCCCATCGGCGATCTGGCGCAGCTGCGCGACGCAGGCCGGATCGCCGTCCAGCCGTGCGAGCGCCGCCAGCGCCTGGCGGTGCTGCGCAGCCGCAGCCGCCTCGCAGGTAGCCCTGGCAGCGGTCGCATCGATGATCGCCAGCATCCGGGCGACTGCAGCAGCATCGGGGGCCGGAAGGCCGAGCAACCCGGCGAGCTGATCGCGCTGCGGGCTGTGCTGCAGCGCGACGATCACCGGCAGGCTGAGCTTCTTGCGCCACAAGTCCGCCGCCGCCGGCTTGCCGGTATCGGCCGGTTCGCCCCAGATCCCGAGCACATCGTCCTGGATCTGGAACGCGATGCCGAGCGCCAGGCCAAACTCGCCGAGCGCGGCCACCTGTGGCGCAGTCGCGCCGGCGACCATGGCGCCGAGGCTGGCCGACGCGCCGAGCAACGCCGCAGTCTTGCGGGCGATCATCGCCAGATACGCCGCCTCATCAATCGACAGATCACCCTCGTGATGCAGATCCAGGTACTGCCCCTCGCAGATCGTCAGGATGGTGTCATCGAACCGCCGGGCGATCGCGAGCACGACATCGGCGGCGACGCCGCGATCGCGCAGCTGATACAGGGCGCGATGTGCCACGACAAACATGCCATCGCCGGCATTGATCCCCTGCGCCAGGCCCCACAGATGCCACAGCGTCGGGCGGCCGCGGCGCGTCGCGCTATCGTCCTCGATGTCATCATGGATGAGCGAGAAGTCGTGGATGAGCTGGATCGCCGCAGCCAGCGGCAGCGCCTGCGCAGCATCGCCGCCGACGGCACGACACGCCAGCAGCACCAGCCGCGGCCGGATCAGCTTGCCCGGATCGGAGTCCGCCGGCGCAAGCCGGGCATCACGCCAGCCGAGGTGATACTCCTGCATCGCATAGAAGCGCGCGACGCGCGCCTCGGCCTGAGGGAATGCCGCCGCCATCGCGGCCTGGATCGCACTACGCTCGTCTGCCATGCTCTCCTCTTACGTCATCCGGTCGTATCACAGCTCCCCGTAACCGTCCTGTAATCAAGTGTAACCCACGCGTAACCCCGCCGCATTGCGTGGTATGCATGCGGTTAGTACACTCGGATGCGTACAGAATCCCCGCTCGAAAAGGAGTCGGCCGATGGCACTCAACATGCGTTTCCGTTTCAGCCCGACCAAGGACGGTCTCGTCAAGGTGCTCGGGCCGCTCGAGACCGATATCATGCAGGTCGTCTGGCAAGACGAGCGCAGCACGGTCAAGAAGGTCCACCGCAAACTCTCGCAGACGCGCGAGATCGCCTACACGACGGTGATGACGACCATGAGCCGCCTCGCCGAGAAGGGCGTGCTGAAGCGGCACCGCGAAGGTCTGGCCTATGTCTATACGGCCGCGATCACCGAGGAAGACTTTGTGACGATGGTCGTCCAGCAGGTTCTCGACGGCCTGCTCGACGACTACAGCGAGACGGCGATCGACTACATGGTCGAATATCTGGCGCGCCGCAATCCCAGCGAACTGCGCCGGCTACAGAAGGTGATCCAGTCGCGCGTCGCCGCCTGATCACCGGCGCCGCGTCCGATGGGCGCAGGTGGAGCGGCAGCCACCCCGCCTGCGGCGATCGGATGCGTCGGCGACTGGCCGTGTGGCGAGCTCAGGCGTGCGTCGGCGGTGGCAGCACCTCGGCGCCGTCATCCGCGCCGACCAGCGGCTCGGCCCACACATCGTAGTCGCTGGTGCGCACCACCCGCACAGCGCACCACGTGCCGACGGGCGGTGCCCCCCAGACGAAGACTTGGCCGTCGACCTCCGGGGCATCGCGATAGGAGCGTCCGAGCGCGATCGGCCGGCCGTCGTCGGCCGTTCCATTGCCTTCGATCAGGACGCGCAGCGTACGGCCGAGCATGCGGCGCGTCCGCTGGCGCGAGATCGCCTGCTGGACCTGCATCACCTCATGCCAGCGGCGCTCGACGATGCGCGGCGCCACCGGATCCGGCAGCGTCGCAGCCGCAGTGCCGGGCTCGGGCGAGTAGCGGAACACGCCGACGCGATCGAGCTCGGCCTCGCGCAGGAAGGCCAGCAGCGCATCGAACTCCTCGCGGGTCTCGCCGGGAAAGCCGACGATGAACGTCGAGCGGATGGCGATGTCGGGCATCGCATGGCGCAGCGCGCGGATGGTGGCGAGCGTCCGCTCGCTGTCGGGTGGGCGCCGCATGCGTCGCAGCATCGCCGGATGGGCGTGCTGCAGCGGCATATCGAGGTAGTGGCACACCTGTGGATGGCGCGCCATCGTCTCGATCAGGCGCGGCGTGATGCCGTGCGGGTACGCATACATCAAGCGCAGCCAGACATCCGCGGGCAGCGCGGCGCACAGTGCGTCGAGCAGGCGTGCCAGACCATCATCGACGCGCAGGTCGCGGCCGTAGTCGGTGAGATGCTGGGCGACCAGCACGATCTCGCGTACACCCTGGGCGACCAGTTCGCGCGCCTCGGCGACGATCGCCCCCAGCGCTTTCGAGCGCATGTCGCCCTTGAACGACGGTATGGTGCAGAAGGCGCAGCGCAGGTTACAGCCGTCGGAGATTTTGACATATGCCGACGGGCCGCGCGCCTGACGCTGGATCGGCGTCGTGCGCCAGTCGGCATAGGCGCCGGGCACGACCAGGCTGGCGGGATCGCCGGGCGCTTCGCGCTGCGCCGCCGGGGCCGCCGTCAGGTCGATCATGAGTGCGGGCGCCGCCACGGCCGCCGCGCCGCCGACCAGTTCGTCGATGCGCGTCCATTCGCGCGTGCCGATGATCGCATCGACGCCGGGCACCGCCCGCACGATGTCGGGATGACTCTCGGCCATGCAGCCGGCAGCGATCAGCCGTTGCCCGGAGCGCTTCGCAGCAGCGACCTCACGCAGCACGCCGAGCGTCTCGTCGCGTGCGGCCGCGATGAAACTGCACGTATTCACGATGATGACGTCGGCCTCGGCGGCCTCGGCCGCCCGATGACCGCGGGCGCGCAGGATGCCGCCCATGCCCTCGCTATCGACCGAATTCTTCGGGCATCCGAGGGTGATGATGTGATAGTTCATCGGCTCAACGATAATTGGTGAACTGCAGCGGAATGCTGAACTCGTCCTGCCGCTCCTTCACCAGGCGGATCACCGCCTGAAGATCGTCGCGGCTCTTGCTGCCGACGCGCACCGCATCGCCCTGAATGCGCGCCTGCACCCGCGGATACTGGTCGCGGATGAGCTTCTGGATCCGCTTCGCGACGTCCTCGGCGATGCCGCGCTGCAGCGTGGCGCTCTGGCGCACGCGGCCGCCGGCGATCGTCGTGAGCGCGCCGAAGGCGAAGACCTTCAGCGACAACTGCCGGCGCAGCGCCCGTGTCTGGACCAGATCGCGCACCGCCGCGACATGCAACTCGGACTCGGCGCTGATGACCAACTCGCTCTCGCCGAGCGTGAGCTCGATGCCGGCATCTTTCAGATCATAGCGCGTCGTGATCTCGCGGCGCACCTGATCCACGACATTCACCACTTCCTGCCGATCATAGTCCGAGACAATGTCGAAAGAACTCTCTGCCATCGCCCGATCTGCTCCCGCTGGTGCTGCTAGTTCGGCGGCCACGTGAAATTGACCACCTCGCCAGGGGTCGTACTCAACCGTTGTTCCTGGCCATTGATGACGACCGTCACGATGAATGCGTTGCCCGCCCGCACGAAGATGTCACGCTGCGCGGTGAACCTGAGCACCTCGCCGGCCAGGGCCGTCTGCTGGTACACGACCTTGCCGTCGGTCGCGATGCGCAGCCACGAGCCCCGATTGTTGCCGGGATCGACGCGCACCTCGATGACGATCGGCGCCTCGGGCGCCGGCGGCGGCGTGGGTGTCGCCGGAATGAGATCGACCGCCCCGCCCGCGGCGGGCGTCGTGCGCGGCGCGGTGGTCGGCAGGGTCGTCGGCAGCGGCGTGGGGAGCGCGCTGGGCTCGGCTGCCGGCGTCGGAAATGCGGTCGCCTCGCTCTCGAGCAGCGCATTCTCGCCGATGCGGCTCGTCAGCGTGAGGACCAGGTAGCTCAGGCCGATCATCGTGAGCACGACGAAGAACACGCCGAGGACGCTGGGCACAAACATGAGCCGCAGCCGTGGTGGTGCCGGCGCACTGATCACCGTCACGGGATCGGCCCGGCCACGTTCGATCCGGTACATCTCGAGCAACTCCTCGGCCGGGAGCTCGAGATAGTTGGCGTAGTTGCGGATGAATCCACGGGTGTAGACATCACCCGGCAGATTGATGAAATCCGAATCTTCGAGCGCAACCAGGTATCGTTGCAGGATACGCGTCTCGGCGGCAGCACGCGAGAGACTGATCCCGCGACTCTCGCGGGCAAGACGTAATCGTTCGCCCAGTCTGCCCATCGGTGCGCTTCCCAGTGTGGTGCGGCCAGGGATGTCCCGGCAGCGATGACGAATCTGTCACGGACCGGATGCTCCGCCTGGCCACAGTATACGGCAAAAGCGCGACTCGGGCAACTTGACAGGCTGCGACACGATCCCTATAGTTGGGGCTTGCGGCGGCGGGCACGTGATCAACCGGCGGTGTGCGCCGTGGCAGAATCCATGCGACGCACCACGGGGAGGGGAGGATGCAGCGGTACGTGATCGGGCAGGCGACCTTCGAGCTCGTCGCCGGCGACATCGTCGTCCAGCAGGTCGATGCCATCGTGAATGCGGCAAATACGACGTTGCGTCCCGGAGGTGGGGTGTCGGGGGCGATCCACCGTGCGGCCGGCGCCGAGCTCGCGGCGGCATGCGCGGTCGTCGGCGCATGCGAGACCGGCGCGGCGTGCATCACGCCCGGCTATCGCCTTGCGGCGCGCTACGTCATCCACGCCGTCGGGCCGCGCTACACCGGGCGCGAGCGCGATGCCGCCCTGCTGTGCGCCGCGTACCGCGCGAGCCTGCATCTGGCCGACGCCCACGGCCTGCAGTCCGTCGCATTCCCCTCGATCTCGACCGGCATCTTCGGCTATCCGCTCGACGCTGCGGCGCGGCTGGCGCTCACCACCATCGCCGAGGCGCTCGCGCTGCCGACGAGCGTCAGGCTGGTGCGCATGGTGCTGTGGGATGCCGAGACCCGGCGCGCCTACGAGTATGCCGCCGAGAAGGCTGGTTTCACCGCAACCGCAGGGTGATGCCCGCACGGCACACGCTGCTCGCGCTCGCCGTCATCGATCCGCCAGACAGGAGCACGTGTGACTGACTCGACCACGCTGTTCGCGCCGAAGCTCTTCTACTTCAGCTGGTTCGTCTCGATCGGTCTGATGATGCCGTTTCTCGGCATCTACTACGAGTCGACCGGGCTGTCGCTGCCGCAGATCGGGGTGCTGATGGCGTTGCCCGGCGTGCTGCAGCTCGTCGCCGGGCCGTTCTGGAGCCTGCTGAACGACGCCCTGCGGCTGCATCGGGTGATGCTGCCGGTCGCCGTCGCAGCGGCCCTGCTGCCCGCGTTCCTGATCAGCCAGACGCGCGATTTCACGCTGCTGATCGTCCTGGTGGTGCTCTATGCGCTGGCGCTCGCGCCGGTACCGGCGCTCTCCGACAGCGCCACGCTGAACCTGCTGGGCGAGCGGCGCGAACGCTACGGCGCGGTGCGCGCCTGGGGGGCGGTGGGCTGGGCGATCAGCACGCTGGTGTCGGGCTGGCTGGTGACGCGCTACGGCATCACGATCGGCTTCGTCGGCTTCGTCGCCGGCGGATTGCTGACGGCGGCGGCGGCGCTGCGCCTGCCGAGCGGCGTGCCGCCCAATGTCGATATTCGTGCCGCGATCGCAGGGCTGCTCCGTGACCGGCGCTGGGGCATCTTTCTGATGTGCGGCATGCTGATGGGCGCGAGCAGCTCGGTGTTCCACAACTTCCTGCCGCTGTATCTGGTGCGCGGCCTCGGTGGCAGCAACGAGCAGGTCGGCTTCACCTTCATGCTGGCGAGCCTGACCGAACTGCCGGTGATGGCGCTCTCGCCGTGGCTGCTGCGCCGCTGGGGCGCGCGCCGCATGCTGATCGCCGCGGGCCTGTTCTACGTGGTACGCATGGCGCTCTCGGCGCTGGCCACAATGCCCGAGATCGCGATCGCGGCCCAGATGCTGCACGGCCCGTGCTTCGCGCTGCTCTGGACCGCCGGCGTCGTCGAGGCGCGCGCACTGGCACCGCGTGGCCTCGAGACGACGGCGCAGAGCCTGTTCGGCACGGCCGTGTTCGGCGTCGGCGGATCGCTGGCGAGCGCGCTCGGCGGGGTGATCTCGGACCAGAGCGGCTATCCGGCGGTATTCGCGGCGGGTGCGGCGACGGCGCTGCTCGGCACGCTGGGCCTGATCCTGGGGCGGCGCTGGATGGGAGCGCCCGCCGGCTGACGCCGCGACGGTGGCGCGCCATGCTATACTGGCGATGCGCGGGCCCCGCCCGCGACCTCCGGCAGGTCGGCGCCGCAGCAGCGGCAGGGAGGCGGCCCCATGTTCACCTCGATTGATGATATCCGCGCGCGCCTTGAGGGCCAGCGCTATATCGCGTCGGACGAGATCGCCACCGTGGTATTCCTCGCCGAGCGGCTCGGCAAGCCGGTGCTGGCCGAAGGGCCGGCGGGCGTCGGCAAGACGGAGCTCGCCAAGGCGTGGGCGGCGGCCAGCGGCCGTGACCTGATCCGCCTGCAGTGCTATGAGGGGCTCGACGAGACCAAGGCACTGTACGAGTGGGAATACGCCAAGCAGTTGCTGTACACCCAGTTGCTGCGCGACGCCCTCGCGGACGTCCTGGCGGGTGCCGGCAGCCTGGCGGAGGCGGCCGACCGGCTGGCCGCCGAGGAGGACGTCTTCTTCTCGGAGCGCTTTCTGCTGCCGCGGCCACTGCTGCGCGCCCTCACCAGCGAGCGGCCGGTGGTGCTGCTGATCGACGAGATCGATCGTGCGGATGCCGAATTCGAGGCGTTTCTGCTCGAGGTGCTCAGCGACTTTCAGGTGAGCATTCCCGAGATCGGGACCATCCGCGCGCGCCACCAGCCGATGGTCGTGCTCACCAGCAACAACACCCGCGAGCTCTCCGAGGCGCTGCGCCGCCGCTGTCTGTACCTGCACGTCGACTATCCGGCGCTCGAGACCGAACTGCAGATCGTGGCGCTGCAGGTGCCCGACGCGCCGGCGCGGCTGGCGCGCCAGGTCGTCGAACTGGTGCAGCGGCTGCGCGGCGCCGATCTGAAGAAGCAGCCGAGCGTCGCCGAGACGGTCGAGTGGGCGCGGTCGCTGATCGAGCTGAATGCCCGGCACCTCGATCGGGCCGCGCTCGACGCGACGCTGGGGGTGCTGCTGAAACACACCAGCGACCAGCAGCGCGCCCGGCGCATGCTGCCGCGCGCCGACGAGCCCGACGCGCCGGCCGCCCGTGATGATGATGAGGGGCCACGCCGCAGGCGCGATGACGACCGCCCACGCCGCCGCCGCCCGGAGTGATGGCGCAGGTGCGCCGGACACATGAGAGAAGGATAGGCGATGAGCAGCCGCTTCGATGAGATCCGCCTGTTCTCCGGCAATGGCAATCCGGCGCTGGCGCACGCGATCTGCCGGCGGATGAACATCCCGCTGGGCGATGCGACCGTCACGTCGTTCAGCAACGAGAATATCTTCGTCCGGTTGAACGAAAGCGTGCGCGAGAAGGACGTCTTCGTGGTGCAGTCGCTGGCGGCACCGCTGAGCGACCGGATCATGGAGCTGCTGATCATGCTCGACGCGTGCAAGCGCGCCTCGGCCGGTCGCGTGACGGCGGTCGTGCCGTTCTACGCATATGGCCGGACGGACAAGCGGGACCAGCCGCGGGTGCCGATCACGGCGCGGCTGCTGGCCGACATGATCCAGGTGGCGGGCGCCCAGCAGATGATCACGATGGACCTGCACGCCGGCCAGATCCAGGGTTTCTTCAGCATTCCGGTCGATGAACTGAGTACGATGTCGCTGCTGGTCCCGTACTTTGCCGAGCGTGGCTGGCACGACGCCGTGGTGGTATCGCCCGACATGGGATTTGCCAAGCGGGCGCGCAATTTTGCCGAGCTGCTCGGCGTGCCGCTGGCGATCGTCGAGAAGCGCCACGGTCGCCCGCTGACCGGCGGCGCCGGCACGACGCCCGAGTCGCTGCGCCTGATCGGCGACGTGGCCGGTGCCCGCTGCATCATCGTCGATGATGAGGTGCACACCGGCACCTCGATCATCGAGGCGGCCGAGGTCCTGATGGCGAGTGGTGCGCGCTCGGTGGTGGCGGCGGTGGTGCACCCGGTGCTGGCCGGCGATGCGATCGAGCGCATCCGGCGCAGCCCGATCAGTGAGCTGGTGACGACCGACACGCTGCCGATCGCGCCGGAGCGCGCCTGGCCCGAGCTGCGCGTGCTGAGCGTGGCGAGCCTGCTGGCGGAGGTGATCGAGCGCATCCACAGCGGCGTCTCGGTCGACACGATCTTCCAGCGCGCCGCGCGCCCGTGGCGGTAGCTGGCGGGCGCGTGACCGTCACGCACGACCTGGTGCGGCATGCGCCGCGCGGCGTCATGCCGCCCGGCGCGTGCGGCCGCCTCAGCGCAGGCGGTAGATCGTCACCTGCTCCTCGCTGAAGGCCACATCGCCGAGCCCGGCGAATTTGTCGAGCGCCTCGGCCGGGTAGCGGGCGCGCTCCGCCGCGCCGACGTAGACATATGACACGTCGTAGCGCGCGAGCAGCTCGCGCGCCACCGTGGCGTCGAGCGTCGCATAGATCTGCGCCACGTCCGCCTGGCGCGGCGCAATCTCGGCCTGCGCCTGCGGATCGCCGGCGCGCCACTGCTGCTGGTGCCCCGGCCAGCCCAGCACCGTCGCCAGCCCGGTGCTCGCCGAGACGCCACCGATCCCCAGGCCTTCGGGATCGTACGAATCGCCCGGGCCGTTGCCGCTGGCCTCGAGGATCACCGCATCGCCGGGCACCTGCTCGCGCAGGAAGCGCAGCGCCGCCGCGCCGCCCGGCTCGCGATCGCGCGGCGTCTGCCCCGCCAGCCCGATCGGCGTCGCCTCGCGAAGCTGGCGGCCGAAGGTGTGCCATGGATACACCAGCGCCGCCGCCGCCAGCACGCCGACGAGCAGCGTCCCACCCACGCGCGCCAGCCGCCAGCGCTGCGGCGACCGGGCCAGCAGCCACCACAGCGCATAGCCGGCGGCCGCTCCCCAGATCACCCAGACCTGGTACGTGAACTTGAACACCGTGTTCATGCGCGACTCGAAGACGTCGCGGATGTAGACCACGTCGATGCCCAGGCAGATCAGGCTGCCGAGCATCACGAGCCCGAGCGTGAACGCCCGCGCCGGCTGCTCGACGCGCTCGAGCGCACTGGCGCCGGCCAGCACCGCCAGCGGGAGCAGCGCGAGCAGCGGAGCGCCGATGAGCGTCCCGACGATCAGCGCCACCGGCAGCGACGCGCGCAGCCACATCGGATGCGACGAACCCGCCCACCACACCAGCAGCACGAGCGGCACGAGAAACAGCCCGAAGATCATCAGCATGCTGTGCAATTCGGTGCGATCCCACGCCACGAGCCCGAGCGTCCGGCTCAGCGCCCCCAGCAGCGGCAGATCGATCAGCGGATCGCGTGCGCCGACCAGCGAGCGGAAGGTGGCATGAAATGGCAGGAATGCGAGATAGGCCACCAATGCGGTCAGCGCGGCCTGGCGCAGCGGCGGCGCGATGGCACGGGGGGCTGGTGTGCGGCGCACGGCGATCACCAGGCCACCGATCACCAGCGCCACGCCCAGCGGCATGTCCCAGCTGTTGACCGCATACATGCTGCCGATCACCAGGCCATTCAGGATCACGCTGCCGAGGCGTGCCGGATCGCGCCGGTAGCGCGGCCCGTCGCGGCGCGCCGCCAGCTGCAGCCCGGCCGCCGCCGCCAGCACGACCAGCGGGATGGCCATCACGTGCGGGTGCATATCGCCGAGCCAGAACGAGAAGAAGGGAAACTCGGTGATCGCGTAGCGGCGGTACGGCTGGCCGCCATCGCCCGCCGGGTAGTCGTCCCAGATCGCCCGTGACGGATTCCACCAGTTGAAGTCGGCCGCCTGGTCACTCGGCACGATCTGGCTGGTGCCGTCGAAGTATTCGCCGCGGAACGGCGGATCGAGCGTCAGTGGCGCGCGCGCGCCGAGGCCGTTGAGCAGCGCGCGGGCCGCCTGATCCCCCGGCAGCGCCGCGATCAGCGCCGTTCCCGATGCAATCTGCGCCGCACCGACCAGATTGCCGGCGCACAGCACCAGCGCCGCCGTGCCGGCAGTCGCCAGCCAGACGCCCGCCTGGGTCGTGCGGCGCGGCTGCTCGGTGGCGCGCCGATCGAGGTGAATGAGATTCGATACCAGGCCAGCGATGCCCAGCGCCGCCAGCGCGAAGATCGTCGCCAGCGACAGATTGTAGCCGACCGCCGGTTCGGCACCGGTGACCACCGTCAGCATGGCCATCAGCAGGTAGCCGAAGTAGTAGTAGTTGATGCTGTACCCTGACAGCCACGGATCGTGCGGCGGGAATGCCGGGCTGCGCGCGATCGCGTTGAAGAAGGCGAAGTCCATCGGCCGCTCGGTGCCCCACGGATCGGGCTGGTAGCTGCGCATCAGGGCCATGCCGACCAGCGCCGCCAGGAAGATCGCCTCGTAGCCGAAGGCCATGCCGCGCCGCCGCTGCCAGGGGATGCGCGGCGCATCGCTCGCCGACCACCACGCCCCGGCGACGGCGACGCCGGCGGCGACGAGGATGATCAGCGGCAGGCTGAGGCCGCCGAAGCCGATCATCGCCAGCAGCCAGACGCCATAGCCACACAGCAGGATGCCGACGATCTTGCTGAACGCATAGCCGCCATCGGGCAGGGCATCGAACCATCGCCGCGCGATCGGCCGGCCGACCAGGCCGAAGAGCTGCAGCACCAGCCAGGTGAGCGCGATCGATCCCAGCATCATTCGCCCCCGAGTCGTTCGAGCAGGGTCAACGCGGCCGCACGGTACTGGCCATCGCCCGGCGCAATGTCCAGGTACCGCCGCAGTTGGTCGCGCGCCGCTGCGGCACGCCCGGCGCGCTCCTCGAGCGCACCGAGGAAGAAGTAGGCGTCGGGCGCCAGCGCGTCGATGGCAATCGCCTGCCGATAGGCCTCCGCCGCCCGCCCGTCGTCGCCGGCACGCTCCTGGCCCTGGCCGAGCTTGGTGAAGTTGCCGGCGGACGGGTCGATCTCGGCGGCGCGGCGGTATGCCGCCACGGCGGCGTCGTACGAGCCGAGCTCGACCAGCACGTCGCCCCAGAAGTGGTGCAGCCCGATGTCGTCGGGATTGGCGCGCGCCGCCTCGGCCAGAATCTGCTCGGCGCCGACCGAGTCGCCGGCGGCGAATGCCTGCTGCGCGCGGGCGAACGCGTCGCCGGCGTCGATGGCGGCCGAAGGCGGCGCCGGCGCATCCTGTGGCAGCAACTCGTCGGCGGGCAGCGGCTCGGGGGCAACCTCGGGCGCCGGCCGCACCAGCACGGCGCCAGGACGCACCGGTGCGAGCGGCGCGACCGCCGCCAGCGCCTCGGTGGTGCGGTAGATGCTCACGTGCTCGTTGCGGTAGGCCACGGTCAGGTACTGGCCGACAAGCTGCTCCAGGGCGCCGATGCCGTCGTAGGCGGCGCGCTCGACCGGGCCGACGACGACATACGCCACGCGGTAGCGCGCCAGCAGACGCACGACCAGGTCGGCATCGTCGCTGCCATAGATCGTGGCGACGTCGCGGTCGCGCTGTGCGACGGCGGCGCCATCGCGCTGCTCGCTCTCGTGCAGCGGGCTGACGATGGTGGGGAAGCCGGTGTTGGCGGCGATGCGCACGCCGTACGCGCGATAGAACTCGAGGCTCGACTGCAGCACGACCTCGGGCCGGGTGACCGTGCGCCGCAGCCACGCGATGGCGTCGTACTCGCCGGCGAGCACGACCTCGATCGGCGCCGCACCCGCCGGCGTGATGTAGTCGGGCAGGGTGTAGCGCGCCGTCTTGAGGAACGCGAGACCGTCGAGGCTCCAGGGCGTCGGCCGCTCGAAGCGCAATGCGACGCGGCTGGGGACGGCGATGAGCGGATAGGCTGCGCCGATCGCGCCCAGCAGCGTCGCTGCGGCGACGCCAGCCACGACTGCCGGGCGCCCGGCACGCCGGACGGCGGCGACGATCGCCGGCAGCACTGCCGCGACGGCGATGGCGAACAGGACCCAGGCCTGCAGGCCGAACTTGAAGACGGTATTCATGCGATAGGCGTCGCCGCCATCCAGGTGATCCCGGATGTACACGAGATCGACGCCGAGCGAGACGAGCAGCGCGACACCGGCCAGCCACAGGCCGAACCAGTCGGCGCCGGGGCCGCGCCGCAGCAGCACACCGATCACGGCGATGGCCAGCCCGGCCAGCCACCAGCGCGCGGCGAATGGCCCGGGAATGCCGCCGCCGACGGTGCCCGGCAGCCATGCGCCGAGCGCCAGCACTGCCACCGCGACCAGCGCGATGCTGAGCCAGCCGAACCGGCGCACGCCGCGTGCCGCCCGGAACGCGCGCACGGCGATGAGCGGCACGAGCACCACCAGCATCGTGCCGAAGACCAGCAGGTAATCGCGGATGTCGAGGGCCTCTGGGGCGATCCCCACGCCGCTGACCATCGGACGGTACTGCTGGAAGAATGACAGGTAGGCCAGCAGGCCACCAGCCGCGGCCAGCAGCGTCGCCAGGCCGGCGCGCGCCACCTGCCACAGGCGGGCGCGCCAGTGCGCTGCCGGCGCCAGATGCGCCGCGATCACCGCAGCCCCGCCAAACACCAGCGCGTACGTCGGCATGTCCCACGAGTTGGTCACCGCCAGCGTGCCGAGCAGCAGCGCCATACCGAGCCACGCGGTCGCCTGCTCGAGGCGGCCGATGCGCCGCTCCACGACCAGCGCGTAGGTCAGCGCGATCGCCGCCACCGTCAGCGGCAGCGCGATCAGGTGCGGATGCAGGTCGGCGAAGAGCATGGTGAACGCCGGAAACTCGTTGATGGTCGTCGGCGCGGCGCTGGGGATGACCCGCGTCGGGCCGATGAACCAGTCACCCAGCGCGCTGCCGAACCGGTCGAGGCCATAGCCGAGCGCGCTGAATGCCGGTGCGAGGCCCCGTGCATAGCCGGCCGGCACCACGGCGGCGAGATTGCCGGCCAGCGCGACGGCGAAGACGCCCACCAGCGCCGCCCACCAGCGGCGGGTGAGCTGGAAGACCAGCGTGGCGACGCCGCTGACCAGCAGGCCATAGCAGGTGGCGACCGCCAGGTTGAAGCCGATCTCGGGCGGGATGCCACTCAGGCGCAACGGCAGCGAGACGAGGAAGAACCCGTAGTAGTAGTAGTTGAGCGTGCCGTCGGCGAAGAATGGCGAATAGGGTGGCAGCACTGCGCTGCGCAGCACGCCGTTGAGGATGCCGAACTCGAAGGGCTTCTCGCCGCCCCAGATCGGGTGCCAGAGATCGGGGTTGAGCGCGCGGGTGAGGGCGAGCGCGGCGAATGCCCCCAGGAAGCTGAGTTCGATGCCCAGCGCGATGCGCCACTGGTGCTGCAGTGGCCGGACGATGACCTGCCAGCCGCCGCGCAGCATGCTGGCCGGCGTCGCGGCGCCCTCGCGCGCACCGATGCGCGCGGTGAGCGCCAGCGCCAGCGCCACGGACGCCGCCATGCCCAGCGCCAGGCCGACGGTGTCGTACGACCACCAGCGGCCGCTCACCGGCAGCCACACCATGAAGCCGAGCAGCAGCAGGCCCGCCAGCCGGGCAAATGCCAGGCCGCCGCCCGCCCAGCGTGGCCCGAAGCACAGCGTCGTGATCGGCAGGCCGAGCGCCGCCAGGCCATACCAGACGAGCAGCCACACCAGCGTCGCCGCCGGCGAGCCGGCCGCCCACGTATTCCAGCCCGGCTGATGGGCCGCCGGCAGGCTGCCCACCGCCCACGGCAGCATCGCCGCCGGCCGCGGCTGGTCGGGTGGCGCACGGACCGGCCGGGTGTCGATGACGACGGCCGGGAAGGTGTCGCCGGGCGGCACCTGCCAGATGCTGGTCGTGCCGCGGAAGACCGGGCTGAGGCCCGCGGCGCCGAAGCGCGTCTCGATGTCGGCGCCATACAGCGCCCGCTCGAGCGCGCCGACGACGACGTACTCGATCCCGTAGCGCTGGAGCGTCGCGATCAGTTCGCTGCCCGTGGTGCTGCGGTACAGCGCGTCGACCAGCATCTGGCGCGAGCCGATCACCGGGTCGATCTGGGCGACGGAGCGCTGCTGCTGCTGGTGCCACGGCCATCCGAGCAGCGTCGGCAGCCCGGTGTAGTGGGCGAAGCGTCCGTTCCAGCGGTACCCCTCGCCGTGCGCTTCGAGGATGATCGGCGTTCCGTCGACCGTGCGCTGCATCCATTCGATCGCCGGCCAGTCGTCGGCCAGTGCGAAGAGCTGCCCCTGTTCAGACCAGCCGCTGCGCGGTGAGCGCAGGTACGCCGCGCCATCGAGCGTCGGCGCGATGCTGCTGTCGTACCGATCGGCCAGCCGTGCCGGCGTGGCGCTGAGCGGATAGGCCAGCGCGCCGAGGATGCCGAGCAGCACGATGCCGCGCCAGATCCACCACCAGCCCGCCCGCTGCGCCGACCACAGCGCCACCGTCGCGCCGGCTGCGGCGACGGCGAACAGCATCCAGCTCGACATGCCGAGCTTGAAGACGGTGTTCATCCGGCCGATGTCGCCACGGGCGACGGCGACTTCGCTCAGCACCGCCAGGCCGAGCGCGGCGACGCCCCAGGCGATGCCGAGCAGGGTCGGCGCCGACAGCCGCATGCCGTCGCGCCAGATCATGACACCGAAGCTGACCATGCCGCCGGCGAGCAGCACCAGCGCCAGCGGCAGCACGCTGCCACCGACGACCACCGCCGCCAGCGTGATCCCCGCCAGCACTGCCGCCGCCGCCGGAACCCAGCGGCGTATCGCCGCGCCGCGCCGCCCCCACACCCAGAGCAGTCCGCTCGCGCCGAGGAACAGCCACAGCCCATGGATCAGCAGCCAGACCGACACCGGCGTCTGGGCGCCGGTCCAGCGCTCGAGCCCGGCATAGTCGGTGACGAACCACTGGCGGAAGGGGGCGAAGGCGATGATGCCGCCGCCGACCAGCACCACCGCCCGGGCGATCCAGCCGAGCGCGGCGCGCGGCCGGTCTTCGTGCCGGCGCACGTGCCGCCAGCCGGCGATGCCCAGCGCCAGCAACCCCAGAACCGTCGCCACCGGATAGTCCCAGGTGTTGGTGGCGTACAGCGCGCCGCTCAGCAGTGCCAGCAACACCAGCGGCAGGGGCGTCGCGGCATGCACCAGCGCCAGCGAGAGCACCAGCACCGCGGCCATCAGCGGCAGCGCCATCAGATGTGCGTGCAGGTCGCCGAAGAGCAGCGTGAAGAAGGGGAATTCGTTGATCTCGCCCGAGCCGAGCGCCATGCCGGTGACGCGCGTGGCGTCCCAGAAGGCCCACTCGGCGCGGCCGGCACACATCTGCTGGGCGGCATAGCTGCTGCCGCACGCCGCGTCGGGCGCGATCGCGCTGCCCGGCAGCAGCCACCAGGCCTGCGCCAGATTGCCCGCGATGACGACGAATCCGGTCGCCAGCAATCCGGCGGCGATGGCGCGGCGTTCGCCGCGCAGCGCGGGTGCGGGCCGGCCGCGCAGTCGGGCGCGCACGGCGTGCCACACCGTCGTGAACGGATCGCGCACCGCCAGCAGATTGTAGGCGGCCCCAAACGCGCCGAGCCCGATCAGGCCGGCCAGGGTGGGTATGGCCAGGTTGTACGCCACCGCCGGCGTCGCACCCGTCAGCAGCGTCAGCGCGCCGATCATGACGTAGCCGAAGTAGTAGTAGTTGAGATAGCCGCCGGCGAACCATGGATCGTATGGCGGGAACATCGCGCTCTTGCTCACCGCCGTCAGCAACGCGAGGTCCATCGGCTTCTCGCCGCCGCGCGCCGGGTGCCACAGGTCGGGATTGGCGGCACGGATCAGCAGGAAGCCGGCGAAGAGCCCGAGGAACACCAGTTCGCCGCTGAGCAGGGCGCTGCGGCGCAGACGGATGAACGCGCCCAACGCCACGCGCTGCCGCCAGCCGAGCGCCGCCGCCACCGCGACGAGCAGCAGCGTCAGGCTCCACAGCGTGGTGCCGTCGAACGACCACCACGGGCGACCGTCGTCGGCGCCCAGGCTCGCGCCGAGCCAGGCGACATAGGCGATCACCAGCAACCCGACCGTCCGGGCGATGCTGTAGCCGCGATCCGGCAGCATCGGCAGCCAGCGGAACAGCGCGACGAAGGTCGCTGCGCCGATCAGTTGGACCAGCAGCAGCCACGGCAGCCACGGCGCCCACGCCGGCGCCAGCCAGCCATGAAAGCGCTCACGCCAGGTGCCGGCGTCGCGAACCTCCGGCCATTGCGCATTGGTGAACCGCAGCGCAGTCGGCATCCGGCCGACCTCGACGGTCGGCAGGCGCTGGATCTCGCCCCAGGCGACCCCCTCGGTGATCAGCGCGCGCGCCGCCTCGCGGCGATACCCGGATGTCTTGCGATAGATCAGGACGCGCGGATGATCGTAGACGCTGAACGCCTCCTCGGCGCCCTGGTCGTTCAGCGGCACGCCGAACAGCGTCGGGTACGACGAGATGTCGGCGACGAGCGTGAAGCCGAGGCGTTCGGCGAAGAGCGCGCGGTAGAAGTTGCTGATCGCGGGGAAGCGCATCGGTAGTCGCGAGACCGAGTCGTACACGCGATTGCTGCTGAGGATCAGGTAATCGATGCGGTCGAGTTGGTCGAGCATGCCTTCCTGGCCGGGGCTGCCATCGTATTTGAATGGCTCGTCCTCGGCGTAGGGGGCGAGTTGCACGCCGACGTACTCGTCGGAGCGCCGGCCGTCGAGCCCCAGCGGCAGCCCGTCGTCCCAAATCTCGGAGGAGATCGTGGCGCCGGGCGGCACGTTGGCGTAGATCCAGCGCGACGCGGCGATGCGGCTGTGTGGTTCGCTGTAGATCCGGGTGAAGGCGTGCGCCCAGGCGATGCTGAACAGCACGACGGTCAGCGGCACGCCGATCGCCAGCATCCGCCGGACGCGACCCGGCCATCCCGGGCCGGCAGCCGTGCGCCAGCGCCACAGCCGCACCAGCGCCCAGGCGGCGAACAGCGCGAACAGGCCGTAGAGCAGCGCATAATAGCGCATCGACATCAGCAACTGGCCGCCCTGCCAGGCGAAGAACACGCTCACCCACGTCCAGGGGATGAGGTGCTCCAGCCGCCGCCGGCGCACCAGCGACCAGCCCGCCAGCGCCCAGCCGGCCCAGGCCGCCAGCCCGAGCGGCAGCCCCATGCCCCAGACGATCATATTCTGCAGCGCGAAGACGAAGCGCGGCCGGTTGGCCCACTGCTGGGTCGGCGGCCAGTCGATCTCGCCGCTGGCAAACTGACCGATCTGCCGCATGTTGGTGAGGAAGCGCGGATCCGGTCGCATGTCGAACCAGCCGGCGCCCTGCAGCAGCGGATCCAGCGCCTCGATCGGGCCGGCGACCGGCGGCGTGCCGGCGCGCGTGCCGAGGAAGGCATCGGGCGAGAGCGTCCGGTAGGTGCAGAGCGCGATGACGCCGGCCAGCACCAGCAGCGCCACGCGCTGCAGCGCGGCGCGGTCGGGCCGTAGCCGGCGCAGCGCCGGCGCGATCGCTGCCGCGGTGGCGATGATGCCGACCAGGCCGAGCGTCGCCAGCGTGATGCGGCAGGCCATCGCCGCGCCGATCGCCAGCCCCAGGCCGGCATATGCCGCGGCACCCGCGCCACGGGCGATCCGTGCTCCGGCATAGATCGCCAGCAGGACGAAGCACGCCGTCGCCGAATCGACCGTGAAGAAGTGGGCCAGCTGGATCGGCAACACCGACACCGCCAGCAGCAGCGCCGCCAGCAGCGCCACGCGCCGCCCGTAGAGCAGCCGGCCGATCAGGGCCACCAGCACCAGCGACACCATGTCGAAGAGCGCCGACCAGGCGCGCCCGACGACGAAGATCTCATAGAACCCGGTGAGATTCTGTCCGTCGGGGTTGAGCAGTGCCGGCAGCCCGGGCGGTCGCGGCAGCCACTCCTCCATTGTGCCCCGCTGATCCGGTCGCAGCGCATCGACCGGCGTCAGCATCACCGCCGTCAGGCGCGTCAGCGTCTGGGGCAGCAACCCGTACACGAAGAAGTCTTTGCCATTATTGCGCGGATTGAGCGGGCTGTCGGTCGAGTCGAAATACGCGCCGGGCGAGTCGGGCAGCCGGATCAGGCTGGCGACATCGACCAGGAAGCGCTCGTCGGGATGCAGCCGGAACGACGGCTCGTCCCAGGTGGTCAGGCCGAAGAAGCGCAGATAGCCACCGAGGATGAGAATCGCCAGCATCGCCAGCCAGGTCAGGGCGCGCGTCCGCCCGGTCGGCATCGTGGCGGCGGCCTGCTCGATCTGGGTACGCGCCATGAAGATCCTCGTCGCATTTGTCGCACCGTCGCCGGGCGGTTCATGGATGTTGCCGCTGCCGGCGGGCCGCTCTGGCATGTGGATGGGGCTGGAGCACCCGCGCGCCGACGCGCCGGACCGGGCGACACCCCGTGCCTGCGTGGTATAATACCACGTCAGTCATGCGTCGTGTGGAGTCTGCATGCACATCTTGGTCACCGGTGGTGCCGGGTTCATCGGCTGCAATCTCACCCATGCGTTGCTGGCGCATGGGCATCGCGTCACCATCTTCGACAACCTCTCGCGGCCGGGGAGCGAACGCAATCTCGCATGGCTCCACAGCACGGTTGGTGCGCTCGATGTGATCCGTGGCGACATCCGGCATGCCGCGGCGCTGGTCGCTGCCGCCGCCGCCGTCGACGTCATCGTCCATCTCGCCGGTCAGGTGGCGGTGACCACGTCGGTGCTCGATCCGCGCACCGATTTCGAGATCAATGCACTCGGCACATTCAACGTGCTCGAGGCGGCGCGCGCCGCAGCACGCCCGCCAATCGTGCTCTACGCCTCGACGAACAAGGTCTATGGTGGCATGGACGACATTGCCATCGTCGAAGAGGCGACCCGCTACCGATACCGCGATCATCCGGCGGGCATCGCCGAGACGCAGCCGCTCGACTTTCACTCGCCGTACGGCTGTTCGAAGGGCGCCGGCGACCAGTACGTACGCGACTATCATCGCATCTACGGGCTACGGACGGTGGTGTTCCGCCAGTCGGCGATCTATGGGCCGCGGCAGTTCGGCGTCGAGGATCAGGGCTGGGCGGCACATTTCATCATCGCCGCGCAATGTGGCCGGCCGATCAGCATCTTCGGCGATGGCAAGCAGGTGCGCGACATGCTCTACATCGATGATCTGATCGCGGCGTACGAGCGGGCGATCGCGTCGATCGACCGATGTGCCGGGGCGGTGCTGAACATCGGTGGCGGCGCCGCCAACACGCTCGCCATCTGGGCCGAGTTCGAGCCGCTGATCAGCCGCCTGTCCGGCGTGCCGATCGCCGAGCCACAGCGTGGCCCCTGGCGCCCGGGCGACCAGCTGGTGTGCGTCCTGGATACCGGCCGCGCCGGGCAGTTGCTCGGCTGGCAGCCGCAGGTCGGCGTCAGCGACGGCATCGCACGCCTGTGGCACTGGGTCGCCGCGAATCGGCACCTCTTCTGAAGCACGCCGGAGTCCTATGCGCCTGCTCGTCGCACTGACATACTACCGCCCGTACACCAGCGGCCTCACGATCTACGCCGAACGCCTCGCCCGCGCGCTGGTCCGCCGCGGCCATCAGGTGACTGTGCTCACCTCGCAGTACGATCCGAGCCTGCCCGCCCGTGAGCTGCGCGATGGCGTGCAGGTGGTGCGGGCGCCGGTGCTGTTCCGCTTCAACAAGGGCGTGATCATGCCGACGATCGGCTGGATCGCGAGCGCACTGGCGATGCATCACGATGCGATGCACCTGCATCTGCCACAGTTCGACGTGCCGGGGCTGGCGCTGCGCGGCCGCGTGCTGCGCCAGCCGGTGGTGCTCACCTATCACTGCGATGTCAAGCTCGCGCCGGGGATGTTCAACCGGCTGGCCAATGGCGCCGTCGACACCGCCAATCATCTCGGGGCATCGCTGGCCACGGCGATCGTCACCTACACCCAGGATTATGCCGACCACTCGGCGTTTCTCGCGCGTTTTCGCCACAAGGTCCACATCGTGCCGCCCCCGGTCGAGATGGCGCCGCCCAACGCCGCCGACGTCGAAGCGTTCCGCCAGCGCTGGAACATCACCGGGCCGGTGATCGGCATGGTGGCGCGCCTCGCCGCCGAGAAGGGCGTCGAGGTGCTGCTCGAGGCCCTGCCGCGGGTGCTGGCCGCCTACCCCGACGCGCGGGTGATGTTCGCCGGGCCGCACGAGCACGTGCTGGGCGAGGAAGCCTATCGCCTGCGGCTGCAGCCACTGCTCGAGCGCCATCGCGATCGCTGGACATTCCTGGGCAATGTCGCACAGGGCGACCTGCCGGCGTTCTATGCGAATTGCGCGGTGACCGTCCTGCCGAGTCTCAATTCGACCGAAGCCTTCGGCCTGGTGCAGGTCGAGAGCATGCTGTGCGGCACGCCATCGATCGCGAGCGCATTGCCCGGCGTGCGCCAGCCGGTGCTCACCACCGGCATGGGCGAGGTTGTGCCGATCGGTGATGCTGCCGCGCTGGGCGCGGCGTTGGTGCGCGTGATCGGCGAGCGGTCCCGCTACGTGCGGCCGCGCGCCGAGATCGCGGCACGCTACAGCACCGGGCAGACGGCCGACGCCTATGAACGACTGTTCAGCCAGCTCGGCGTGCGCGATGCGATCGCGCCGCGCGCGTGAAGGGATTGCGATGACCACGGAGCGGGATTTCCTGCGGCCACATCTGTTGGCGCTGCCGATCCACCGGGCGATGATCCGCTCGATCGAGGCGCGGCTCTTCGCCGAGCTTGCGCCAGATCTGCCCGAGCCGATCATCGACATCGGTTCGGGCGATGGCACGTTCGTCGAGATCGCCCTGCCGGGCAAGCGGGTCTTCGGCATCGACCCGCTGCTCGATGACACCCGTGAGGCGCGCGGCCGGGGGGTGTATGCCGGCCTGAGCCTGGCCGACGGCGCGGCGCTGCCATTCGCCGATGGACAGTTCGCCGCCGCGATCAGCAACTGCGTGCTCGAGCACGTCGTCCCGCTCGATGCGACGCTCCGCGAGATCGCGCGCGTGCTGCGCCCCGGTGGTACATTCGTCGCGTCGGTGGTGGGCGACCAGTTCCCGCGGCAACTGCTGGGCACGGCGCTGCTCGACGCGCTCGGCATGGACGGCGCGCGCTACGGCCGCTGGTTCAACCGGCTGTCGAACCACCACAACACGCTGAGCGTCGCCGAGTGGTCGGCCCGCTTCCGGCAGGCCGGGCTCGAGGTGGTATCGTGGCGGCCGTATCTCAGCTTCGCGGCGCTCAAGTGGTTCGACGCGAGCCACTACTATGGTGCACCATCGCTGCTCACCCGCCGCCTCACGGGGCGCTGGCTGCTGGCGCCACCGCTGACGCCCAATCTGCTGTGGGAGCCGGCGCTGCGCCAGATCTACACCGCGGCGCCCGAGGCCGATGGGCCGTACTACTTCTTCGTGTGTCGCGCCGTCGGCCCGTCTCCGACGGCCTGAGGAGGGTCGTATGGATCAGTCGACGACGGTCGAAGCGGCGCTGTCGGCACGGTTCGCGCGGTTTGGCCGCCGCATGGGCCTGCGCGACGCCACGCCGGCCGGGATTGCCGCCTGGCAGCCGGCCACCCGCGAGCACCTGCGCCGCATCATCGGCCTGGACACCCACATCGCCTGCGCGCCCGAACCACAGACGGGCGCGTCGGTCGCGTGTGCGGGGTATCGCCGCGAGTGGCTCGCCATCCTGGTCGAGCCCGGGCTGCGCATGCCGTGTTTTGTGCTGTATCCGGCCGGCGATCCGCCGGCGGCGGGCTGGCCGGTGGTGATCGCGCCTCATGGGCATGGTGGCGGCGGCAAGGCGACGGTTGCCGGGCTGGACGACACGCCGGCACGGGCGCAGGC
Organism: Chloroflexota bacterium; assembly: GCA_018969485.1. Classification (GTDB taxonomy): domain Bacteria; phylum Chloroflexota; class Chloroflexia; order Chloroflexales; family Roseiflexaceae; genus CAIQIY01. Next base: position 31,521 of record JAGWYG010000017.1, read on the forward strand.
GATCGAGCGCTACCGGTACGATTACGGCGTCACGCTGGCGCGCGCCGGCTACCTGACGATCTGCCCCGATGCGCGCGGCTTCGGCGAGCGCCGCGAGCGTACGACCGCCCAGGCCGATGAGCTCGCCGGCTCGTGCCGCGAGATCAACAACATGGCGCTGCCACTGGGGCAGACGGTCACCGGCATGTGGGTGCACGACCTGATGCAGCTTGTGTCGTATGTCCACACGCGCGCGGATTGTGATGCCCGGCGCATCGCCTGTGCCGGGCTCTCCGGCGGCGGGCTCCAGACGCTCTGGCTGGCCGCGCTCGACGTGCGCATCCGCGCGGCGGTGGTCAGCGGATACTTCTACGGCTACCGCGAGTCGCTGCTGCATATGAACCAGAACTGCAGCTGCAACTACGTTCCTGGCCTCTGGAATGCCGTCGACATGGGCGATCTCGGCGCGCTGGTCGCGCCACGGCCGCTGCGCGTCGAGAGCGGATCGCACGACCCGCTGAACGGCGCCACTGGCCTGGCGAATGTCGCCGGGCAGCTCGCGATCGCCCAGCAGGCGTTCGATGGGTTCGCCGCTGCTGCCGCGCTCGACCACGTGATCTTCGAGGGTGAGCACCGGTGGGACGGGCAGCACCTCGCTGGATGGCTGGCAGCGGCGCTCGCCTGAGCGCCGGCGGCGCGGTGCCGTCAGACTGGCCAGCCAGCGAGCCACGTGGCGACGTCGTGCTCGCCGGCCGCCGCGAGCAGCGCCCACACCTGTGCCCTGGTCGGCATCGCCGCGGCGGCGCCGTGCTGCGCCACGACCCACGCGCCGACCGCATTGGCGAGCCGGGCGCAGCGCGCTGGCGTGCCGCCCTGGCGCAGGCCACTGATGAACGCGGCGGCGAATGCATCGCCGCAGCCGGTCGCATCCACGGCGATCGCCGGATGTGCGGGAAACGCCTGCACGGTGCGACCGTCGCCGACGATGCAGCCGCGGGCGCCGAGTTTGGCCACCACCAGCCGGTGTGGCGTCGCCAGATGTTGCACCGCATCGGCGGCAGAACCCGGCGCCAGCGCCTGGAGCTCGGCCTCGTTGGCGAACAGCACGGCGACGGCGTCGAGGATCGGCGCCCGCTCGGGATGGAGCCTGATGAACGGCAGGCAGACATCGAGCGAGCAGCGCAGGCCGTGCTGCCGGGCCGCAAACAGCATCGCCGTGGCGGTAGCACACTGCTGCCCCTCGATCAGCGCATGCCCGCACAGGTGCACCCAGTCGGCGCCGGCCCACCACGGGCCAGCGGGCGGTTGCAGCGCGGCGTTCGCGCCGCGAAAGCTGTACAGCGTCCGCTCGGCGTCGGGCGAGACGATCACGACGCAACTGCCGGTGGCCAGCGCGCTGTCGTGCTGGCAGAACCCCTCGTCGAGCGCCGCCGCCCGCGCCGCCGCCAGCGCCAGCCCGGCTGCCGCATCGCTGCCGACGCGCGTCACCAGCCGCACGTCGCCGGTCAGGTATTGGGCTGCCACCGCCGTGTTCACTCCGGCGCCGCCGCTGCTCCACGTCAGCGCGCGCACCAGGGCATCATCGCCCGGCAGCGGGTAATGGTCGGCCACCACCAGCAGGTCGGCATTGGCATCGCCGATGATCACCACCGCCATGATCGCTCCTTCTCAGTCGTCGGATGGCCTGCCGATGCCCGCCACCGCACTGCGGCGGGTCATGCCCAGCGCACCACGATGACGGCGGTGGCGACGGCCATTACGACGGCATACCACGACCCGAACTGCTCGTCGAGCGTCACGCGTGCAGGAATGCCGTCGATCGTCGCCGCGCTCAGCGCCCGCACGCCCACGGGCAACAGGATGCGTACCCGCGCCCGCCGGAAGTTGCCCGTGACCGTGAGCTCGATGGCGCCGGGCGACAGGCGCCAGCGGTATGCCACATACCCGTCGGATGCCGCATAGCGTACCACCACGTCGGCCTGCTCGACGGCGTCGCCCGCCACCCAGCGCGGGCTGAGCTCGACCTCGCCGAAGCAGCATGCGAGGTCCTCGACGCCCGCGGCCCCCTCGATGAGCGCCGCCAGCATCGCCGATCCGCCCCAACCGTCGGTCGCCAGCGTATGTTCGCCCGAGATTCCCGGATTGCCCGCCGGATAATACCAGAGATATGACGCGCCGGTGCTGTCGAGCAGGAACGCGTAGCGGTGCAGGATGTCGAAGCCGAATGGCTCGGCGCCGAACCGGAACGCGCCCCGCGCCAGTTCGCCGCCGACCAGTGGCATGATTCCGCCGTTGACATATTCGCCGGGACGCTCGCCGGGGCGCCCGGCCAGGCCAAAACTTCCCGCGGGAAAGGGCGGATCGATCGAGTACCACGCGGCGAAGTCGGTGCCACGCGCGACCGAGCGGCGGTAATATTCGTCGACGATCGCCCGGCCGGCGCGTGGGGGCAGCACGCCACGATTCAGCGCCAGCGCGTTCGACAGGCTGAGTTGCCGCTCGGTGTCGACGCCGGGCGGAATGAACGGCGTCAGCGGCACCTGATGGCGCAGGAATGCGCCATTCCAGCTGAGCGCCATCAGGCGCTCCATCACCGCCGCCGCCGCGCCACGCCATGCATCGGCCGCCGGCACGTCGCCCAGCGCCTCCTCGAGGTGCGCCATCGCGTGCAACGCCCACGCCAGCCCGGTATTGTCGCCGTGGAACACGCACCAGACCGTCTGGTCGTCGATCCAGTGGCGCGGCGCCGGCTGTCCCGACACCGGGTCGGTGGTGGTAGGACCGTAGGCGAAGTCCCAGGTGTCGATGGTGTAGGGCCGGATGACCAGCCCGAGCGTCGCATCCCAGCGCAGCGGATCGCTCATCGTATAGTGCAGCGCGCGCCGCATCGCCGACAGGTGCCGCCGGACCAGCGCGAGGTCGCCGGTCATCTGCCAGGCGTCGTGGACGCCCTGCACGAACAGGTATTCGACATCGGCCTCGACGTCCTTGCGCTCATCTCGCAGCACGCCGATCTCGGGCCGGGCGAGGAAATCCGGCAGGCTGCCATCGTCCCGCTGCGCCCCGGCGAACGCCGCCAGCGTGCTGGTGACATCGGTCTCGAAGTAGCGGAACCCGCGCCCCTGGTAGACGTGATCGCGCAGCCAGATCAGCGGGTTGTCGGGCGAACGGTATCCGCGCACGCTGCTGTCACCGCGCGGATACTCCAGCACGCACTGCGCCATCAGGGTGCGAATCGTGGGATAGAGTGCGTCGTACTGCGGTCGGCCCGTGCGGATCACGGTCGCCGCGTCGAGCGTGAAGAGCTCGGCCTGGGCGACTGTCGCGCCGGCGATGTCGAGCAGCGCGCGCTGCGGCCCGAGCGCCCCACCCGGATCGATGGCGAGATGGATCGGCTCGCCGGTGCTCTCGACGGCGTAGCGCCGCACCACGCGCTCGCGGGCGTCGATCAGCCGCACGTCGCAGCGCCCGCGCCAGCCCGCCGGATCGATCGTGAGGGTGTACGGCTGTAGCGGCTGAGCCGTCGCCGCCTCGCCTGTGATGGTCATCGGCGGGAGCGGAACCGGACTGGGCGTCGCGGTGGGGCGTGGCGTCGTGGTCGCGGTGGGGCGTGGCGTCGCGGTCGCGGTGGGGCGTGGCGTCGCGGTCGCGGTGGGGCGTGGCGTCACACAGCCGACCAGCGCGCCGGCGGCGCCGAGCAGCCAGCGCCGGCGGGCGGCGGGCCGACCCGGCGCGCGGCGCGTCAGGCCGAGCCGCTGGAGCATCCTGGCGATCGGGGAGCGGGTCATGGCTCCCGAATGCGCGTACGCAGCACTCCGAGCCCGGTCACGTCGAGCTCGACCGTGTCACCGGCGCTCAACCATGGACCAGCACCGCCGGTGAGCTCGAGCAGGCACCCGCCGCCCACCGTCCCGCTGCCGATGACGTCGCCGGGCACCAGCAGTGCATCGCGCGACGCGTGGGCGATCAGCGCCGCGAACGAGTGGTACACCGAGCGCAGGCTGCCGCGCGAGCGCTCCTCGCCATTCACGCGCGCCACCATCGTCAGATCATAGCGATCATCGGGCAGCCGGTACGGCTCGAGGGCATCGAGCGTCACCAGCCACGGGCCCAGCGACGTCGCGAAATCCTTCGCCTTGGCCGGGCCGAGGCCGATGCGCATCTCGCGGCGCTGCACGTCGCGGGCGCTCCAGTCGTTCATGATCATCAGCCCGGCCACGTGCTCCCAGGCATCCTCCTCGGCGATATCGCGCCCGGCGCGCCCGATGACGCATGCCACCTCGAGCTCGTAGTCCAGCGCCGCCGTGCGCGGCAGCGGCAGATCGTCCTCGGGGCCGAGGATGGCCTGATGGTTGCCGAAATAAAACACCGGCGCCTCGTACCAGGCGTCCGGCACGCCACGCCCGCGCTGGGCCATCGTGGCAGCAACATGCTGCTCGAACAGGTAGCCGTCGCGCAGGCTCGCCGGGTGCGGCACCGGCGCCAGCAGGCGCACGCGTGAGCGCGGCACGAGCAACTCGATGCTGCCGATCGTCATGCCAGCGTCCGGCGGCGGCATGTCGGCGTCATCGACGCCGGCGTAGTCCAGCACCGCCGCGACGATCTGCGCCACGCCGTCGAGACCGTCGCCATCGGGCAGCCCCATCAGGACATCGCGCATGCTCCAGCGCGATCCGGCCACATTCTCATAGACCAGCGGTGCTGCTGCGGCGAGATCGATCACGCAGTCACCGATCAGCACACCGGCATGGGCGAAACGGTCGACACCACCAAAACTCACCAGATGCATCGTGGCCACCAGCGGGATAGCATCGCCCGGAAGGCGGGCGAATGGTCGCTGCATCCATCCTAGCACACCTGGCACCGTCGCGGCAGGGCATCGGTGACGGAACCGGGCCGGAGGGTTGTGCCTCGACCATGCGTCGGCGCGCATGGCTGGTGGGATTGCGCAGCGACGCAGCACGCCCGGGCGGTGGTCGGCCGGCATGTGATAGGATGGAGCGCGGGCATCCGGCCGGCGCCGCGGGCGTCGCGCGACGTGCCGGCCCGGCGCATCGATGGACGACGCCAAGCGGGATCATTCCAGGCATATGAGCACACCACGTTCGACAACACCGTACGATGTCATCGTCGTCGGTGCCGGCCACGCCGGCTGCGAGGCAGCCCATGCGGCAGCGCGGCTCGGCTGCCGCACGCTGCTGATCACCATCGATCTCGACCGGCTCGCCCACATGTCGTGCAATCCGTCGATCGGCGGCCCGGCGAAGGGCCACCTGGTCCGCGAGATCGATGCGCTGGGTGGCTTGATGGGGCGGATCACCGACCAGACCTTCATCCAGATCCGGCTGCTGAATGAGAGCAAGGGGCCAGCAGTGCAGGCGTTGCGCGCCCAGGCCGACAAGCGGCTGTATGCTGCCGCGATGAAGCGGGCGCTCGAGCACACGCCGGGGCTGGATCTGCGGCAGGCGCTGGTCGAGCGCATCGTGCCGCTGCAGCCAGCCGACGGATCGCCGGCGCGGTTTGCGGTGATCACGCATACCGGACGCCGCTACGACGGCCGTGCGCTGGTGCTCACCACCGGCACGTTCCTGCGCGGTCGCGCCGTGACCGGCGAGGCGGTCTGGGCCGCCGGCCGCGCGGGCGAGGCACCAGCCGACGCGCTGGCCGGTGATCTGGCGGGGCTGGGGTTTCCGCTGATTCGGCTCAAGACTGGCACGCCGCCGCGCATCGACGCGCGCACCATCGATTTCAGCCTGTGCGAGCCGCAGGATGGCAGCCCGACGCCCTGCTACTTTGGTCACTACGCGCCGTACGGCCCCGCCGAACCGCCCGAACCCTGGATCGCCGGCGCGCCGAGCCCGGTCTATCCCGTCGCGGCGATGCCGGCGTGGCGACCGCAGCTGCCGTGCTTCCTGATCCACACCACCGACGCGTTTCATGAGATCGTGCGGCGCAACCTGCATCGTGCGCCGCTGTTCACCGGCGTCATCGAAGGCGTCGGGCCGCGCTACTGTCCATCGATCGAGGACAAGATCGTGCGGTTTCAGGACAAGCCGGCCCATGGCATGTTCCTCGAACCCGAGGGATGGCACACCACCGAGGTGTATGTCCAGGGATGCAATACGTCGCTCCCCGAGGATGTCCAGTGGGCGATGCTGCGGAGCATCCCGGCGCTGCAGCGCGTCGAGCTGATGCGTTCCGGCTATGCCATCGAGTATGACGCGATCGCGGCCGGCGAGTTGACGGCGACGCTCGCGGCGCGGCGCCTCGACGGACTGTTCCTCGCCGGTCAGATCAATGGCACGACGGGCTACGAGGAAGCGGCGGCGCAGGGGCTGCTGGCGGGCATCAATGCTGCCTGCTGGCTGCAGCGGCGCGCGCCGCTCATCCTGCGCCGCGACGAGGCGTATCTCGGGGTGCTGGTCGATGACCTGGTGACGAAGGCGCTCCACGAGCCGTATCGCATGTTCACGTCGCGCGCCGAGCACCGCCTGCTGCTGCGCCATGACACCGCCGACCTGCGGCTGGCGCCACATGCGGCACGCCTCGGGCTGATCGATCCGCAGCACGCAGCGCGGGTTGAGCAGCGCCGGGCGGCGCTCGGGCGGGTGCGCGCGGCGCTGGAGCAGCAGCGCATCTATCCGTCGGCGGCGGTCAATGCCCGGCTGCGCGAGCGGGGGATCGCCGAGCTGTTGCATGAGACGACCGCCGCGCTGCTGCTGCGCCGCCCCGACGTGTGCTACGCCGATGTGCGCAGCCTGACCGAGTTGCCCGACGAGGCGCCGCACATCATCGCACAGGCCGAGACCGAGGCGCGCTACGGTGGGTATCTCGAGCGCCAGGAGCGCGAGGTGGCGCGTACGCAGCGGATGGAACAGCACCCCGTCCCCGATGACCTCGATGTCGCGCGCATCGCGGGCCTGCGCCTGGAGGCGCGCCAGGTGCTGGCGCGCGTGCGCCCGCGGACCGTCGGTCAGGCCAGTCGTCTGGCGGGGGTCAATCCGGCCGACATCGCCGTGCTGCTGGTGGCGATTCGCCGTCACGAGCAGCAGCGCGCCGCCGCCCGTGCCACGGCGCCGGAGCCAGGCCCATGATGGCGGGTCACGCGCGGTGGTCGGTGCGTTCGAGCACGACCACCACCGGCGTCATGCCGCCGACGCGCACGCGCAGCCACTGGCGGACGTGCCACCAGCCCGCGGTGCGCTGCAGCGTCTGCTCGAGCAGGCGTATCTCGTGGGTCACCAGCACCATGCGCGCCCGTGGCTGGGCGATGCGCGCCGCCTCGGCGATCAGCGCCGGGTAGAGCTGCAGGTTGTCGTGATGCGAGCCCACCAGGCGACCATACGGCAGATCGACGCACACGACCGAGGCGAACGCATCGTCGAAGGGCAATGCGCGGGCATCGTGGGCCGCCAACTGAACGCGCGCCCGCAGCCCGGCGGCAGTCAGGTTCTCGTCGGCACACGCCAGCGCATCGGCATCCAGGTCGATGCCCCAGGCCGCACGCCACGGCGCCCGCGCGCCGCGCTCGACCAGCAGCGTGGCCGAACCACAGCACAGGTTCACGATCACGTCGGCCGGCGCCGGTGCGCTGAGCTCCATCATCGCCGCGGCGAGCGGCGCGGCCAGCGCGCCCGGCCGCGAACAGCGCCGCCAGGCGCGGCTGGCGAGCGGGCGGGGCGTGAGGCGGATCAGCACGTCCCAGCCGTCACGCCCGTCGCTCCGGCGCAGCCGCACCAGCAGATCGCCGTCGCCATCGGTGGCGGTGAGCCCGAGGTGCCCCGCCAGTTCGTCGCGCAGGCGGCGCATCACGACGCTCTGCTCGCCCGCTGCGCTCAGCCGCAGGGTCGCGAATGTCGCCGCCGGCCAGGCGGCACAGACCTGACGGCAGGCGTCGACGATGTGGTGCAGGTTGGCGTGCCCGAGCAGCGCGCGCGGCCGGGGCTCGGCAAAGCTGCCGAGCGCGTAGATCGTGGTGATCATGCGCGGCGCGGCCAGCGCCGACAGGCTGCCGCTGAACCGGAAGCGCACCTGCCCTGTGCCGACGTGGTCGATGTCGTCGGCGATCTGGCGTAGCTCGGCGAGCGCCAGCGGCTCGATCCCCGGCACGATCTCGGCTTCGAAGTACTGCAACATCACGAATGGTCACCCTTCAATACGGGACGCCCGGCGGCTTCGGCGGCGAGGAACGTCTCCCCGCTCGGGTGGTGTGCGCCTGGCATGCGCGTATTGCATCATACGGCGCAGCACACGATCGGGCCAGCGACTGCCGGCGCGCTGGCGTGCGACGCGCATGGGTCTCCCTCGCTGCCCCGGACGGAGATCGCGGGCGCGTGGGCTAGCCGGCCCGCCGCCTGGCGGACAGGCGCGCGCCGCGCGCTCGGCATGGCGGATGGCGCCACGGTGCCAGCGATGTGCTACGCGACCGCCACGGCCGCGCGATCGGCCACGATGCGCCCGTCACGCAGCTCGACGATGCGTCGGGCGTAGTGCATCACCCGCGGATCATGCGTGGCGAACACGAAGGCAGTGCCCAGCTCGCGGTTCAGCCGCTGCATGATCTCCATCGCTTGCTGTCCGTTGGCAGTATCCAGGTTGGCCGTCGGCTCATCAGCCAGCACCAGCAGCGGTCGTGGCGCCAGCGCCCGTGCGATGGCGACGCGCTGCTGCTCGCCGCCGCTCAGTTGATCCGGGCGATGCTGCGCCCGGTCGGCGATGCCGACCGCATCGAGCAGCCCGAGCGCCCGTGCGCGCCGTTCGGCAGCCGCGACGCCCGCCAGCAGGAGTGGCAGTTCCACATTCTCGAATGCCGTCAGCACCGGCACCAGCGCAAAGAACTGAAACACGAAGCCGATGCTGCGCAGCCGCAGATCCGCCCGCTGGTCGGCCGACAGCCCCGTCACGACCTGATCGCCCAGCGTGATCACGCCCTGGTCGGGCCGGTCGAGGCACCCGATCAACTGTAGCAGCGTCGTCTTGCCCGAACCGGACGGGCCGACGAGCGCGGTGAATTCGCCGGCCCCGATGGTCAGGCTGACATCATCGAGCGCACGGGTCTCGGCGGCGCCGATGGTGTAGCGCCGGGTGACGCGTTCGAGCCGGACGGTGGTCGTCATCAATGGCCTGCCTTTCGGTGCCAGGTTCTGGCGTCGCCGGTGTCGGGATGTGCGCCCGCCTGGGGCGCATCACTGCCCGCCGCTGGCGCCGGAGCGGACGACCGGGCGCCGCAGCGCCGCCGCCAGCGGTGTGGGGGAGCCGGTGCTGCGTGCGCCACGGCAGCACGGGCGGGCCGGCGCAAGGCCTGATCTGGCGCGATGATGCCGGCGCTGACGCGACGTGGCGCCACCCTCTGCATGCGTGCATCAACGCCCACGCAATGCCTGCACCGGCTCCAGGCGGGCCGCGTACCACGCCGGATACCCCGCGGCGGCTGTCGTGATCGCCAGCATCGCCAGCGCCAGACCGGCGAACACCTCCGGTACCGCCCGCCCGTACATGGTATTGCTGATCGCAATGGCATCACCCGCCACGCCCGCGACCGATCGGTCGATGCTGATGCCGATCGTCGCCAGATAGGCGACGCCTGCGCCACCGACGGCCAGCCCTGCCACGATGCCGGCAGCGCCGAGCAGCGCTGCCTCGAGCACCATCAGCCCGAGCACCTCGCGGCCACGCATGCCGATCGCCAGCAGCACCCCGATCTCGCGCAGCCGCTCGAAGATCGACATCAGCAGCGTGTTGGCGATGACCGATGCGACGATCAGGATGACGATCGCATCGAGCAGGACATAGAACGCCGATGCTGATCGCATCGTCTGGATGACCTGCTGGTTGAGCTGCTCCCACGTCTGCAGCCGCATGCCGGTCACATCCAGCGCGGCCGCGACCTCGCCCGTCGCGCGGGCGTCGTCGAGATGGATCACGATCGCGCTGGCGCGCCGGCTGGCGTCGCTCAGGCGTTGCACCGTCGCCAGCGGCGCCAGCACGGCATGATCATCGAATGCCGGAATGCCAGTCGAGAAGACCCCCTGCACGATGAAACCTGCCTCGCGGGCCACGCCTGCGGAATCGGCGACCGTCAGGCGCACCTGACCGCCGACATCGACGCGCAGCGTGTCGGCGAGCGACTCGCCGAGCACCACGCCATCGCGCATGTCGGCCGCCAGAAATTGCCCGCGCCGCAATGCCGCGCGCAATCGATCATATGCCGGCGCCGCGGGATCGATGCCGTAGACCTGCAGCCCGACCGATTCGCCGGCGCTGGCCAGCATCCCGCTGGTCCACAGCACCGGTGTCGCCGACGTCACGTGCGGCAGCGCGGCGGCCTGCGCGGCCTGGGGCCCGGGATCAAGCAGCAGATCACGCCAGCGCACGCTCAACTCGCCATCACGGGCACCTGCTGCCCGCAGTTGGATGTGGCCCGTGCGCAGCATGATGCTGTTCTGCAGCGAGTCGTCGACGACGCCGGCGATCAGGGCATTGGTCATCATCAGCAACGCCATGCCGAGCGCGACCGCGATGATGGTGAACCCCGTGCGCCGGCGGTTGCGGCCGAGATCGCGCCACGCCAGGTGCCACAGACGGGCGATGGACATGCCCCCTCCTCGCGCACGCGGCTCAGACGTGGCGCAGGGCGGCCGACGGCTCGCGCCGCCCCGCCTGCCATGCCGGCCAGCACGCTGCCAGCGCAGCGATGACGATCACCAGCAGCATGCGGCCGAGGACATCGGTGATGCCGATCGTGGGCCGCAGTCGATCTCCCATCAGCGCCGAGATCTCGCCCATGCCCGCTGCCATCGACAGGTCGATCCCGACGGCGCCGAGCAGTCCGACCAGCAGGCCGCCGATGGTGGCGCCGATGAGCGCGCCGACGCCCCCGATCAGCGCACCTTCGGTGATGAACAGCAGGGTGATCCGGGAGCCACGCATGCCCAGCGCCGCCAGCACACCCATCTCGCGCGTGCGCTCGAATGCCGCCATCAGCATCAGATTGAGGATACCGATGCTCGCGATCGCCAGCACGATCCCGCCAAACGCGCTCGTCGCCGCCATCTTGGACTCGATCGCCTGGCGGATCTCCGGGCGCAACGTCTGCCAGGTATCGACCTCGTAGCCGGGGAGTTGTGCCTGCAGCCGACGCATCAGCGCTGCCTCGCCCCCCACCGTGCCCAGGAACACGACGATCTCGGTCGCCTGGCCGCGCAGGTTGTACAGCTGCTGCGCATCGTCGAGGCCGATGTACACCAGGCTGCGCTCGAGATCGGCGATGCCCAGATCGTAGATGCCGACGACATCCATGCGGTGCTGCCGGACGGTGTCGTCGCGCCGTCGGCCGATCACGTCGAGCGTGTCGCCGACCGCCGCGCCGAGCCGCTCGGCGGCTGCCCGGCCGATGACGATGCCGCCGCGCTCGCCGGCTGCGAGAAAGCGCCCCGCCGTGATGTTGGCCGCCTGCAGGCTGAGCGGTGCCTCGATCGCGGGGTCGCTCGCGATGATCTGGACGGCGAGCGTCTCGCCGCGATGGCTGAGCATGCCACTGGTGTGGATGCGCGGTGCTGCCGCTACCACGCCCGGCAGGCTGCCGGCAGTGCTGCGCACGTGCGCGGCATCGGCGAGCGGCAGGAGCGGGATCCGCGCCGCGCGCTCGCGGTACCCCGGGGCATGGATCTGCAGATTGCCGCCGTACAGCCGGATGGCATTGCCGAAGATCGCCTGATCGGAGCCGTGCAGGAGCCCATCGAATAGCAGCAGCAGCGCGACCCCCAGCGCGATGGCGCCGAGCGCGATCGTGGTGCGCCGCCAGTCACGCCACATGTTGCGCCATGCGAGTGCGATCATGTTCGCGTTCCATCGTGCATGCGGCCGCTGGACGCGGTCGCGTTGCGGCATCCTACGCTCCGCACCGGTCGGCTGTCAAGCCGGGTGGCGCGGTGCGGCTCGCTGCTGATGTGCGGCGGTGCTGTGCGAGGGGCATCGTCGCACGCGCCGCGACGGTGGCTCAGGCTCTGGTGGTGGAGTACCGTCGTGCGCTGCCGCGCGGGGGCGGTGGGAGGTGTCGGGCACGAGCATCATCGCTCGCGGGTCGCTGCGCAGCGATCGTGGCGGCATGGCCAGCGGGGCGCCGGGCTCGCCGGAGACGGCACGCCTCAGCGCGCGTCCTGCCGTACGGTCGATCCGATCACCAGCGCGGCGCTCACCAGGACCAGGTTTTTGATGATGTACTGGCCTTCCATGGTCAGACCGAATGGCATCGCGACCCACACCAGGTCGGGTCGGATGAACAGCGGCGAGATGGTGCCGACCATCTGCAATAGCAGCAGCAGGATGGTGGTGCGCATCCAGCGGTTGCTGATCAGCCCGATGCCGATCACGATCTCCCACGATGCCAGCAGCGGGATGAAGATGTCCATCGGCACCAGCGGCACTGATGCGCGGATCAGTCCCTCGGCTGGGCTCAGCCCCGGGATGAATTTCAGCGCACCGAACCAGATGAAGACAATGCCCATCGACCAGCGCAGCAGGCTGATGCTGTGGCGCGCCAGAAATCCGGCGATCTGCCGATCGATGTGCTCGTAAAGCTGGGGAATGGAGCGTACGACCATGTGTGCCTCCCTGTGACTGATGTGCTGCCCGCTGCGATCGACTGCATCACCATACCATGCCAGTTCTATCACGTCTAATACCAATACTGTGATAGAATCAGAGCGTCCGGCGATGAATTGACCAGCAAGGTAGCGGCGATGGAACTCCGGCTTCTGCGGTATTTCGAGGCAGTTGCCCGACACCAGCACGTCACGCGCGCATCGGCAGAACTCGCCGTCGCGCAGCCGGCGCTGAGCAAGGCCATGCGCGATCTCGAGCGCGCCTACGGCGGGGTCGCGCTGTTCGAGCGCATCGGGCGCAACATCCGGCTCACCGAAGCGGGCGAGTTCCTGCTGGTACGGGCGCGCAGCATTCTCGCACAGGTCGATGCCGTCCACGAGGAGATGCAGGCGCGGCTCGGCGTGCGCGGCGGGCGCGTCACCGTCGGCGCGCCGCCGACCGTCGGCGTCCGGCTGTTGCCTGCAGTGCTGGCCGCCTTTCACCGGCTCTACCCACAGATCGAACTGCGCGTGCGCGAAGCCGGCACCCAGGCGCTGACCGGCATGCTCGCCGCCGGCGAGATCGACATCGCGGTCGTCACGCTGCCCACCATCGAGCGCGGCTTCCGGGTGACGCCGCTCTTCGAGGAAGAGTTGGTCATCGTCGCTGCCGAAGGTCACCCGCTGGCGCAGCAGCGCAGCATTCCCTTCGCCGCGCTGGTCGACGAGCCGTTCCTGCTCTACCCACCCGGATACGAGATGCGCGACGCGACGCTGCGCGCGTGCCGCCGCGCCGGCTTCACCCCACGGGTCGTCCTCGATGGCGGCGACATGGATATGCTGCTGCGCCTCGCCGAGGCCGGGCTCGGCGTCACCCTGATCGCCCCGCTGGCGCTGGGAAGCGCACGTCTCGCCGTGCTGTCGATCGCCGACCAGGAGTTGCGTCGGACCATGGCGCTCTCGATGCGCGACGATCCGGCGACATCGCCGGCGACGCTGACGCTGCATGCATTCCTGGCCGAGCGTCTCGTGCGCCGAACCACCTGAACACACGATGAGAGGAGCACAGACGATGTGGCGTGGATTCAAGAAATTTCTGTTCCGTGGCAACGTCATCGACCTCGCGGTCGCAGTAGTGATTGGGGCCGCGTTCAATGCCGTCGTCACCTCGCTGGTGAAGGACATCATCACGCCGCTGATCGCGGTGATCGTCGGCCAGCCCGATTTCTCCAGCATCGCCATCGGGCCGATCATGATCGGTAGCTTTCTCAACGCGGTGGTGTCGTTCCTGCTGATGGCGACGGCGGTCTATTTCGTCATCGTCGTGCCGACCGCGCGGTTGAATGACGTGCTGAAGCACATTGATCCGCCCGAGACGCCCAAGCCCGCAGCGGCTCCTGAACCGACCCGCGAGGAGGTGCTGCTGCAGGAGATCCGCGACCTGCTGCGACAGTCCGACCGATCGCAGGCGCGCTGATGTGGCGCTGCGTGTGGCCTGGCGGCGTGCCGCGGGGCTCAGCCGACGCGCGGGCCGGCGTCGAGTGCCCGGGCATAGCCCGCGAGCATGGCGCGCGCCGTGTGGCGCCAGGTGAAGCGGGCCGCATGTGCCAGGCCACGCATGCGCCAGCCTGACGCGAGCGCGGCGTCGCCGCCGATCTGCTGCGCAGCGGCGACCAGCGCCGCGATGTCGTCGGCCGGGTGGCGCCACCCCGCATCCCCCAGCACTTCGGCCAGGCTGGAGTGGCCGGCGTAGATCACGGGCGTGCCGCACGCCATGGCTTCGAGGGGCGGCAGACCAAAGCCTTCGTAGCGCGAGGCGCAGACGAATGCGCTGGCGCCGCCATAGAGCGCCGGCAGGTCGGCATCGGCGATGGCACCGAGATCGCGCATGGCGCTCCCGGGCGCATGGAGCGCGCCGCCGAACCCGGCGCGTACCAGGGCGAGCGGCGCGCCGGCTGGCCAGGCTGCCGCCAATGCTGCCAGCCGCTTGTGGCCGCGCGGTGTGCCGAGCGTCAGCGCATAGCGTGCAGGGAGCCCGAGGCGCGCGCGCAACTCGGCGATCGCCGCGGCGGTTGGCGGCTGGAACCGCGCGTCGATGCCGAGCGGGATGATGTCGATGCGCGCCGGATCGATGCCGTAGAGCGCACATGCGCCGGTGGCGGCGCTGTGCGAGACGGCCTGGATGCGCCGGGCCTGACGCAGCCGCAGGCGCGTCGCCAGCTCGAGTGGCAGGCGGCGCCCGCGGGCGAGGCTCTCGGGAAACACCCGTGGAATGACGTCGTAGTGCGTGGTGATGATCGGGCACGGGCTGACGATGATCGGGGCCAGCAACGTCGGGCTGTGCAGCAGGTCGGCGCCGACGCGCCAGGCGATGTGTGCCAGTGCCAGCGCACCGGCCAGCCCGCCGGCCGGCACACGGCTCGGCAGCCAGCGCACCCCCGGCGCACGCCGCTCAATGCCGGCGAAGCGCGCATCCCGACGCTGCGGATCGACGACGGCCACCACATCATGGCTGCCACGCTCGGCGGCCAGACCCACGAGCATGCCGGCGGTCGCACGGCCGATGCCGGGGTATTCGTCGCCGATCAGGCGCGCATCGATCACGATTCGCATCGCATCTCCGGCATGATCGCACCGCCGTCAGGGTGCCCGATACCAGCCCACGCAGTAGCCGAGCACGCCGGCGTACAGCGCCAGCGCCTTCAGCGGCCTGAACCCGGGACGCCACGCAGGCTCGGCGTACGAGAACGGTATGACGACGCTCGGCAGCAGCCACACCGTGCGCGCCAGCAGATAGGCAGCGGCGTGCCATGGCGTCGTCAGCATCCGGCCGCGGGCGCGCCGTGGATCGCGCCGTACCTCCTGGGCATGGCCATACCCATACCAGAAGTGCTTGACCAGCAGCGCGCCGAGCGAGGCTGGCGCCGGATGGCTGACCCAGGCCGCCGCCGCCTGAACGATGCGATACGTGCCACCGTCCGGTGCGACCGTGCGGCGGACCCGAATCAGAAACTCGGTGTCGACGCCGCGCACCAGCGCCGGATTGAATCCGCCGGCGGCGTCGAACGTCGCGCGGCGCATCGCGCAGCAGGTCGTCGTCACCGCGCTGGAGAAGTGCGGCGGGTCCGGGTCGCTCGCCGTCGTGACATGGACGATGGCGTGTTCGATGCGCGGCACCTCGCGCGCGACCCGACGCTGAAACCAGGAGGAGTCCTGCGGCAGGCATTTGGCCGCACCGCTCACGCCGATCGCCGGGTCGGCCAGCGGTGCGAGCAGGCGGGCGCACAGCCGATCGTCGCCGGGCAGCGCATCGTCATCGATGAACACCAGCCACGGCGCCGTCGACTGTGCCACGCCGCGATTGCGCGCCAGCCCGTTGGGCCGGACGCCGGCTACCTCGATGATGGCGTGTGGCGCCGGTCGCTGCCGCGCCAGGGCCGCACGGAGCTCCGCCGGGGCGCCGTGGAGCGTCGGAATGATCACATCGTATATCAGATCCGTCATCGCCGATCACGCTGGTTCGGACGATCGCCGACTGGGGCGATCATCCGTCCGCTGGCTGGCGGCGCGCCCATCTGCCGCCGCATGGGTTGCCGATCATTCATCTCATACACCAGAGCGATCGCGAGCGTGCCGATCCGCCGGGCAGCGCCCCGGCCCGTCGCTGCCCCGCAGTTCATACCGTCGTGCGATGCATCCCAAGGGTTGTCGATCCTCACTGCCATTCGTCGATGCCCCGTGGTATAATCATGGGCACTGGCGCAGGCAATGGCGGCCGCGCCGTCGATCAACACAAAGGAGCACGTCATGGGCGACAAGAGTCCGAAGAACGTCTCGAAGCAGAAGAAGCAGACCGAAACCAAGAAGGCTCCCAAGTCCAAGTAAGCGTCGGTGCCGTTGCAGCAGGCTGGTTCCCGTCGGGCGCGCCGCACGGATGATGCGGCGCGTCGCACATGTGGCAGGGGGCGATGAGGCAGGAACAACGCGTGATGGTGCCCATCGATGGCGGTGCGATCCGCCCGCGTCACCCCGGTCATGCCGGCATCGCGGCATGCGTCGTCGTCTGGCTGCTGGCAGCCTGCACCTTGCCCGAGCCAGGGTCTGCGGCACCGCGCGTGACCTCGACCATCGAACTGGCGATCTCGCCGGCTCCGACGCGCGACGTCGACGCCACGGTGACAGCCTACGCGCTGGCGGTGATCGCCTCGCCCACGCCCACCGGCCTGTACATCGTCCAGCCAGGCGACACGCTCAGCGGGATCGCGCTGGAGTTCGGCACCACCGTGCAAGAGTTGATCGCGCTCAACGGCCTGACCGACCCCAACGCCATCCAGGTCGGCCAGACGCTGATCGTCCCCTCGATCGCCAACGTCTCGCCGATCGTCAGCACCCTCACCCCGACTCCGGGCGGCCCGAGCCCGACGGCTGACGGCACCCCCGTCGTCGATGGCACTCCCGCCCCCGACGCTGTCACACCGACGCTCGCCACGCCCTGACGGGGTCGGTCGCCCGGTGTGAGCGTGTCAGGGCGCGCCGGCCAGCCGCCGGTCGTCGGCGCGCCGCGGCTCAACCCGCCGTCGCGCGCTCGCGCAGCAGCAGCGCCATGTCGAGGTCCCCCGGCGAGCGCCCGAGGTCGGTCAGGATGACTGCCGCCTCGCTGCGATGTTGGGTGCCATGGTTGACGCAGTGCATCAGCAGTTGCCAGAGCGGCACCGGCGCCTGCGCGACCCCGCGCGTGTTGGTGAACGTCACCGGACGCGCCAGCGCAGCATCGTCTAGCTCGGCCAGAAACGCGCGCATCGCCTGCTGCTCCGCATCCCAGCGCACGATCACGTCCGCCAGTGTGGCAAATGCGCGCTCATCGAGCATCGCCGTCGGCGACGCCCCGAGCCAGCGCTGACGCCAGATCCACTCGGCGCTGAGGATGTGGACGAACGTCCCGCGCAGGCTGCCGCACGGCACCGCCCGCGGGGCCACCAGATCGGCCCCATCGATGCCATCGGCCGCGCGCAGCAGTCGCGCATTCGCCCAGTAGTGATAGTCGACCAGCCACTGTGCGGTTGTGATGTCCATGCCCGCCTCCCTGTTCATGGCCGCGCCGTCAACACCCGCAGCGCCGCCACCAGTTGTCCGTCA
Organism: Chloroflexota bacterium; assembly: GCA_018969485.1. Classification (GTDB taxonomy): domain Bacteria; phylum Chloroflexota; class Chloroflexia; order Chloroflexales; family Roseiflexaceae; genus CAIQIY01. Next base: position 49,217 of record JAGWYG010000017.1, read on the forward strand.
TCGCCCTGCCACACCGTCGCGCCGAGCTGTGCCGCACGCGCCGGGCTCAGCGGCGTCGCGCCCGCCGCCAGCACCACCTGCACGTCGGGGGCGACGCCACGGCTGCGCACCACCGCGCCGCCGGGCGTGAGCCACTGGGCGATCGCCAGGCGCAGCTGCGCCCCGCTCGCCAGCGTGAACGGCTGCAGCACCGTCGCCGTGCCGAAGGTCGCCTCGCCCACCAGTGTCGCCCGGCCGGCATCGCGCAGCGCTGCAGCCAGAATCTCGGCAGCGCTGGCACTGTTGCGGTTGATCAGGATCGCCAGCGGCAGATCGCGCGCCTCGCCGGCGCCCGTGGTGCGGTAGGGCCGGCTGGCGCCGTCGCGATCCTGCTCGATCATCACCGTCGTCCCGGCGGGGACGAACTCACCAGCGACCGCCACCAGCTGCGACACCAGGCCGCCCGGATTGTTGCGCACATCGACGATCAGCGCCCGGGCTCCCGCAGCGCGCGCCGCGACCAGCGCCGCACGCACATCGGCGCCGGTCTGCTCGGCGAACCGCGTGATGCGAACGTGGGCCACCAGATCGGGCAGCATGGCCCAGGTCACGCTGTCCAGCCGGATCTCGCCGCGCGTGACCGTGATCTCGCGCGGCAGCGCCTCGCTGTCGCGGCTCACCGTGAGCACCACATCGCTTCCGGCCGGGCCACGCAGCCGGGTGCGCAGATCATCGATGGTGATGCCGCGCACCGCGACGCCGTCGATCGTGAGGATCCGGTCGCCGGCGCGCAGCCCGGCGCGCTCCGCCGGCGATCCTTCGAGCGGCTCGACGATGAGGGGCTGTTCATCGCGCACATCGACATACGCACCGATCCCCTCGAACCGACCGCTGGTCTGCTCACGATCGAGTGCCGCCGCAGCCGGCGACAGGTACGCCGTATGGCCGCTGTCGCCGAGGCTCGCCAGCATGCCGTTGATCGCGCCTTCGGTCATGCGCGCCGGATCGAGGGCGGTCGGGTCGACGAAATGGCGCTCCGCCAGGCGCCATGACTCCCAGAAGTCGGCCAGGGCGGCGCATGCGGCGGCGTTCAGCGGGCAGGTGGCGGCAGTCGCGCGGGCCAGCGCGAATCCGCCCGCTCCGCCGGCCAGCACGGCCACCAGCACCACGATGACCACCTGGCGCAGCGCGACGGAGCGAACCGCCGGGCGGGATGGCAGGTCGTTCATTGCAGGCACTCATCGGCATGCGCGCGCTGCCCACGCCACCAGTCGGCCGCCGGCATGGCGCGCCGCCCGGCTGGCTGCACCACGCGCACGGCCAGCCGCCCGGCGGCCGTCGCGATGCGCATGTCGGGCAGGACACAGCCCGGTCGCGCGTCGGTCGGCGCCGGATCGACCGCGGCGTCGAGGATGCGCAGCGGTGCGCCGCGCCACAGGCACCACGCGCCCGGCCAGGGGTCGTAGGCGCGTATCATCCGCTCGAGATGCTGCGCCGGGGCTGCCCACGAGATGCGACCGTCGTCACGCGTCAGCAGCCGCGTGTACGTCGCGGCCGCCTCGTCCTGCGCCCGCTCGCTCAGGGTGCCGTGCGCCAGCGTCTCGAGCGTCGCCAGCAGCAGGTCTGCCCCAAGCATGAACAGCGCGTCCGTCAGCGACCCGGCGCGGGCATCCCCGGGCAGCACCACGGTCGTCTGTGCCACGATCGGCCCGGCGTCCATGCGGCGCGTCAGCCGCATCAGCGAGACGCCGGTCGCCGCATCGCCGGCCAGGATGGCGGCGCTGACCGGCGCCGGGCCACGATAGCGCGGCAGCAGCGAGGGGTGGATGTTCAGATAGCCGTGCGGCAGCAGCGCCAGCACGTCGCGGCGCAGAATCTCGCCGTAGGCGGCGACCACGCCGACGTCGGCGCGGGTGGCGGCGATCCATGCGTGCATTGCCGGGTCGCGCAGCGTGGCCGGTTGCACGACCAGCGCACCGAGCCCGAGCGCGTCGGCCGTACGACGGACCGGCGGCGGCTGCGGCTGGCCACCGCGGCCCGCCGGCCGGTCTGGCTGTGTGATGACGCCGACCACCGTGTGGCGGCCGTCGCGCACGATGCGTTCGAGCACCAGCGCTGCCGGCTGCGGTGTTCCGAGAACGATCAGGCGCACTGCGTGACCCTCACCAACGCCGACGGGCGCCCTGCCGCCCGCCCTGGGATGCTGTGTAGTATAATGCACTCCGTGAAGCGGTGCGCGCTGCTGGCGTGCCGCGAACCTGTGCAGCATGCCGGTTGCGGCGCTCGCCGCGTGCGGGCGCGTTCCAGCGATCAGGCCGACGACCTCGGGGGGCACCATGGATGCGCTCGTCTTCGATGGTCAGCTACGCTTCGATCGCAATCAGCCGGCGCCAGTGCTGATCGCCGGCGAGGCGATCGTCGCGCCGCACCTCGTCGGGATCTGCAGCACGGATCTCGAGATCATCCGCGGCTACAAGGGCTTCCGCGGCATTCCGGGCCATGAATTCGTCGGGACGGTGCGCGCATGTCATGATGCCGCCTGGATCGGGCGGCGCGTCGTCGGCGAGATCAACGCCGCCTGCGGGCACTGCCCGCGCTGCCGCACCGGCGATCCCGCACATTGCCCGGCGCGCACGACGCTCGGGATCGACCGCCGGCCGGGTGCATTCGCACAGCGTGTCAGCGTGCCGGTCGCCTGCCTGCACGCAGTGCCCGACGGGCTCACCGACGAGGCGGCTGTCTTTGCCGAGCCACTCGCTGCGGCGCTCGAAATTCTCGAGCAGAGCCACATCACGCCAGGCGCGCGCGTCGCCGTCGTCGGCGATGGCCGGCTCGGCACGCTGTGCGCGCTCGTGCTGCGCCTGCCCGGCTGTGCCGTCGAGCTCATCGGCCGGCATCCCGAGCGCTGGCCGCTGTTCGCCAGCATGGGCGTCCGCGCGTGTGCCGCCGCCGATGCCGGCGACGCAGCATACGA
>JAGWYG010000212.1 GCA_018969485.1 Chloroflexota bacterium
TTGTCGGCGCGACGGACTCCGCCAACCAGATGCCCAGCTGGTCGGGTCGTGGCCAGCGCCTCGACTTTGTGGCGCCCGGCGTCAACATCCTGTCGACGACCAACGCGGGCAACACCAGCTATGGCAGCAGCAGCGGCACGAGCTTCGCCACGCCGCTGGTGGCGGGCCTGTGCGGCCTGATTTTCTCGCGCAATCCGGGCCTGAGCCCGGCCGAGGTGGAGAACATCCTGCGCGCCAGCGCGCAGGATCTGGGCGCGGTCGGCGTGGATGACAACTTTGGCTACGGCCTCATCCGCGCGGATGCGGCGCTGGCGATGACGACATCGGCCACGCGCACGACGCACTGGGCGACCAGCGTGCCGGAGACCTCCAACCCGGCCAACACGGTGCCTTGGACCAACGAGTCCTACGCCGCCGGCGCGCAGACCTGCGATGACTGCAACAGCTCGGCCTGCCAGTACTCGACCAACTCCACCAACGGCAACACCACGGCGCTGACGGCCGACGACTTCGAGAGCTTCACGCTCCCCGCCGGCCGTCGCATCACCAAGGTCGAGTTCGAAGTGGTGGCCCGCTACAACACTGCCACGAGCGCCAACCTCGGCGTGCGCGCCTTCATCCCCGGTGGCCTCGACAGCGGGTGGCGCACGACCCCGACCTTCACCAGCGGAACCACCTGCGCACCGCGGGCCGGGGCGACGGGCGACATCACTGCGCTGTCGGGCAACTGGACGGCAGGGATGATCAACAGCCTGCAGTTCCAGGTGCGCCGTCAGGCGGGCCTCAACAACAACACGCTGCGCGTGGTGTCGATGCGGCTGATGGTCACGACGGCTCCGCTTTGATCGCAGCGGCAAAGGGGCGTGGCAGACACTAGAGTGTCGGCCATGCCGCCGGAGCGAGCCGCGACCCATGACGAATCCTTGCGCGAGGCGCAGGTGCTGGTGGTCAACCTGCACCGGCGCTTCGCCGGCGTTTCGGCGACCATCCTGCAGCTGGTTCCCCGCCAGCAGCAGATTCGCCCTCTGGCGGTGCTCGATCGCGGCGAGCTGTGCCTTTCCGGCACGATCCGCTGGAGCGAGCTTGTGCGCCACGGCTGGACGCCGCCCGCCGGCCGGCGCTGGCGCATCTGGCACGCGCGCCGTGCCGGCGATCTGCTGCTGGGGCTGTTCCTGCGCCATGTGCTGCGCCAGCGCTGGCGTTTCGTGTACACCAGCCCCAGCCCACGTCGGCACGGACTGGTGTGGCGTTCGATCGTCAACCGCAGCGATGCCATCGTGGCCGTGACGGAGAACGCGGCGCAGTTCCTCGACCGCCACGATGCCGTACTCCCCCATGGCATCGATGTGGAGGCCTTCCGGCCCCCGCCGGACAAGCGCGCGGCCTGGCGCGAGAGCGGGCTGCCCGGCGAGTTCGGCATCGGCGTCTTCGGACGCGTGCGCCCCAACAAGGGCACACACCTGTTCGTCGAGGCACTGTGCGAGCTGCTGCCGCATCATCCGCAGTTCACCGGCATCATCAGCGGCGCCTGCCTCTCCGGCGACGCCGACTACCTGCGCAGCCTCAAGGAGCGCGTCGCGCGCGCCGGCCTCGAACAGCGCATTGTTTTTCTCGGCGATCAGCCTCTCACCGAAATCAAGCACTGGTACCGCCGCGTCGCGCTGTGCGTGGCTCCCTCGCTGTCCGAGGGCTACGGCCTGACGCCGTTGGAAGCGATGGCGAGCGGGGCTGCCTGCGTCACATCCAAGGCGGGCGCGTACGCCGCCATGGTCCAGCCCGGCATCAACGGCGAGATCGCCGACACGGGCGATGGCGCGGCGCTGACCCGCGCGATCGGGCGCGTGATCGCCGATCCGGCGCGGATGCTCGAGATGG